>NZ_JBGONO010000002.1:0-281792 GCF_041439165.1 Enterovibrio sp. FF113 | reverse complement strand
AAGGCCGCCCTAGATGATATTAGTGCGCGGTCTCCTGGGTTCGAATAGCCCAGCAATTTATTGTCTTCTTTGAGGTCGAGTAGGAAGCCAACGTCGCCCCGCCCACCATTGATAGAATAAACATTGCCGAAACATTGTGCTTGTGCGGTGTTGGCAGCCATGGCTGCCAGTGATAATGCAAGGGAAGAGAGTGCTAGCCGTGCTTTCATGAATAGTCCTTTTTGTTTTACGTATTTTATTATTTTGATGGGTGCTGTTTATGGCCTTTGAGTGAATGTCTAACAGACATTTCCACAATGAAAGGAAGGCTTTGTTATGTAAATCAGAAGGTAAACAGGTAGATGAGTATCTCGATTTCGACGAGTATGCACGAAGGTGGTGCAGGTGGGGTGTCTCTATTATGGGACTAATTTCATATTAATTATTTAGAATATACTAATAGGAAAGCGCTTTCCTATGTCTTATTCTTTTCGTCTATATACCCAATTAACCTCAATATGATTGCTCAGCGAAAATTGGTCGGCATTCAGGCTGAGGCGGTACGTCGTGGATTTGAAAATATAGTCGTTCTACATTGAAGTCAGTCACCCAGCATGAGAACAAAAAAATCAGGCCCTTGGGAGGGCCTCATCCGTCTACCTTGTTGTCGAAAAACCTCGAAACGTTTTTCAACGTTGTTTTGCCTTTTTTTTCCCAAGTTGAACGTGATAACCGGCTCTGAACGCAGCAACTGGAGTTCGCTCGGTGATATTGCCAATGCTTTATGGTTACACTTTAAATTTATTTAGCTCAATGTCTTGTTTGCTAGTGAGCGTAACCATGCCTGCGCAACGTTGTTCTTGCTCTGTGGCTTTTTCGGATGCAGCTTGGCTCATTGCTCGCATGTTGTTGGTGCTTTGGTTAACTTCCATTGATGTTGTGTTTTGGCTTTCGGCACCGTTAGCAATATCGGTAGTGAGCGTATTTATCTCATTAATGCTGTTTCGGATTTCAGCGAGCACAGCGTCAGCTTGGCCTGCAATTTCTTGTGTGTTTTTGGCTGTATCACGTCCTTTGAGAATGATCTCTTCAGCACTGCCGACACCAATTTGAAGTTGGCTGATCATCTTTTTGATTTCTTCTGTTGATTGTTGTGTTCGAGAAGCCAACGCGCGAACTTCGTCAGCAACGACAGCAAAACCGCGTCCCATTTCACCTGCTCGCGCTGCCTCAATCGCAGCGTTGAGAGCGAGTAAGTTGGTTTGCTCAGCAATACCAGTAATGACCGTCAGAATTGATGCAATGTTGTCGCTATAGCCTGAGAGCTCATTAATTTTTCCGACCGCCGATTCCATTTCTACGGTTAATGATGAAATAGATTTGGCGGTATTTGAAACCACTTCCACCCCTTTACATGCGGCATCATCCGCTTCTTGCGCGGCACCTGATGCTCTTTGAGCGTTGTTAGACACGTTTTGGGCAATAGATGACATCTCCCCCATTGCATTAGTCAGTGATTCTAGTTCATGAAGTTGCTTTTGAATTCGTTGCGATGAGGCTGAGGCTGATTCTGCAGTGAAGTCGGTGTTTTTTCTGACCTCTAGTGAAATGCTTTTTACTTGCCCGATAAGGCTCTGTAAATATTCGAGGAACGCATTAAACTCAATCGACAATTTGCCAAACTCGTCATTGCCAGAAACAACAATGCGTTTGGTTAAGTCACCTTCACCGCCATTGATTTCTCTTAGTGAGTGACGGAGGCCTTCTAGCGGCTTCAGTTGACGTGACACTCCGAAATACAAGGCAATGGAACAAAATAAGGCGCTGAAGATCGTAGCAATCAATGCGGTCCAGCCAAATTGTGTCGCTTCAGCCATGACCTGATTTTTGTCGAGCACAACGCCAATCAACCATTTGTTGCCATACAGGTTAGAAAGCTCATAAAAAACCGTAAAGACACGTTGATCGCCGATGGTGGACTCGGTCATCGTTTGAGAAAACGACGGTACGTTATCGCCAAATAACTCGGTGATAGATTTGCCATTCAAGGTCGTGTTGGGGTGGCTGATAATATTGCCATCTGCGCTGAGCAGGAAAGCGTATCCAGTCTGGTCAAAGTTTAAGGTATTCACCGCCTCAGAAACGGAACTGAGGCTCAAATCGCCACCAAACGCGCCTTTGAATTCGCCTTTGTCGTAGAAATTTGCCACGGCAGAGATGAGAATTTCGTTGGTGCCTGCATCCGCGTAAGGTTCGGTAAGAATTGCGCGGTCATGTTGTTTGGCGAGCGGATACCAAGGGCGTTTTCTCGCATCCCAGTTTTCTGGTGTCCATGTCATGTCATTGGTGATGGATTTACCATCGGTCGCTAAGCCGCCAAAGATGAGAATGAACTCGTCTTTTAAAAGGGGAGTATCAAAGGTTTTTTGAATGGTTTCAGCAGTAAAGTCGGCATCAATGGTTTGAGCCATCATATCGATCAACGCAAGCTTACTATTTAGCCAGTTGGTCACTTGGTTCCCCAGTGCTGACGTGGTCTCGAGTGTCGTTTGGGCCTTGTTTTCATAAAGCGCATTTTTCACCGTGTTGTATTGAAACCAAGAGAAAATAGAGAAACTGAGAACAACAATACAGGACGCCAGCAGCGCAACTTTATGGGAAACCTTCATTTTTACCTCTAACACTTCGTATGATTCAATAATTAATTATTGGTTTATCAATAAGAAGTGTAGTCAGAAAAGAAACATTGAGGTTTTTATTGAGACGGCGAGGGAGGGGCGTTTCAGAGAGATAAGAAAGTCGCTCGGTTGAGCGATGTAACCATAAGTAAAACGCCTTCACTAGAGGGCGTTTTACTTTAGAAAGTGCTTTGATTTATCGAGAGTAAGTTAGATGCTTTGATCTAACCATGCATTGAACTCAGATTGCGGTAATGCACCGTTGATTTGGTTCGCCATTTTCCCGTCTTTAAACACCATAATGGTCGGAATGCTTCGAATCCGGTATTTCGCGCCAAGGGCTTGCTCTTGTTCCGTATTCACTTTCACGAAAATCACATCATCGCCTTTGTGTGCTGCAGTGGCTTCGAATATCGGGCCAAAGCTTTGGCAAGGTCCACACCACGGCGCCCAAAAGTCAATGACGACAGGCTTACCTGATGCGATAAGGGCATCCATGTTGGCTTCCGTTCCTTCAATAGGTTTACCGTTGATCAGCGACGACTTACATGAACCACAGCTTGGGTTGTCCTTAACGCGATCGGCGGGAATACGGTTCATTTTTTGGCAGTGTGGGCAACGCACCGTTAATGTACTCATGATTAAACCTTTCCTTTGTTCTGTTTATGGTTCGTAGCCTAAACCGATGCTTCTAAAAATACCATTGGGTTTTATCAATGGTATCGATAGTAAGTACCTATTAAACCGAAGAAATCATGTTAGTTCTCTCACCGGTTACTTGGGGAGGGTGCAGTGGTGCTTAAAGACGAAATGCAAAGTTCGAAGAAGTCATACGCCTGAGGCGAAATGTATCGGTCGCGCAAACGGAATATGCCGATTTGTCTTTCAACGTAAGGGGAAGAAAGAGGCAGCCAGCAAAGGTGCTCCGCATTTTCAGGAAAAGCCAGTTTAGGCAGTGTGGTGATGCCAACACCCAGCTCCAAGACCGAGAAAAGCGATGTGATGTTTTCCACGCTGTAGAGTGCATTGGCGGCGAGTATATTGGCTGGTGTTGGCTCCAACAAAGAACAGGTGCCATTTTTCACAAAAGGATAGGGCTGTAATGCCTGCCAATCGATAGGGACGTTGAGTGTAGCGAGGGGATGATCCTTTAGACAGACAACGCCTAAGGGATCTGTCATCAACAAGGTGAATTCAATACGTTCGTCTTGAATGTGCAGGCAGTTACCCAACGCGAGGTCCACATCTCCCGCCAATAAACGTGCTTCTACGCCTGCTGCATTGTCATCTATCAACGCCACTTCCACCGTTGGGTGGCTTTCGGTGTAATGGGCGAGAATGCCGGGAATTAACTTGGCAGCGACTGAGGGGACGCTGGCAATGCGCACTTGCCCTAACTGGCCGGCGGCGGCTGAGCGTAAATCAGAATTTAGGTCGTCATAACGTGCAAGAAAGTCATTGATTTTGGGTAGGCAGAACTCGCCAAACGGTGTGAGCTTGGCTTTGTGGCCTGCGTCAAATAATGTCTGACCGAGTATGCGTTCTAACTCCTTCACTGAGGTAGATAACGCCGCTTGAGAGCGATTTGCCTTAGAAGCTGCCGCACGAAACCCGCGTTGCTCTGCAACTAAAGAAAAATGTTTGAGTTGCTGAAGTTTAATATCCACGCTGCGATCCCTTCCCTGCGTTATCTGCCCCTAGTGATAAGTAAAACTGAACAATTGTCAAAAATTAACCGTTCGATTTATCAATTATTGTGATGCAAGATTTAACTAATCGTTAACAAGTGCACAAATTGATAAGGACACGCATGTCAGGATTACCTTCAAATAGGCATGGGATCACGGCAGTGAAAACCCCGCTTTTTGCTTCTAAAGCACCACTTGAATGGGCAGTAACCCATAACGGTACGCTCTACACAGCTCAAATTCCCATTGATGCGGATGGTGATTTGGTTGAAGGCGGTATTGAAGGGCAAACGCGGCAGACACTGAGTAATTTGATGCACACGCTTGAGGCGGCAGGCGTAGGCAGTGACGCCGTGTTGCAAGTATTGATTTACGTGACAGACAGAAATGATCTGCCTACCGTTAACAGAATATATGCAGAATATTTTACCGCTCCATTCCCGAACAGGGCTGCGATGGTCGTTGCAGGTTTGGCACGCGAAGGCATGTTGGTTGAGTTGGTGGTGTATGCCGCTGTAATGAAATAGACACTGGATTTGGATTAAAGGAATAACAGATGACACAACACAGCGAAAGCGCCCTATATATTGGCGGCGAATGGCACCAAGGCAGCGGCACCGTTGCAAATATCAACCCCTCCAATATCCAAGAGTCACTGGGTAATTATGCACAGGCGAGCAAAACACAAGTTCAACAAGCCATCGCTTGTGCTCGAGAAGCGCAGCCGAAATGGGAAAAAACACCGTTAGAGCAAAAACAAAAAGTGTTGCAGACCATTGGGGATGAGTTGATTGCGCGTTGTGATGAGCTAGGACGTTTGCTGTCTCTTGAAGAAGGTAAACCCTTTGCGGAAGGTCGTGGTGAAGTGTATCGCGCAGGGCAGTTTTTCCAATACTACGCGGCGGAGGTGCTTCGCCAAATGGGTGAGACAGCGGAGTCCGTTCGCCCCGGCGTTCAAGTGGAAGTCACCCGTGAAGCCGTTGGCGTGGTCGCCATTATTTCCCCTTGGAATTTCCCGACAGCGACTGCGTCCTGGAAGATCGCGCCCGCGTTGGCGTTTGGTAACAGTGTGATTTGGAAACCTGCCAATTTAACGCCAGCCAGTGCAGTGGCATTGGCTGACATTATTCACCGTTCTGGCCTGCCTGCTGGGGCGTTCAATTTGGTATTGGGCTCAGGCTCAAATGTTGGGGATAGCTTGATCCATAGCCCCAACATTGATGCGGTCAGTTTTACGGGCTCAGTTGATGTTGGGCGAAAAGTCGCAGCAGCAACAGCGCCAAATTTCGTGCGTTGTCAGTTAGAAATGGGTAGCAAAAACGCACTCGTGATAGCCGATGATGCTGATTTACAGGTGGCGGTTGATGCCACCATTGCAGGTTCATTTTCCGGCGCTGGACAAAAATGTACTGCCTCATCACGTCTCATCGTGATGGACGGTATTCATGATGCTTATGTGGATGCACTTACTCAACGTATTGCCCAACTGAAAGTCGGGCATGCATTAGAAGAAGGTGTATTCATGGGACCCGTCGTTGATGAAAAACAACTTGAATCAAATTTACGCTGGGTTACACGTGCCAAAGAATTGGGCGGTGAATTAGTGGCGGGCGGGGAGCGAATTTCGCTTGAACATGATGGCTACTACATGGCACCGACCTTGTTCATCAACACTGAAAATAGCTGGGATGTTAACCAAGAGGAATTGTTTGCACCGATGGCGTGTGTGCAGCGAGTGGGGTCATTGGAAGAGGCGATTGCTCAGGCTAATGACACACGTTTTGGCCTTACCGCAGGCATTGTGACCACCAGTCTTCGTAGTAGCGCCATGTTTAAGCAGCAAGCTCAAACAGGCTGTGTGATGGTGAACTTACCGACCGCTGGCACGGATTATCACGTCCCGTTTGGAGGCAGAAAAGAATCCAGCTTTGGGCCGAGAGAACAAGGACAGTACGCGCGTGATTTTTACACGGTTGTTAAAACCGCTTATCAGCGCCCGTATTAATGACTGACTGCCATTACGCGTGTCGAGCAAGGAGTCGCTATGTATCAGAACGAAATCATTGTTGATGGGTTGCAGTATTGCCATTGGGATCGCGCCTACTTTGAAAGCCTGCAAAAAAGCGGGGTGACAGCGGTACACGCGACCTTGGTTTACCACGAAAACGCCCGTGAAACGCTTACGCGATTTGCGGAATGGAATTTGCTGTTTGAACGTAATGCCGATCTGATCATGCCAGTGATGTCTATGGAGGATATCCGCTCGGCAAAGCAATGCGGCAAAGTGGGTATCTTCTTTGGTGCGCAGAACTGCTCGCCGATTGATGACGAAATTGGGTTGGTAGAGGTCATGCGCAAGCAGGGGCTGCTTATCATGCAGCTGACCTACAACAATCAGAGCCTGCTGGCGGCGGGTTGTTACGAACAAGAAGATGCGGGTATTACGCGTTTCGGCAAACAGGTCATTGAAGAGATGAACCGTGTCGGCATGGTGATCGACATGTCGCACAGTGCCGAACGTTCCACGCTGGAAACGATTGAACTGTCGGAGAGGCCCATTTGTATCAGCCACGCCAACCCATCCAACGTGCATTCTGCGCTGAGAAATAAATCACCAGAAGTGATCCGCGCGTTGACGGCGCGCGGCGGCTTACTCGGTTTCAGTCTCTATCCTTTCCATTTGCCGGATGGAAGCAAATGCAGCCTCGAAACTTTCTGCCAGATGATTGCAGAGACCGCTGATGAAGTCGGTGTGGAGCACTTAGCCATTGGCAGTGATCTGTGTTTAAACCAACCTCAAAGTGTTCTGGACTGGATGCGAAACGGACGCTGGTCGAAAAGCCTCGATTATGGAGAAGGCTCGGCATCGAATGCGGGGTGGCCTGCGGCATTGCCATGGTTCCCCGACAGCAGCGGTATGAAAAATATTTATAAGGGATTACGCGATATTGGCTTCAACGAGGCAGAAACCACCGCGGTCATGGGTGGTAATTGGCTCAACTTTTTGGATGCTGGGTTACGACCAGCACTCTGACAATCGCAGTGCGGGTTAGACCCGCTCACAAGGAAATAGGAATTGGCGCTGACAAGGCGCAGAGTCCGCAATAACGTGGAGATAGATGATGTCTGATTTACTCAATAACGAGAAGACAACAGCGATACCAAAGGCGCAAAATATCTGGGAAAAGTTGGGGTTAGACAACCCTGTACTCTGGTTGAGTGGCGGTTTTCTCACCGCTTTTGTGGTGACCGCACTCATCGATAATGAACTGCTCTCAAGCATGGTGAATAGCGGGTTCAGCTGGAGCGTGAAGATTTTTGGCCCTTACTGGCAGCTGCTACTACTCGCCACCTTTTTAATTGGTCTCGCGTTGGCGTTTAATCCGTCTACGGGCAAGGTACGTCTTGGGGCGATGGACAAACCTGAGATGGACGGTTTTAAGTGGCTGGCGATTATCCTTTGTACCCTGCTCGCAGGGGGCGGCGTTTTCTGGGCGGCGGCCGAACCGATTGCGCACTTTGTTAATCCACCACCGCTTTATGGTGTGCCAGAAGGCAATATTCAGCGCCAAGCGTTTAATGCACTTGCACAATCGTTTATGCACTGGGGATTTCTTGCTTGGGCCATTCTTGGCACCCTGACCACCATCGTGCTGATGCATTTGCATTATGACAAAGGTTTACCATTGAAACCGCGCACTTTGCTGTATCCAGTCTTTGGTGATCGCGCCATGACAGGTTGGCTTGGCGCCTTGATTGACGCATGCTGCATTGTGGCAGTCGCTGCCGGTACGATTGGACCAATCGGTTTTCTTGGCCTGCAAATCAGTTATGCCTTGAATGCATTATTTGCTCTGCCTGATGGCTTCACCACCCAATTTATTATCATTTTGTTTGCCATCGCTATTTATACCATCTCTGCACTGAGTGGTGTAAACCGAGGCATACAGATCTTGAGTCGATACAACGTCATTCTTGCTGTTGCGCTGATGGCTTACATTCTGTTGGTTGGCCCGACAGACTTCATCATCAATGGTTACGTTCAGGGTGTCGGCACCATGATAGACAAATTCATCCCAATGGCCACATTCCGTGGAGACATGGGTTGGTTAAGCTGGTGGACAGTGTTCTTCTGGGGCTGGTTCTTAGGTTATGGGCCAATGATGGCGATCTTCATTGCCCGTATTTCTAGAGGCAGAACCATACGTCAGTTAATTGTCACCATCAGTATTATTGCGCCGCTCATCACCTGTTTCTGGTTCACCATTGTGGGTGGTTCAGGGCTAGCATTTGAAATGGCAGAACCTGGCTCGGTGAGTAAAGCGTTTGAAGGCTTCAACCTCCCAGCATCCTTACTGGCAATTACACAGCAATTGCCATTTCCGACCCTGATTTCAATCTTGTTCTTAATTCTCACGACGATCTTTATCGTGACCACGGGTGACTCCATGACGTACACCATTAGTGTGGTGATCAGTGGGGATCTTGAACCTAACGCGCTGATCCGCATCTTTTGGGGGATCATGATGGGGGCAACAGCCATTATATTGATTTCATTGGGATCTGGCGGTGTATCCGCGTTGCAATCCTTCATCGTTATTACCGCAGTGCCTGTTTCCTTGATTCTTCTCCCAGCGTTATGGAATGCACCCAAAATCGCACTGCAAATGGCAAAAGCGCAGGGATTGGATTAACGCGATACGCCATATCTGAACAGATGCAATATCGGGACAACCTGAACCTAGGTTGTTCCCAATAATAGTGGTAGGGCTGAGTGTTGGCTTTGTTAGCCAGTTGGCTGTACCAAGATGTTGAGAATAGGTAAGAAGTGATGACTGCAAAATCTGTCATGAAAGCAGCAATGATACTGCGCGATCCTGCGATGGTAATGAACCCACATCGGCTTGGTGCCATGCATCAAACGCGTATCAGTTTTGTTCGTTCGCTGCTCCGTAAAATGGCCAACGAAGGTTGGTGCCTGTCACTTCAGCGATGGGATCTTCAGGAAGACGGGTTTGGCACAGCGATTTATGAGTTAGCAACGCCAGAGCATATTTATCAGCTGGTGGTTTTTTCTGACGCGATCGCTGATGACGAACGCATTGACCGAGTAATAGCCGAAAAATGGGATGTCACTTTCGCATTAATCAAAGGGCGTGTCAGTCAAGAAGGGCTTGAGCAGTTGAGACAGAACGTTCCTCTGCAAGAAGCAGGACGTAACTCGCCCAAGGTGTTGGTGTTATCTCGTGCAAACAAGAGTGTTCGCGTGTTTGAACATATCGTTGATACGTTAGCAAACGGTGAGCAACCTGACTCTTCTGTTATCGCGAGCGTGGGTTACATTTTGAGAACCACGGCAGTGTATGGCAACGGGAAATTTGGCATTGCGGATTTCGAAACGTTGCAAGATAACGCCGATTTTCACCTCTCGTTCAGTGCGCAAATGTGTGCCGTTTACTTGTTGCGGCAGTTCAGCTTGGATTGGGTTCACTTCATCGCTGAAAAGCGAGGAGGGCAAGGCGCTGTCACCTTATCGCCGGGCCTGCAGCGATATATCGGGATAGGCAATGCCACCGGTCTAGGAATGGCGCCCTATCTTATTACGCATCCTAGAGTGGTTGATAAGTGGCTCACTCAGCGTGAAGTGGCGTTAGCAACAGTGCTGGCGCTCCCGGTCGATGAAATGCGTGTCGCGGATGTTTGCCGTCTACTTGAAAAAGCCTGCAAGCATTTGTGCCAAGTAGAAACTATCGATGATAATCAGCGTGCATTAAATGCACAAAGCGTGATTGAGCTTGTTGATATTATCGCGACGATTAATGCGAAAACGAACCCCAAAATGCAATGGGAGAGTATTTACGCGTTGGCAAAATCGCTCAGCCTCGAAACACAGGAAATATTGCTGACCTGTCTTCTTGAAGTCCACCCTGAGCAAGTGAATGTGTTTGCTGAAGACATGAATTGCGACCAGACTTTGTCGTTGACGCCAGGTGTTCAAATTGGGGCGATGATGTCACTGATTGAAACACGTTATCAGTGGGTGATGGATATCGACTTCTCCCAACCTGATAGCCAATACTGGTTCTGGTATCGTTCGGTTGATAAAGAAGAGCCACGCATGGCGGTGCGAGGCGAGGAACCGGGTGAAGACAATGAATTGAATCTAGACGTTGCTCGCCAAGTGCATCGGCTTTATCTCGCGTTAAAAGAGAGTGATCAGCAAGCATCTCTTGCTCGATTTTTGCTGAATTATCCGAGCTTAAGGACCATTGCGCGTCGAGTATGGACCATGGGGAATTTACCTATGGGGGATATTCAAATAAACGTACTGTCACGCGAAGTACGCCCTATGCATCTGTTGAGGTGCAAGCTATCAATGTTTGGTGCGACCAAGTTTGACCCTCGTTCTGACCGCTGGGTGCGCGTAACCTTATTTCAAGGTGCTCCTCTGTTTGCAGAATTGTCGACTGAAGATATCGAGCAAAGCTGGCTATTTCCGCTGTTGCCCGAAGCCGATGCCAATAGGGAGAATCAGCCATGATGCAAGTCTCCCACAATGAGCTGGTCACGCTTTGCACCAAAGCCTATGACAGCTTAAAGCGGCAATGTGGCGAAGCTGAAACGATTGCCAACATGGTTGTCGATTTAGAAATGGCAGGGCTGCAAGGGATGTCCTTTTTCCTCGCTGCATTGGAATCAATCGAGCAGGACACTGATTACCCTGTGCCTGTTTTTGATGCTGATGATCATCAAATCAAGGTCGATCTGGGTGGGGCGAGTTTACTCTGCCATTTTCCTGCATTGATTGATGTGGCGTTAGAGCAGCTTATTCATGGGCAGCGAGTGCAGCTTCATATTCGGGATTGTCATAACCGCTGGTTTGGTTTTGGTGAGTTATTAAAGCTCGCCGGGAAAGGACTTTCTGTGAGAGCACAGTGGCGGAATGATCAAGCACCTAACTATGTTGATTACGTGCACAATGCCGGTTTTCGCTACCCAAATATCTATTTTGATAACCCAGGGCAACTGCGAACACAACCGCTGTTCTCAACCAAGATGCATCAAGAACAGCTACAGAAAAACGATTTGCTGGTGGATATTCAACTCTATCCTTTCGAGATTTTTCGAGCAAACAGCGTGCCAGACATCAGTGCTGAAATGCAATCAGTGGCTGAACAACGCGCATGGAAACATGGCATTGATATTGAAGAAAATGACTGGAATACATTGAAAAAATACGTGGCAAGAAGTCTCGTGGAAAACAGCGAACGTTCCCTGCAAGGTGCTGGAGAATAGTGAACATCGCAATTTAGCAAAGGTTGGCGAATAAACGAAAAAGCCCTGATGATTATGTCCTTTAGACAGTCATCAGGGCTTTTCTATTTGGCGCGATGAATCGGTGTAATGTTTAGAAACTACGCACGACTCATGAATTTGTGTTCCGTGGTGTTGATACGGATTTTGTCGCCAATGCCGATGTATTCTGGCACTTGAACAGTCAGACCAGTAGACACAGTGGCAGGCTTAGTACGCGCGCTCGCTGAAGCACCTTTGATAGACGGAGACGTCTCGGTGATCACCATATCAACGGTAGAAGGCAGTTCAATCGCTACTGGCTTACCGCTAACAGTCAGGATCTGAATGCCTTTGGTGTCTTCGTTAATGAACAACAGTTCATCAGCAATGGTTTCTTTGTTGAAGTGGTACGGCGTGTAATCTTCGCTGTCCATGAAGATATATTCTTCACCATCGATGTACGAGAAATCCGCTGCGTGGCGGCTGAAATCAGCAAAGTTCAGCATGTCGTCAGCTTTGAAGCTTTCGTCGACTTTTGCACCTGTTGCTACATCGTACATACGCATTCTGTACAAGCTAGTGCCTGCACGGCCAGCAGGAGTCAGCTTTGCAATGTCTTTAACCGCAAGCACTTTGCCGCCATGTTCGATAACTGCGTTCTTTTTGATGTCACTTGCCTTTGGCATGGTCGTATTTCCAATTTAGAAAATTTGGCAAGAAAATATCACGAATCAAAATTTTCGCAAGTGGATCAATGTGACTATCAGCTCTCAAACGTGCTGTTTGAGTGCAATTCTCCCTGCTTGGTTTCAATGGTACTCGGTTTTCCGTACGGCGTGTCTATACTGATCAATTCGTGAATTATGTAAAGGATGGGGCGCTATGCTAAACGCACTTATCGTTATCGACTTTATTAACGACATTGTTCATCCGCAGGGAAAAATCCCCAGTTGCGCGCTTCAGGTTTCGCAAAAGCAAGTGATTGCAAATGCAAACGTCGCGATTCGATGGGCGCGTGAACATCATCATCTGTTGGTGTTTATCAAAGTGGGTTTTCACCCTAGCTATCAAGACCAACCTAAACGTTCTCCTATGTTTGGTAAAGCGAACGAAATTGGGGCGCTCCAGTTGGACGCGTGGGGAACGCAATTCCATGATGATTTGGATGTGCAGAACTCTGATCTTGTGGTGGTAAAACCTCGCGTGAATCCTTTCTTTAATACGTCGTTGGATTCCATTTTACGTGCGAATCAAATCGACAGTGTGTTCCTCTGTGGCGTTAGCACAGGATGGGCAATTGAAAGTGCTGCCAGAGATGCCCACGACCGAGATTATTCCGTTCACATTGTCGCAGATGCCTGCACAGCACACTCAGAAGATGAGCACCAAACATCGCTTCAATTACTTGAGCGGATCGCGACCTTGCATCAAGCAAGTTTACTCAATGAATAACCCTGATAATCTTGAGGGCTGAACATCGAAGCAAATGCGCCTTAGCGAATGGACAAGCCTGTGATAAAGCAACTCGACAGTAAGATCGTATACCAGAACAAATGGATGACAGTGCGGGAAGATAAAATCCTTCGACCCAGTGGCGCTGAAGGCATTTATGGTGTGGTTGATAAACCGGATTGCGCAGCGATTCTCGCCATTGATAACGGGCTGATTCACTTGGTGCAGCAATATCGTTATACGGTGCAACAGCGCTGTTGGGAAATTCCCCAAGGGGCATGGGAATCAAACCCAGATGCAGATCATGCTGAGTTGGCAAAGGGAGAGCTTCGCGAGGAAACAGGCATGCAGGCGCAAAGCATGGTGTATGTCGGTGCGCAGTTTGTGGCTTATGGCTTCCTTAACCAGACTTGCCATGTGTATCTTGCTAGCCAGCTCAGTGAAGTGGGAAAACAACTTGATGACGAAGAAGAAGATCTTATATCACAAGCTTTTCTGGTTGCTGATTTTGAGCGCATGATTGTAGACGGTGAGATTAAAGACACTGTGACCATTGCGGCTTACGGTTTAGCAAAACTGAAAGGCTTGGTGTAAAAACCCGCCTTAAAAAAGCGCCTTCAATTCGCGTTATATCCACTCACCAGAAAGTACGGTTCATCGGTGTTTTTTTTGTGCAAATATCGCCGTAAAACTGACGCTTTATTACGCTTGAAGTCATTTTAATGCCGCGGGTTGCTTTTCACTCACAGACTAGTGAATAAAATACATATTTTCAGACTGTTGCTGTACAGAATTTCAAAAGTCCCACGTATAATATGCGTAAAAATACACTGTAATCCAAATTGCCAATGTAATGGCTAAGCGAATTGCAGCCAATGCATTC
This sequence comes from Enterovibrio sp. FF113, assembly GCF_041439165.1. Lineage (NCBI taxonomy): Bacteria > Pseudomonadati > Pseudomonadota > Gammaproteobacteria > Vibrionales > Vibrionaceae > Enterovibrio > Enterovibrio sp. FF113. Next base: position 267,816 of record NZ_JBGONO010000002.1, on the reverse strand, counting down.
ATTCGTGGATATGACGCTTGTAGCCGGACGCTACAGGTGGCGTGGCATCTGCGTCTATATACTGGAACCACATTATGCTTAAAGTCAGTCTTGCAGTGACTACTGCATGTTTAAGCTTGCAAATATCATCTCCAGCCTTTGCGGATACCGATTTAAGTGACCTTTTGGATATGCCACTTGAGTCGCTTTCAGAAACCAAAGTGGTATCAGCAACGCGAACGGCATTGAGCCTGGCGGATATTCCAGCTGCTGTGCATGTTATTTCCTCGAAAGAAATTCAACGATCTGGTGCGCGCTCTGTGGCTGACGTACTGACTCTTGCACCCGGTTTGCATGTTGCAAAATACTCGAATTATGACTGGGGTATTGCTGCTCGTTCACCCAATGAAACGCTGAGTAACACCATGCTAGTGATGGTGGATGGGCGCAGTGTGTTTAACGGCATGTTTTCTGGCGTGGACTGGGACTTGATCCCCGTTAGTTTGGACAGCATTGAACGTATTGAAGTGGTCATGGGTCCTGTTGGTACGATTTGGGGCGGCAACGCCGTGAATGCGGTCGTGAACATCATTACCTATGATGCTGAAGATGCGCCACGAAATAAAGTCTCCGCCTCGGTAGGTAATTACCATTACAAAGAAGCGCGAATTCATCATGGTGGTCAGGTTACCGATAATCTCTATATGAGTGGGTACGCCGAGCTTGTTGAACACATGCCATGGACCAGTGATGAAGGACGCGTCCAGCCGATACAGCACTTTCGTGTTCAAACCGAGCGCTTTGGTGTACGTGGTGACTATCAGAAAAATGACCGAGAGGTGTCGTTTCAGCTTGGCGGCATTCGTTCTCGTGAAGACTACAACTGGGGTTCTTATCAACCACACTTTTTGACGCCCGGTGTCGATGCTCCAGATTACGTCAATTATGAAACTGAAATGCTGGCGGAAGAGTATTTTGCCGGCGTTAAGTTCTTGCAAGAATTAGGTGATTCCAAACAGTGGGAGCAGCAATTCTGGCTGACCTATAGCAATAGCGATAGCTCGGATCGTAACGCCTATTTCACACGTATCGACTCGGAAACGCGCTACAGCGACAACAACGTGTGGGGCGGGCAACTGACGGTGGGTTTTGACTATCGTTTGATTGACGAATATTTCCGCCCGTATGAGAAAAATGAAATTTATACCTCGCCGTATGTGCGTGTCGCAGACGAACCCGGTTTCGTGAATCAAAGCGCTGCGGCGTACTTCAACTACACCTATCCGCTGACAGCCACGACGTCACTGATGCTGGGTAACCGTTGGCAGTACTTCAATATGGTCAGTGAGACCTTCTCTCAGCCACAGGTACGTGTCATGCAAGACGTTGGTGATAATCAACGAGTATGGGCGGGTTGGGGAAGGGCAGTGGTGACGCCTGCGCGCCAAGGGCGCACGACGGATTTTCACGAAAACGCTTATGGAAGTAACTTGGCATTTTGCGATCAAGGCACACCGCCAAACTGCATTCCAGTTGATTACCTTCAGATCATTGAGAATCATGGAAACGAGGATCTTCCTGTTCAGAATGTTGATACATACGAACTGGGTTACCGTTTCTGGGAAGGAAATCGCTTCCAGTTTGATGCTAATTTGTTCTATAGCGAAGAGGACGGTATTACTGCTTGGCAGTTGATTAATTCACAACGCGTTTTCCTTCCTGAGAATTCATCTCCTGGAACCGTTGGAACGATCATTGACGTATTCCAATATCAACACATTGCACCGCTAAGTTCTCAGACCTACGGTGGTGAGTTGAGCATGAAATGGCAGCCATCTTCAGCGGTACAAGTGAATGCGAGTTACAGTTATCGCGAAATCAAAGCGGATTGTCACGGCGCGATCTGTTCTTCGACGGACCTCCCAATGCGTTCTTACGAAAATGAACCTGTGCATTTAGCCAATGCCCTGATCATGTGGGACATCACGTCGCAATGGTGGGTGACTAACGTCCTTAACTATGTACATGCCAGCAATCCTGATGACGTGCTTCAGGATGATGAGTACTACGCGTGGCCAGAAGTATTAACGTGGGATATGGTGATCGGCTGGCAAGCATCTGAACATATGCCGCTTGTTACTTTGAGCGCAGAAAGCTTGTTCAACGACCAAGTGAACGAGTTTCCCGAAAGCTATCGGGGTTTTAATAACGGCACACAATATTGGTTAGAAGTCGATTGGCAATGGAAATAAAGACAATTTGATTGGGTTGCGCTTTTGAATGATTGATTTGGCGAAACGTACTTTCTCGCGAAGAATAAGCTGGCTCTTGTTGACGATTGTCATGATGGTCAGTTTAGGGGTGCGTGCGAGTGATTTTCGAGATGAAGATCTGAAAGCTGTGTACCTATTTCGATTTGCATTTTTGACTGATTGGAAAGACCGTCAACCCCAAAATGGTCGCTATCAATTTTGTGTAGACGGGAACAGCGTCGTGAGCCGACGTTTGCAAGATGTCGTTACACAAAAGCCGGAGCAGGCAAACTTTCGCGATATTACGCAAGGGGATGACAACGTTTTAGGCTGCCACATTGTTTACACCACTGAAAGCGCCGCGGCTCGAATTGCGGCATTACGTACTCGCTTTCCTGACGCGTTGATTGTCGGAGAAGGCGAAAGCTTCACTGCTGCTGGCGGCATGGTGGCCTTTATCAAAGTAAATAACCGAGTCAAACCCTTAGTAAACCTGAAAAACTTATTGGGTACGCCGTTTACATTGCGCTCTCAGTTGCTTTCAATCGCCGTCATTGATGTGGAGGGTAATGCATGATCTTTCGTTTTTTGAACAACCTCCCATTGAGGGTGAAGTTTATCCTGCCAACATGGCTATTAATGACCGGCGGCGCAGTTGTGCTTGGGGTGGCTGTCGATCATATTGTGGGTAAGAATCTCGAAAAAAGTTTGATTAGTCGTGCAACTGTGATGGCTAACGCGGCAGCGAGCAACCTGACCGCCGCCATCGCATTTAGTGACAAAGAAACAGGCCGAGAGCAACTGATGGCGCTGAGCGCTGATCCCGATTTAATTGCTGCACGGGTTGTGTCTCCCGAGCAGATTGAGTTTGTTTCGTTCATGAGGTTACCGTCAGATTGCGGATCTCAAAATGGCACTATCGCATGTACCAACATCGCCGTTGAGTATGTGGTCAGGCCAATCATTTTGGGTAAAGAGACGCTAGGGAAAATAGAGCTCTATATTTCTCGTGAAACCATCGACAGTGAGCATCGCATGTTGTTGGTGTACCTGGCTGTCGGTACGGGATTTTTGTCTGTGTTCTCGTTGCTGTTTGCACAGTTTCTACACCAAATCGTCGCATCCCCCCTGGGTTCACTGCATCAGTCTATGTCATCGATTGTTCGTCTGGGTGTGCTAAGTCGAACTATTCCTGTGCGTCATAATGATGAGCTGGGCCAACTCACCGCCTGTTTTAATGAGATGGTGACGAATCTCTCTGAGCGCGACAATCAGCTAAAACAAACGCTGCAAGAGTTGGAGAAAAAAGGGCGTTATATCAGCCAAGTACTCGATACCATGGAGCATGGCGTCATCGTGATCTCTCCAGGTGACAAAGTCACGTATTACAACCCTGCGGCGGCAATGCAGTTAAACCGTTTTGGCTGCTCCCCCACTGATCTTGAACAGTTGCTGGAAACGTTCGAGCCGGTTTCACGCATCATGGCGATATCAAAAGCAGTTGATGAGCACTTGCCATTGAAAAACGTGGAATTGGTTCACATTGAAACAGGTGCGGTATTCTCAATCAGCACTCATCCGATGGCGTCCGCACAGCACTCCTTGTTGCAGTTTGAAGACATCACCGCTGACCGAGAAGCAGAACAACGTCGAAAACTGGCGGAATTGATCTTCGATAAGAGCCAAGATGCCACGTTAGTTTTGTCGCGTTCACTTGTCATCAAAACACAGAATACAGCCAGCATCAGAAAGTTTGGGGTCAGTCACCACTGGCAAGATCTCTCAGCGGGTGACCTGGGATATGTCACTTTTGGTGGCTTAAAAACATTGATAACGTCGGGGAGCTATCAATGGAATAGTAAGATGCAATCAGCGGCTGGCCATTATATTCCATGTCAAGTCACCGTGCGGACACTGACGGATCACCGTGGAAAGGTTGAAGGCTTTGTGGTGTCGATTGTGGATCAGTCGGTCGAACTAGAAAATAAACGCCTTAGCCATATTGCTAACCATGATGTACTGACAGGGTTGGCTAACCGCGCTCACGCGTTCGAAAAACTGGTGAAGATACACAGTAAAGGACGAGATATGCATGTCCTATTTGTTGATCTGGATGGTTTCAAAGCGGTGAATGACCAATATGGACACAAGGTGGGTGATGAACTGCTAAAAGTGGTGGCAAGTCGGATGAAAGCCAGTGTTTCTCGTCTCGATTTCGTTTCTCGCTTGGCGGGAGATGAATTCCTTATCGCCATTTATGATATGACGACCGTTCACCCTATCGTGACGCGTATTCTCGATAGGTTGAATCAAGACATTGTCATCAATAGTTGTAAACCGAAAATCAGTGCGAGTATAGGTGTGCGTTTTTGGGCTTCCGATGACAGGACATCGTTGAGCACGGTGATTGAACAGGCGGACAAAGCCATGTATCACGCTAAAGCCAGTGGTAAAAACCGCTATTCTGTAGCAAAAGAGGGTCAAGAAGACGTGTTGGAATACGTTTAGGTAAGCTATTCATTCAGCACAATTCAGCCATCAATTAGGCCATACCATGAGAGCAGCGAGATCATTCAATGAATGTCTCGCTGTTTCGGCTTAAGTCAGGGAGCTGGAGATTGTGAGCAATAGTCTGTCAATTCATGCAAAACTCCTCTCGAGTAACCCTACGATTTCTGGTAATTTCTGAAAATTATTGAATGCCGAAAGGAAGAGCTATGTCTCTCGAAGGCGCGGTTACATTTACGCTCGCTATTTTTATCTTTGTATTGACTCCGGGGCCGGGGGTTTTTGCCATTCTTGCGCGTGCCATGGTAAAGGGGGCGCGTGATTGCACAGCACTGGCTGCGGGCATGGTGGTGAGTGATCTGGTTTATCTGACGTTGGCCTGTTTTGGCTTGGCAACCATTGCTGAAAACTATGCTGAACTTTTCACGGTTATCCGTTTCATGGGCGCGGCGTATTTAATCTATCTCGGCTACAAAATGTTTCGTGCGTTACCACAACTGGCTTCGATGTCAGATTCGCCGGAAGAGAAAACGAAAGGGCACTTGTCTGCTTTCATCCAAGGCTTTTTGATTTCGGCTTCCAACCCGAAAGTGATTTTGTTCTATATCGCTTTCCTGCCCACGTTTATGGATTTGACCGTACTCAGCATGGCAGATGTGGTATTGGCTAATGTGCTGGCAGCCATTGCATTAATGAGTGGTGCAATGCTGGTGGCGTTTGGCGCGGCGAAAGCGGCGAAATTACTTCGAACCGAAAAAGCAGTCAGGCGAATGAACCGTGGTGCGGGATCCATCATGATTGGTGCTGGGGCTTACTTGGCGCTAAGTCGTTAATGACGTCGTCGTTTGGCCAGTGACCACAGAGTGAGTGGCTCAAGGTTTCAAAAATAGAAAAGCAGCGAATTCGCTGCTTTTTTGTTTTTGATCGCGGGAAAAATCGCAATGAATTCCTCACCTAGACCTAGACCTAGACCTGTTCCAAAGCTAGGCGATGTGCATATGACTCTGCTCTTGGACCAAAAACGCCTGAGATATTTGTGATATTACTGACGGTGTGATCAATGGGTGTGAGCGGCTTGCGGTAACGACGACAATATCAACCGCAGGCAGTGGCGGAAGACTCCCACTATCAATGAGCTGTAAATCTAGCGGCACACTGCTGGCCGCCATGGCGGAAATAGCAAGGTTTTCGCGGGCTAAACCATGAAGGGTTGAAGCGCTGGTGGTAAACGCCACCAAATCGACCTCGATCCCGAATTTGCCTAACCCATCCAATGCGGTGGAATGAAACTTACAGTTCTTATCGAACAAGGCGATGGGCAAAGGTCTGCGATGAAGCAAGCTTGTATCGCTGCCACACACCCATACCCCTTTATCATGTTTGAGCAGCCAACCTTCGTCAGAATCGGGTGAACGGGTGAGGATTGCCATGTCTAATTCACCGCTATCTAAACGTTGTCTTAGGCGTGTGCTAGAAGCACAAAGCACATCGAAGGTTTGCTCACCGATGCGTGACCGCAGTGTGCTAATAAAGTCGGGTAACAAAGATTCTGCGTAGTCATCGGGACAGCCAATTCGTATCGGGCGAGAGGTATCTTCGCGCTTGAATGCTTCCAGCGCTTCATCGTGCCCAGCGATTAAACGCCGCGCATGACTGACAAGGCGCTGACCAGCAAAGCTAAGGCTAAGAGGCCGTTTTTCTCGGTCAAAAAGCGGGCTGCCCAGCTCTTCTTCAAGCCGCTTTATCTGCATACTGATCGCTGATTGCGTGCGGTGAATTTGTGCTGCGGCACGAGTGAAACTGCCTGTATCGACGATGGCTAAGAAGCTTCTCAGTGAATCAATATCCATATTTGCAAATCCTTAGCATCAACAATTCAAATACAAGGTATCAAGACTATGCGTTAGAAACCTTCACTGCAACCTAGCATACTGGTTCTGTCTTCATCCCCTATCAATGCAAAGGAGTGTGCAATGAAACTCATCATCGCAAACAAAAATTATTCAACGTGGTCGTTACGCGGCTGGCTAGCACTACGTGGTTTCAACATCGATTTTGATGAAGTTGAACTGGCGCTTTTCACCGAGTCTTTCTACGCAGAGATCGCTAAACACTCAGGTGCAGCGAAAGTACCTGTGCTGGTGGACGGTGACATCGCGGTGTGGGATTCGTTGGCAATCAGTGAATATGTGAATGATCGCTATCTCGATGGAAAGGGCTGGCCTCAGGACGTGGCACAGAGAGCCAAAGCACGTGCAGTGTCTGCAGAAATGCACTCAGGTTTTAATGCCTTGAGAAATGAAATGCCCATGAATATTCGTGGTCGAAGAAAAATATCGCCGTCGGCAGCATGCCTAAACGACATCGCCCGCATTGATCAAATATGGGCCGATCAAATGAAAGAGTTTGGCAATGAAGGCGGTTGGCTATTTGGTGAGTTCTCCATCGCGGATGTCATGTATGCGCCGGTGGTATTGCGCTTTATTACTTATGGCGTGGCGTTATCTGCTGATGCGCAGAAATACGCAGAGCAAGTCATGAACAGCCCCGCCGTGCAGCAATGGATCAGCGAATCGAAATCTGACACCTCTATTGTCTCTGAAGATGAAGCGGGTGTTGAAAAAGCCTAGCGTTGGCAAGTATGTCGGAGGAACAAAGCATCTGAAATGATGCGGAACAGGTACCATACCTTTGGCGGGCATTAGCCCGTCTTTTTTGTTCTTTTTTTGTCTGTCATTTTCTCAAATCGGCCATTTTATTGATGTAACCCATCTAAACGGTGCCTCATTTGGGTTTATGGTATTGCCTCATCTCGCAGAAAAGAAGTCGCACACCGATGACAACGATTAATCAAGAAAGACTGGTTGAGCATTTTATTGAGCTGGTGAAAATTGACAGCGAATCTGGCAATGAAAAAGCCGTAGCAGAAGTATTGGCTGAACAGCTGGGTCAGATGGGTTTTGACGTCACAAAATTGCCGGTACCAGATGCCATCTCTAATGGTTTTAATATCTACGGGAAACTGAAAGGTTCGCTGGATGGTAGCATCATTTTCAGCAGCCACATGGATACCGTGACGCCAGGCAACGGCATTGAGCCCGTTATTGAAGATGGCATTATTCGCTCCAACGGCGAAACCATTTTGGGTGGCGATGACAAATCGGGTATTGCCGCTGTGATGGAAGCGATACGCACGATTCAAGAAAGCAGTGACGCTCACAAAACGATTGAAGTGGCTTTTACGGTTTATGAAGAACTGGGCCTGGAAGGTGCGAAGCACTTCGACATGAGTATGATCGAATCGCAGCAAGCGATTGTCTTGGATTCAGGCGGCCCAATAGGCACGATTATTACGACGGCACCGGGTCAGCAAAGCCTAAAAATCACCATCAAAGGCAAACCTGCGCACGCGGGCTTGGCGCCTGAAACTGGCATCAATGCGCTAACCGTGGCGTCTGATGCAATCAGTAACATGACCCTCAGTCGTATCGATGAAGAAACCACTGCAAATATTGGTGTGGTGCGTGGCGGGCAAGCGACTAACATCGTGATGCCTGAGCTTTACATCGAAGCAGAAGCGCGCTCGCTGGATGACAACAAACTGGCGAAACAAGTTGAGCATATGGTGTCGACGTTTGAAGCTGCAGCGGGAAAGCACGGTGCAGGCATTCAAATTGAATCAACGCGTTCTTACAACGCCTACCGTATTTCTGATGACAACCCACATGTTGTTGCGATTAAAGCAGCGTTCGAAGCAATCGGCATTGAGCCTGTGACCAAACCTACGGGTGGCGGTTCTGACGCCAACGTTTTTAACGAGAAAGGCCTGCTGACGGTGAACATGTCGACAGGCATGGCAAAAGTTCACACGACGGAAGAGTTCATTGCGATTGCCGATCTCGTCGCTATCAGTGAGTTTGTTCGTTCTTACGTGACCAAATGATGCAGAGACTCTGTGATGTGTAGAGACATTGAAACTATCACATGCAGTCCAACGTTGAAGTGAACATCGAATCACACTGGCCGCCTATTTAGGCGGCCTTTTTTATCTTATCCAAACCAAGGTAAATAAACGTGTTGGTATCCAATCTCAAACGCAACGAAGACAAGTAACAACGCCATCACGATGTTGAACACCCGAAAATACATGGGTTGTTCAATTCGTCTTCCTAGCAAACTACCTATTAATGAATAAGACGTTGGCGCACCGAAGGCCAACATGCTTAAGACGGCGATCCAAAATACACTGCTTGTACCGTGAATACCTGCGGCAGGAAACTGAATGGTGACGATAGGAAGCGTTGCAATTAGGCCTTTGGGGTTAAGCAGTTGCAGGATGAGCCCGTCTTTGAAGGTCAGATATTCTTCATTATCATGCCCAGTCAGTGTCACAGTAGCCCTTAGCAGTTTGTAGGCGATATAGAAAATGTAGCCACAACCAAGCACGCTGAAATATGGCAACGAGGATTGAGTGACCAGCGAGCCACCAATGAGGTTCATGGTGACAAACAAGATAAACATTGCTGCTGCAACCCCCACAAAATAAGGGATATTCTGCTTTGTTCTTCCGTGAATACCCCCGTGAAGCCCGAGTAAATTGACAGGGCCTGGGGAGTACATGATGCCAAAAGCGTATGCCCAGAGTTCTAACATGGCGATCTTACCTCTTTATTGAAGGCGCAAAAATGACGTCCTCAGTGTGTTTACTGAAGAAATCAATGAGATGAATAGGATGGAATAGCGAGCGTAAGTGCTTGCGAAAAAGACGCTAGGTAGAGAATATCGGCGGCGGTAGCTGGCGGACCTGAATCTGATATTGTTTCGGCGTCATGCCATACACGCGCTTAAAGCGACGATTCAAGTGGCTGCTGTCAGCAAAACCGAATGCTTGGGCAACATCGCTGGAAAGCATGCCTGAACCCAATGCTTTTCTCGCCCCATTGATGCGGCAATTCAAAACATATTGGTGTGGTGTGATACCAAATTGGGCCCGAAAAAGCCGAATGAAGTGGAATTTTGATAGAGATGCAGCATTCGCGATGTCATCAATAGACATGTCTTTATCGAGATTACATTGGATAAACTCTTTGGCGCGAAGGAGTAGGGTATCTTGTCGGCGAGACGGGCCTAATTCGTCAAGCAGCCCAGCACAAGACACCATGGCATGAGAAAGCTGAAACAGCGCTGATTCCTGTTCAATGCGAGTGCTTTGTTTATCTTTGATTAACGAAGACATCATCAATGCTTGGTTGCGCAGCGCCAAGCTATCAAGACGGCAACCTTCAACGCGAAGATGGTTGGGGTCACGCACACCAAGTGCCTTGAACTGACTGTCTACGCTTTTGGGATGCACATACAACATCAGGTACTCAAGATCTTGTTGACCGCCTGAACTGCCGTCGTGGACATCTTCAGGATTAAACAGCAACACACAGCCAGCGGGGTTTTTGTGGTACGCCCCCTGACAGAAAAAATCTTGGCGGCCTTGTAATGTCACGCCAATCGAGAACTCTTCATGGGCATGCTTATCGTAGGCAAATTCACGCATATTGGCATCAAGTACGGAGACACCATCAAGGTGTTTGCTGTTAGCAAAATGAAAGTGATTCTCTGCGTTCACGTCGATTCCCCTGTGTGCCGATTTAACATCTTGGCAAAGTATAAGCATCGAAGGGCATCAAAACTTGAACAAAATTGCTCGATTTACGCCCAGCAGCGTCAAGACGTTTTGATGTAAGGCCTCGTCCAAAAGGAACTTGGCTCTTAGTAGGATGAGAGAAAGGATTAAATGTCTTGCTGAGGAAGGGCCATTTGCCGTAAGTGTTGGCGTATTTCTTTGGCCGAAGAGTCAGTCAAAACAACATTCATCGCACACAAAAACACAACAGACCCAGCAAGCCCAGCTGAGAAAAATGCGCCAGCGCCTAGGAATATGAAGCACTGAATAACAAAGAGGATAGCGACAAGCAATTGACCGGTTTGATTGTATGCCACGACAAGCATGTCTTTGGCGATGTCGTGCTTAATGGTAATCGGCAACACCGCCCAACCTGAATGCACGCGGACATTCCCATTTTTCATTGTCGCGTTAAAGCCGTTGTTATTGAGCAGGTCACTAAGCGCGCTTAACGCCATTAGATGCCGCCAATACTGTCTGTGTACCCAAATGTTGAACCACAGCATGTGCATTGTTCGTAGGCGCTGCCGAGCATTAAATCCATTGAGTTCGAAAGAACAATCGTGGCACGTTGAAAGAAGGTGCTGTCTGGGGAAATTTTTCGTGGCTCGAGTTGGATGTGCATATGGAGCGTTACCTGCCCACAGTCCTCACAATAAAGCGTATCGTTTTGTTCTGCCATCTCGCCCTCCTTGGTTTCTTACTAGAGATACTCTACTGCAACATTTCATCATCCTGATGTTTTGTGCTGCAAAGGAGTATTCAGACTACGGTTTGCCGAATGAATCGGTAGTCTAAAGGCCTATTTTTGAGATCTGTATCAATAGAACAGTGAAAATATGGAGGTATTTTAACCGTATCGGATTCAATCAGAGGCTAATTGTTCTCTCCCTTCAGTGCCGCCCTTGCTTAGACTCTCCCTCTATTCGTCTATCCATTCCTCATTCTATCCATGTAACGTATTTCTAGCGGCTCCAAAAGACAATTTAATGTATACATTAAAAATATGAGAATTCTAATCATCTAAAAGATGACCTATGATTTCTATGACTTGAGATTGATGATTTAAGTGATAAGACTCTCATTTATTGATGTATATAAGTTAATAAGTGTCTTCAACTTGCGAAATATTCACTTTTTGACAAAACTATCAATGTATACATAAAGTACGAAATACGTATAAATGGTCATGACGCAATGCGAGTCTTTCGGGGGAGGCATCTTCCACAGCGAAGCGCATGAATGTTAAGGATGGTGATGAGAAGAACGCTGACAGAAACGGCATATCAGGCTGTCAGGCAAATGGTTTTGTCCAATGAACTTGAAGTCGGGAGTTACTACCTCGAAGAGGCGCTGGCACGTCGTATCGACGTTTCACGTACGCCACTGAGGGAAGCATGTATTCGGTTGGCGCAAGAAGGGTTGGTTGAGCCAGTGCCAAGACGTGGCATCTATATCAAGCCTATCTCCTTGGATGAGCTTAATGAGGTGCTTGAGGTGGTTGCCGCGTTGGAGCTATTTGCCATTAGTCATCTTGACCTCCAAACGCTGGATGAAAAACGTTGGGATACCTTAAGATTTCATCTGCAAGGACTTCATGACGCACGTGACCAGCAAAGCCACACTAAGTGGGTGAGGCATGAAGCGGGTTTTCGTATGTCGCTGATCCGGTTAACAGGCAATAAAACCTTTTTATTGCTCATGCAGCGCATGATGGATAAATCTCGCCGTGTACGGGCAATGGTTTCCAAATTAGGCGCAACGCCTTGGGATTCAGTTGATGCGTACTCACATTTAGTCAGCGCAATTGAACGTGGTGATAAAGAAACGGCGAAACATACTCATGAAGCGTACTTACAGCGTTCCTCGGAAGATTTGATTGCCTTACTGAAAGGTATTACAGGCTTGATTGAAGCAAGACCGACGCAATAGACGTACACGATATTTTTGGCAGTGACAATTACTTGGTTGGAGATGAGACATGTTAGAGCAGGGTAATCTACGGAAGCAGCTCGTTGATTACAGCCGCGAACTCTTTTTACACAGACAAGGTGTAGAGGGGCGAGGTAATCTCTCTGTGTTGATGAGTGATGACACAGTCTTGATGACGCCAAACGGTTTGGGTCATGGAAAGCTGCGACCACAGTTGCTTTCATTAATGTCTCTAGAAGGTCGACTAATATCCGGAGAGAAACCGCAATGGGATGTTGAGTACCACTTGGCTATCTATCGTGCGAATCCCAAGTATCGCGCCATTGTTTCTATGCGTTCCAAACACATTTCAAAACTGGCAGACAACGAGAGCCTTAATCCGGAGAACGTCTTGCCTGCGTTTGCGCCGTTTGTTGCGATGCGAACGCCGATACTACCTCGAGTCTCGGTCACTGATAACAATGGAGTGAGTAATGAGTTTTGTATGCTGGCAGAAAAAGCCAGACAGCATCATGCTTTGTTGACAACAAATGCGGGTTTAGTTGTCATGGGTGAAAACCTTAAAGATGCTATGTATAACTTTGAAGAGCTGGAAGAAACGGCAGCACTAAGATTACAAACTCCAAATGAAAACCTGCAATATCTCAGTAATGAAGAGATTGCCGAGATTAACGCCGTTTTTGCACATTGAGTGTATTTAGTATTGAATCGTGTATGGCTGATTTTTTGCCATACCAGCCATAATGGGTATCATCCCTCTTGCTGCCATCACGTGTATTTTTAGCCTCCAGTATTTACCTTTCAGATATTGAACAAGATCGTCATCTTACCCATTATCTTATTGATTTTGTTTATCTTATTTATTTTGTTTATCTTATTGATTTTATTTATCTTATTGATCGTTGTTTTATCTAGACAAAGATAGATTTTGATCAAAAAGAAAAGGGCCATCGGATTCGATGGCCCTTTTTATATCGTTCTGCAGCGCTTAATGAAACAAGTGGATTACTCTTCCACGTAGCTTTCAATGCTAGGGCAAGAACAAATCAGGTTACGATCACCGTAGACGTTATCGACACGATTTACCGTTGGCCAGTATTTGGCTGCCTTCGCTTGTACGCTAGGAAAACAGGCTTGCTCGCGGCTGTATGGACGCTCCCATTCTGCCGACATCAGATCAGCTTGCGTATGCGGTGCATTGACCAATGGGTTATTTTCCAGCGGCCATTCACTATCTTGTACTTTTGCGATTTCTTCACGAATAGCGATCATTGCATCACAGAAACGATCTAGCTCTGCTTTGTCTTCACTTTCCGTTGGCTCAATCATCAGTGTGCCCGCAACAGGGAACGACATGGTTGGTGCATGGAAACCAAAGTCCATCAGGCGTTTCGCGATGTCTTCTTCACTGATGCCTGACGCGTCTTTAAGTGGGCGAATATCAATGATGCATTCATGCGCAATACGACCATGTGTACCGCGGTACAGGACAGGGTAGTAAGGGCGCAAACGCTCCATCACATAGTTCGCGCTCAAGATAGCGATCTTGGTGGCTTCTGTTAGGCCTTGCTCACCCATCATGGCAATGTATGCCCAAGATATTGGCAAGATAGACGCACTGCCCAACTGCGCAGCAGAAACCGCGAAGTTTGAACCGTCTTCTACGTGGCCTGGCAAGAAGGGTGCAAGGTGCGATTTCACACCGATTGGACCCATACCTGGGCCGCCACCACCGTGTGGAATACAGAAGGTTTTGTGCAGGTTAAGGTGAGACACGTCAGAGCCAATAAAGCCTGGCGTGGTCAAACCTACCTGTGCGTTCATGTTAGCGCCATCAAGGTAAACTTGACCGCCTGCTTCATGAACCAATTCACACACTTCTTGAACCGCTTCTTCATATACACCATGTGTAGATGGGTAAGTGATCATGATGCATGACAATTCGTTGCGGTGTTTTTCGATCTTCGCTTTCAGATCCGCCAAATCGATGTTGCCATTGTCATCACAGCCGACAACGACCACTTTCATGGAAACCATCGAGGCTGATGCTGGGTTCGTGCCATGTGCAGAGCTTGGGATCAGGCAAACATTGCGGTGCGTGTCGCCACGGCTTTCGTGATAACGCTGAATGGCGATTAAACCCGCGTATTCGCCTTGCGCGCCAGAATTTGGTTGAAGCGACATGGCATCGTAGCCTGTGATTTCACAAAGCATCTTGTTCAACGACGTTGCCAGTTCGCCATAACCTAACGCTTGATTCGCAGGAACAAACGGGTGCAATGCGCCGAATTCTGGCCAAGTAACAGGGATCATTTCTGCGGCTGCGTTTAGCTTCATGGTGCAGCTGCCTAGTGGGATCATGCCGTGAGTCAAAGAAAAATCTTTGTTTTCCAGCTTCTTCATGTAGCGCATTAGCTGGGTTTCACTCTGGTGTGTATTAAACACAGGGTGAGTCAGGTAATCGCTAGTGCGACGGCACGTTTCTGGAATCGCGGCGAATTCGTCTGCTTCCACAGAAGAAGCGAACGGCGCAACGTCTGATTCGTCAGTCAGTGCTGCAACCAGTGCATTCACTTCTTCCAGTGTGGTTGTCTCATCGAAACTGATACTCAGTTGACCATCTAGCTTGCGCAGGTTGAAACCAGCGTCTTGTGCTTTTTGGAACAAAGCGTCAGTGTCCGAGCCAGTATTCAACGCGATGGTGTCGAAGAAATCATGGTGCGCTAGCGCGACGCCTGCGTGGTTAAATGCTGCTGCTGCCAAAGCCGTCAAATGATGTACACGACGTGCGATCTTCTTCAGGCCTTGTGGACCATGATAAACCGCGTAAAAAGCTGCCATGTTCGCCAGAAGTGCTTGCGCCGTACAGATGTTAGACGTGGCTTTCTCACGGCGAATATGTTGCTCGCGAGTTTGCATCGCCATGCGCAATGCTTGGTGGCCTTTAGTATCAACAGATACGCCAATAACACGGCCCGGCATGGTGCGTTTCAGCTTGTCACGCGTGGCCATAAAGGCCGCGTGAGGACCACCAAAGCCCATTGGCACGCCGAATCGTTGTGCCGAACCAATGACAACATCAGCGCCCATTTCACCCGGCGCTTTTAACAAGGTTAACGAGAGAAGGTCAGTCGCCACAGCAACCAATGTTTTGTTCGCTTGAGCCGATGCAATAAGCGCAGTCAAATCGCGCACTTGGCCCGTTGTGCCAGGGTATTGAAGAAGCGCACCGAAGACATCATGGGTCGGCAGCGTGTCTTCTGCACCAATAACGACGTCGAAACCCATAAATTGTGCGCGAGTCTTAATCACGTCCAGTGTTTGTGGGTGAACGTCGTCAGCCACGAAGAAGGTATTACTTTTGCTCTTACCGCCACGTTTACACAGGGTCATGGCTTCTGCAGCAGCTGTCGCTTCATCCAGCAGTGATGCGTTTGCGAGATCCATGCCGGTCAAATCCATCACCATTTGCTGGAAGTTCAGCAGAGATTCAAGACGACCTTGGGAAATTTCAGGTTGGTATGGGGTATAAGCCGTGTACCAACCCGGATTTTCAAGCACGTTGCGCAGAATTGGGTTTGGCGTGTGAGTGCCATAGTAACCTTGACCAATAAAGCTTCGCTTAATGATGTTCTTGCTAGCAATCGCTTTTAGCTTTTGCAGCATAGCGACTTCGCTCAGAGCGTCGTCAAGATCCAGCGGCTGAGCCAAACGGATGGCAGCAGGCACTGTTTCTTCAATCAAGTGTTCGAGGCTGGTGGCGTTTACCGTTTTCAGCATCTCGTGCTGATCGGATTCGCGTGGACCATTGTGGCGAGTGGCAAACTCATTGTGAGATTGCAGTTGATCGAGTAGGCGTGATTCTGTCATGACCTGCGTCCTGAATTAGTCTTCGATAGTTTCTAGGTATGCTTCAGCGCTCATCAGATGATCAAGGTTGCTGTCATCTGCGAGCTTGATTTTTGCAATCCAACCGCCCTCGAAAGGTTCTTCGTTAACCAACTCTGGGCTGTCATCCAGATTTTCGTTAACTTCAAGCACTTCGCCATTTACTGGGCCGTAAATATCCGATGCTGCTTTTACTGATTCTACGAGAGAAAAGCCTTCGCCGACTTCTACATCACTACCAACTTCCGGCAGATCGACAAAAACGACATCGCCAAGAAGTTGTTGTGCGTGATCAGAAATTCCAACAGTGACAGTGCCGTCGCCGTTGTCTTTTACCCACTCATGGCTCTTAGAAAACTTCAGGGTTGCATCCATTTTTACATCTCCGTATGAAACGAGTTAATTGTTGTCCGCTATACATACAGCGGAAAATTTGGGCTTCCTTGGTGTTCAGCATTTCCCTCTGAACACCGATAAATTCTTCGTGCTGGTCAGGTTTTTTCACATCAACATCGGTTAGCAAGCGACCACATTGATGGCAATGGCGTTCGTTGCCAACCCGCCTTGGGACGTTTCTTTGTACTTACTCATCATGTCGAGACCCGTCTCGTGCATGGTTTTAATCACGCTATCAAGCGAAACATGGTGACTGCCGTCACCATTGAGCGCTAAGCGAGTCGCGTTAATCGCTTTCACTGCGCCCATAGTGTTTCGTTCAATACAGGGTACTTGCACCAAACCATTGATAGGGTCACACGTCAGGCCAAGATTGTGCTCCATGCCGATTTCCGCCGCGTTTTCAATTTGTTCTGGTGTCGCCCCCATCGCCGCGGCTAATCCAGCAGCTGCCATTGAGCACGCCACGCCAATTTCACCTTGGCAACCGACTTCGGCAGCTGAAATAGACGCATTGGTTTTGTAAAGCGAACCAATCGCAGCGGCTGTCGCCAAAAACGTTCGGATGCCTTCAACATTGTTTGGCGCAACAAACTTGTTGTAGTACGCCAATACTGCTGGGATGACACCTGCAGCGCCATTGGTTGGTGCTGTGACAACACGACCGCCCGCGGCGTTTTCTTCGTTAACTGCCATGGCGTACATATTGACCCAATCGTTGGTGTCCACGGGCAAGCCATCGGTATCTTTCTTTACAATACGATCGTGTAGATTCTTAGCACGTCGTTTGAGCTGTAATCCGCCAGGTAACACGCCGTCTTGTTCAATGCCGCGCTCAATACAAGACAACATCACTTGCCAAATGGCTTCAATGTTTTGGTTTATTGTGTCGATGGTTGCGTGTTTATCCTCATGTTTTGCTCGAGCGAGTTCGTTCACAAACATGATTTGCGCAATCGATTTTTTTTCTTTCTCACAATGTGCCAACAGTTCAACGGCACTGGTAAATGGAAAAGGCGGCTTGAAATCAGAGGCCAGCGCATCCGTTTCACCTTTTTCTACAACAAAGCCTCCCCCAACCGAAAAATAGGTCCGAGAGAGCAGGGCTTCAGCATTCTCACCGAAGGCTGTCAACGTCATACCGTTAGGGTGTTCGGGGAGCACTTGGTCAAAATGGAAGACCAGATCGGTATCCCAATCAAACGGAATAAAACGATGACCATCTAAAGGCAGTTCTTTACTGCCTTTGACCATGGCGGCCAGTGTAGGGATATCGTCTGAGTTGATGCTATCTGGCCATTCCCCCATTAATCCCATCACACAAGCAACATCGGTTGCGTGGCCTTTTCCGGTGAGCGCCAACGAACCATAAAGTTCGACACGCACATTCTCCACATTGTGGAGCCGTTCATTTTCACGTAACGCAGAAGCGAATCGAGCGCTTGCCAACATCGGACCCACAGTGTGGGAGCTTGAAGGGCCAACGCCAATTTTAAACAGGTCAAACATGCTATGACTCATCGCACGTATCCTTGCTTTGTAGGTTAAGCATCACGGATACCGAGGTAATGGTTAGTCCGTGTCATGTGTTGTCGTCCAGTTCTCATTGTTGCCCATTTCAGCCTGTGCTTTGCACATGTCTACTTTGGGTATAGCAAGAGTGGTTTATTATCGTTATTTCGACTTCAACATTTGCGTAACATACAACCCGTATTTGCGTCGTGCAAAACAAAATTTCCTATAGGAAACTCTCATTGTGATCCCGTAGGCAGTTTTGCATTTAAGTTCCTTGATAGAGGCATCAAGAATACCAAGCTTGCGCAAACGTTTGCCTTTTTACTATTTTGCTGAAAAGATTGCAATTAGCATTTACTTGAAAATAACTAATAATCATATAAAACAGTGACTTGAAATTATTGCTGATTGGGTGGTTATTTCTTGAACTGTCACCTCATTGGACTTAGTCTGAAATTCTGTGCTGAACATCAGTGTTAAGCACACAATGGTGAGAGAGTAAGTTTCCTATAGGAAACTTTTTGTTAAAAATGTTAACTTGGCCGTGTTGAGTAAATCTATTCTCGTGTAAAAATGGCGGCTCACGACAAAGACGCCAACAACGTGCTTGATGAATTGCCAAAGGTGAGGGACGAAAAATGACAGACTCAGATGCACAGGATGTGTATCCGTCAGTAACCATTGAAAGGGCGAGTGGACAAGCTGATGCACATATTGCACCGCTAAAGTTAGGCGAGCGCCTCAAAGAAATTCGCACGAGTAGTGGGCTAACGTTAGAAGAAGCGAGCAAGTTAACCGGCTTGGCGCGCTCAACCTTATCCAAGATTGAAAATGAACAAATCTCGCCTACATTCCAAGCCATGCAGAAACTGGCGGCGGGGTTGAACATTGATATTCCCCAATTGTTTGCGCCACCGAAACAGCGCAAAGCGATGGGTCGTCGTGATGTCACGCGCATGGGTGAAGGCAAGATGCGCCCAACGGGAACCTATGAACATGAATTGTTGGCGTCGCAACTCACCAACAAAAAAATGTTTCCGTTCAAATCACGGGTTCGTGCTCGCACATTTGAAGAGTACGACGAGTGGATCCGTCACGATGGCGAAGAATTCCTATTAGTACTAGAAGGCAGTATTGCTTTCTTTTCTGAGTTTTATGAAGCGATTGAACTGAATGAGGGTGACAGCGTGTATTACGACGCCGCGATGGGTCACATGCTTACCTCGTCCAGTGAACAAGATGCCCTGATTTTATGGGTGACCGCGTCCTGATAGTGTCAGGTGCACACATATTTTAGCCCGTTGATATCTTTAGCTTGCGTACATCTTGAGCTTACAGATAGAGCGGAAATGCGAGAACGTCGGCTGACGCCGTGATCATGGAGTGAAACATGTCTCAGGATCTTTTGAAAACCCCGCTACACGATCTGCACATTGAAATGGGTGGCAAAATGGTGCCATTTGCTGGTTACGAAATGCCCGTTCAGTACGCGTTAGGTGTACGTAAAGAACACATTCATTGCCGTGATAATGCCGGCTTGTTTGACGTTTCGCACATGGGGCAACTTCGCCTTCATGGCGAGAACGCGGCAAAGGCGCTGGAAGCATTAGTGCCAGTCGATATTATTGATCTGCCAGCAGGTAAACAACGCTATGCACTGTTTACCAATGAGCAAGGCGGCTTGATGGATGACTTGATGGTGACTAACTTTGGCGATCACCTGTTTGTGGTCGTTAATGCAGCGTGTAAAGAACAAGACATTGCACATCTACAGGCTAACTTACCTGCGGATGTCACGCTGGAACGGATTGAAGATCGCGCACTGCTTGCCTTACAAGGCCCGAAAGCGGCTGATGTGCTTGCCCGTTTGAACCCTGCTGTGGCAGACATGGTCTTTATGGATGCGGCAATGATGGATCTTGGCGGCATAGAATGCGTGGTGAGTCGCTCAGGCTACACTGGTGAAGATGGCTATGAAATCTCAGTGTCTGCCGATAAAGCCGATGCGTTTGCTCGCTCACTGCTAGCGAACGAAGAAGTCGAGTGGATTGGTCTTGGCGCGCGTGATTCACTGCGTCTTGAGTGCGGATTGTGCCTGTATGGGCACGACATCGACACCACCACCACGCCAGTTGAAGCAAGTTTGCTTTGGGCGATCAGCAAGCCACGTCGTGCCGATGGCGAGCGTGCGGGTGGCTTCCCGGGTGCTGACATCATTCTTGATCAAATCGCCACCAAAGATGTGTCACGTAAGCGTGTTGGTCTCATTGGTTCAAGCAAAGCGCCTGTTCGCGAAGGCGCAAAACTGTTTGATGCCGATGACCATGAAATAGGTATCGTCACCAGCGGCACGTTTGGGCCAACCAAAGGTCAACCCGTAGCGATGGGCTATGTAGCAATAGCAAGTGCAGTGATTGGCACGGAAGTGTTTGCGGAAGTGCGTGGTAAGAAATTGCCGATGACGATAGAGAAAATGCCGTTCGTGCCACAGCGCTATTACCGTGGTTAAGCACTGCGTGTAATCAGGTCGTTTAACGTTGTTAGCGATGCGGTGAAAATGATATTGCGTCACTTTTTTGCCGCTTTATCACGATGCGTTTAATCTGATTAACGCTTGTCTATTGTTATCTAGTCAAAAGGCCAAAGCCTCGCTTTGGCCTTTTTTCTTTCTTCTCAACACCCTGCGCATATCTCACGTTTTTCACTGAACACAATATCGGAAAATCTAACACGCAATCTCAAAACTGGCACTGAGTATGCAACCCCTGTTTTCTGAGTCTTTTGTCAATAGCGAGCGGTAACGACAAACTTAAGAAGGCAAGAAGTTGTGACTCATTACAGAAGAAAGCAATTTTGTAGGCGATTCACGTGATTATGGATTAATGTCTTATAAGTACGACATTAGGGCAAAGGAGAAATGGCAGTATGCTTGCAGAACAACGGGATGAAATTGATAACCCTCTGATCTGGCCAATACTTAGTGTTCTTGAAGCGTCGAATGAAAGCTGGAAAGTCCACTACCTAATGGCTGAACTGCAGAAAAATACCATCATGGACCACTTGGATGATGATCCCCAATTGGACCTGTTCAAGCGTAATTTTCTCATCATGAACGCGCTCTACCAGTTACAAGAGACGTTGCTTCCCAACCAATGGCTTCAAGTTGAATCCATGGATATTCGATTGATGTGGCGTGGAGCAGGGTCAGGTTTTGTCCAACATGAAGTGAATCGCGATGATCCATTGCGAGAATACTACATGGATTGGAAAAACTATGATGCGCAGACGGAAGACGTTCGAGAGCTGCTCAAGTCATTTTGGAAACGGTATCAGCAGCACGTTGGTCACTGCAGCGAAACTACCGTAGAACGGCGCAATGCGTTAAAAGCCTTGGGGTTATCAGATACAGCATCAAACTTAGAGATCCGCCGACAGTGGCGCAAGATGGCGTTGAAGTGGCACCCCGATCGCCCTGAAGGTGATGCTGCGACATTTCGTACTATGTGTGAAGCGTGGCAGAGTTTGCGCTTATAGGTTGGCATTAAACACGATGCCCAGCGTAATGATTACAGTGCGCTGGGCTTTTTATTGGACATTTTTCGGCTCTTTGCCGCCGAGAGTGTAAACAACACTAGCGTCAGCAAGATAATTCCGCCCCCGATCAATACATTCTCACTCGGTACTTCTCCCAATGCCATCCAAACAAAAATCGGCCCAAGAATTGCCTCTAACAGCATGAAGAGATTGGCATGAGCAGCAGGAAGGTATTTCGGGCCAATGGAAATCAAGATAAAGGAAACAGGCACAACACCCGCACACAAAATGAGAATATATACCCACTCTTGCTGCGTCAGCGAAAAGGGCTCTGCACCTGCTATCAGCGCAATGGTCGCTGTACATAGTCCGCCAAAGATCAGGAACAATTGAGCATTTGCGCTTTTACTTTCTCGCAGTACCACAAAATAAGTGGCCAACATCAATGCAGTGACTAACGCCATCATATTGCCAAACGACGCGTTCGGTAACGCCTTCCCATAAAAAACAAACACGATGCCAAAAGTCGCTGCAACGATCGCCAAGAGAGTTCTTGTGTCAATTTTTTCTTTTAAAAACACAAACGCAAGCGCTGCGCAGATCAACGGGCTGACATTGATAATAATAAGCGTGCTGGCAACTTGAGTGTGTTCAATCGATAAAACGAAACACACCGTGGAGAGAGAGAATGCCAAAGACCCGATCAGTAAATTTTTGGAAGGTTTTTTCAGTGCTGTTAGCGATTCTTTGGGGTTACGGACAAGTACAAATGCCGTAATCACTATTGCAGAGATCAGGCCTCGCCAGAAAAGCAACGTCCAACCGGATGCCTCAATTAATCTGATCAACAGACTATCGACGCTGAGTATGGAAATGCCAATTAGCATTGCCATTGTTCCTTTATAAATGGGTGTCACTTTTACCTCTTCATGAGTTCCGTCTCTGTGCCAATCCAATGTGCTCGCGGCAAACTCTCGTACTGCTCATGTTTGGATATTTTTTGAGCGTTACTCAGTTATGACGTGATTTATCGATAAGTGCAAACAGGCTTTTGCTTTTTCTCACTTTATCAACGGTCACTAGCGGTCTACGCTTATGTGATAGCGGTGTCACCATTTCGAGACTTTGGAGACAAAATGAGATCGATTCGCCACATTTTCTTCGCATTAATGGGGTTTATTCTCGTTCTTGGCGTGTTAACTATATTTGCAAACATACGCTCAGAAGCCCTCTCAAAAGACATAAATATCATTTATGAAAAACGCTATGAACAGTATGCGTTGGCAACAGAGTTAAAAAACAGCTCCGAATTGCTAACACAGTTTGCGCGAAATTATGCCGTCACATCGAACAATCGTTGGCGTTACTTGTTCGAGAATGTGAAAGCGGTACGAGATGGACAGCTCCCGCTTCCTGAGAGCTTTAATTTTGATTATTGGGCCCAGTTGTCTGATCCCAACTATGAAGTGCAAGCCCCTGATATTCCGATTCGTCCTGATTTCCCTTCCTTGCTAAGCCGCATGCGCGATTCGGGGGTGAGTGAAGCGCAAATGTCGTTTTTGACCCAAGCACTTTCTCGATCGCAAGAGCTCATTTCCATTGAGCAAGAGGCAATGAATTTGATCCAAGGGAAGAAACGCACGGCTCGTGGTATAGAGCGTGTCATTCCCGATCCTGAACTTGCACGACAAATGTTATTCGGGCCGGAATATATCCATGCAAAAAACAAAATCATGGGGCCTATTGGCGCATTTTATGATGCCATTGAGAAAAGCTCACATGCCGAACTAGATCGACTGGTTCAGCAACGCGCAAACATGGATGGTGTTGCTATTTCGATGGCATTTTTGTTGATTGTGACAGTGGGAATGTCCACCGTCCTGTTATGGTATCGATTCCTCAAACCGCTAGATAACATTCGCCGCGTTATTGTTAGCAAAGTGCGTGACAAGCAGTTCGAATTCAAGCTGGATGTGGAAAGCCAAGGCGAATTGAAAGACCTTGCTGCCGCACAAAATGAAGTGTTGGCTGAAATTGCTCAGAGGTTTGAATTCAGTCGTCAAATTAAAGCGTTTTCAGATCTTATCCGTGGTTGTTCCGATACCAAAGACCTTGGCCTTCAAGTTGCGAACTTCTATTCACAACGCCTTGAGTTGCCTTATGTTGCGATCTACGTTCTCCGAGGAGAGAGGCTGAATTTGGTGGGCGGCGTGGGTGTTGATGAAAAAACGGAAGAGATGGACGTAGAAGCCGTCTCTTTCCATCGCACCATTATGCTGACAAAAGAGTTTCTGCGGATCAGAAACGACAAAGACAAATTCGCGCTTACGTTACCTGCTGGTAAGTTGATGTTGGAAGAAATGTATTTCATGCCCCTTATTGTTAATAACGACATGGTCGGGGTGTTGGAATTAGGGTCTGTACGTACTTTCTCTGACAAGGAAATTGATTGGTTATTAGAGGCGCAAGAAGATTTGGCCGTGGGTATTCAGCTCACCATTAACGCCGAGCTACAACTCGAAGCGGAGCACCGTGTTTCTGAGCAGTTGAAGCTCAACCAGCAAATTATTAATGCGATACCAAACCCTACCTACTTTAGAAACACCGAAGGCTATTACATCGGCGTCAACGACGCGTTCACTGACTTTCTTGGCCTTTTCTATGTCGATGTCATGGACAAAACACCGTCGGAGCTATTTACCGAAGATGTCGCCACCATGTTCGATGAAAAAGAAAAAACACTGCTCGAAAACCCAGGCTCAAGCGTCTATGAGATAGAACTTCCGAATGCCAATGGCGATGTCCGTATCTTAACGGTGTACGAAGCCACTTATTACGGCGGTGATGGAGAACCCTTGGGTGTTGTGGGCATGTTCGTTGATGTTACCACTCAAAAACGCCTCGAATCCGATTTGATTGCCGCGAAAGACCAAGCCACAGAAGCCAGTAAAGCCAAAGGGGAATTCTTGGCGAATATGAGCCATGAAATCCGTACGCCAATGAATGCCATATTGGGTATGTCTCACTTAGCTTTGTTAACGGATTTGAATGACAAGCAACGTAACTATGTCGGCAATATTGAAAAAGCGGGTAAGTCGTTGCTTGGCATCATCAATGACATTCTCGATTTCTCGAAAATTGAAGCCGGTAAGCTCTCGGTCGAACACATCGGATTCCGCTTTAGTGAAGTGCTGGACAACATCAGCAACATCATTTCAGTCAAAGCGAAAGAGAAAGAGCTGGAGCTCATTTTTGATATTGACCCCGACTTGCCAGATGACCTCGTGGGTGACCCGTTACGCCTAGGACAAATTATTATTAACCTGACGGGTAACTCCGTTAAATTCACCGACAGCGGCGAAATTATTATTCGCGCTAGAAAAGTGACCGAATGCGATGAAATTGTCGAAGTGCAGTTCGACATTCAGGATTCGGGGATTGGCATGTCTGATGAGCAATTGGGACGCCTGTTCCAGTCATTCTCTCAGGCAGATGGCTCTATCACGCGAAAATACGGCGGTACAGGGCTTGGTTTAACCATTTCAAAAAGCTTTGTTGAATTGATGGGCGGGCGAATTTGGGTCGCGAGTGAACCCGGAAAAGGTTCCACGTTCTCGTTTACCATTCGTTGTGGTCGTAGCGAATCCAGCATTAAAGAGCAGGTGGCTAAAGCGACCGTGCTCAATGATAAACGTGTGTTGGTTGTGGATGATAACCAAGCGTCACGAGACATCATGTATGCCTTGCTTGATAACCTAAATCTGCGCGTGGCGGCCGTCTCTAATGGTGAAGAAGCCGTGTTCGAAGTGCAATCTGCCGATCAAAGTAACGATGGCTTTGATGTCGTGGTGATGGATTGGAAAATGCCGGGCATTAATGGTGATGAAGCCACGATGCAAATCCATGAGTTACAAATCAATAAAATGCCGAAAGTGATTCTGGCTAGTGCCTATGGTGAAGATGCAGGGCTGATCGGTGACGACGTACAAAACTTGTTTGATGCATCGCTGGTAAAGCCTATCAATCCATCTTCCTTATTTGACGCCTTGATGGGAGCATTTGGTAAAGAAGAGCTTAAACTTCTTAATAGCCGTGACGTGCATCAAGATGTTTCTGAAGAAATAGACTTCACAGGCGTAAAAATACTCCTGGTAGAAGACAACATGATCAACCAAGAAGTTGCCAAGGGTATTCTTGAGCAGTTTGACCCAGTGATTGAAGTGGCAGACAACGGCCAAATTGCACTTGATATGGTGCAGGAACAACACTTCGACATTGTGTTGATGGATATGCAGATGCCTGTGATGGATGGGGTGACGGCCACCAAGAAAATTCGAGAAATTGAGTCATTGGCGGGGCTGCCGATTGTCGCCATGACGGCTAATGCCATGGAACGAGACGTCAAGCAGTGTAAAGAAGCAGGCATGAATGATCACGTATCTAAGCCGATAGATGTGGATGAGCTTCTTACTACCATCCAACGGTGGACGACAGCGTCCAAAGAGGTGGTGAAATCGTCAGTCGTGCTCAATGTTCAAAAGGTTCAAGATGAAATTGATGTTCAGATTGCAGACATTGATCCACTGGTTCTTGATGCCAATGAGGGGATTAACCGTATTGGCGGCAATTCGAAAGCCTACTGGAAAGTCATGGGGGCATTCACAGATACGAAATTGGCCGTGATTGATAAAATCCGTCAGGCACTGGCTGATGAAAATCGAGAAGATGTTGAGATGTTTGCTCACTCTTTGAAAGGCGCTGCTGCCAATGTGTCTGCAAAAGGCTTAGCTGTTCTTGCCGGGAATCTTGAAGATCAAGCAAGCACAGATCTGAAAATGGATGCCAGCCTGATGGACAAAATCGAGGCGTGCTTAAAACAAATAAAAACCTACATTCCGGGTGAAAAAGAGGAAGAAGCGAAGCCCGTGGAAGCCGGTTTTGCGGGTTATACGCCAAGAGAGTTCCGTATTGAATTGGAGCAACTTAAAATCTTGCTCAATAATTTTGATACGCAGGCGGTTGATTTTATTACAGGTATCAAACAAAGCTCGAAAAGCATGGACGTTAACCTTGAGCCCGTTGAAGACGCCATTCGTAAGTTCGAATATGAAATTGCAGCGAAGAAACTTGAGGCGGTAATTGAAACCCTGGGTGTGGATGAAGAGGAAAACACGCCGACATTGTTCTAACGTTGTTTTGGTGAGTTACAGGTATTGCTGAAAACAAAAAAGGCCGTTAGCAGATTTAGCTAACGGCCTTTTTTCATTCATTGTGTTCAGTGATAGCAACAAGCACTAACAAGAATGATCGAGTTTTATTTTGCCAGTGCGCGGCTACGGAGTTCGAAAATGAGCTTCTCAGCACTGCATTCAAACTTAAGCTTCACGGTCAGTGGGTTTAACCCCCACTCTGCGTTTTCATCGAGGTCATGAATCACTGCGTCATTAACTTCTTTCGCCAGTGACAGGTAAGCACGAAACTCAGCCATGGCGGCTGTTTTGTCCGACGCAAAGATTTCAACTTCAGCCACGTCATCGCCTTCGCTGATCACGTAACCCATTTCTGCGGTCACGCCGCACGCATCACATACTTGATATTCTTCCTGGCTCATTGATCACTCTCTCGATGATGGGGATGAGGATAGTCTTTCGACTTTTCGTAATATTACTACATTTAACGCCTCGGTTTGTAGGGTTTTTTATTGGATTATCGAGAGGAAATGAATCAACCAGTCGAATTGAACACAATAAAAAACGGGCCCAAAGGCCCGTTTAGATACTTGATGTAAATAGGGTTAGTCTTCCCATTGCACCAGTTTATCAGCAGGCCATACCGCACCGACATCATGGTATTTCTTTTCAAGCAGATGACGACGGATTTTCAACGTTGGTGTTAGTAATCCGTTTTCAATACTCCAAGGCTCTTTGATCATCAACACACCTTTGATTTTCGCGTGTGATTCAAGCTCCTTGTTGATGGTCTCAATCACTTTCGTCACGCGACGCTCATAGCGCGCGCGATCAAAGTTAGGGAAATCATGGGGGAGAGCCAGAAGAACAGGGCCAGGCATGCCTGAGCCAACCAAGCACATCATTTCAACGTTACTGAGTTCAAACAGCCGCTTCTCAATAGGCACAGGGCTAACAAACTTACCTTTGGCCGTTTTGAACGTGTCATTCTTACGCCCTTGAATCGTGAGGTAACCCTCGTTATCAATATCGCCAATGTCACCGGTATGCAGCCAGCCATCAATGATGGTTTCAGCACTGGCTTCTGGGTTTTT
Organism: Enterovibrio sp. FF113; assembly: GCF_041439165.1. Lineage (NCBI taxonomy): Bacteria > Pseudomonadati > Pseudomonadota > Gammaproteobacteria > Vibrionales > Vibrionaceae > Enterovibrio > Enterovibrio sp. FF113. Next base: position 239,852 of record NZ_JBGONO010000002.1, on the reverse strand, counting down.
GTAGTATCCAGCAAAAAGCCCCTGACTTTTCACAAGGATCTCGCCATCAGCAGCAATTCTCATCGCAACACCCGGGCCGGCATTACCGACGGTACCGATTTTGTCTTCTCTGAATGGGTAATTCAACGTGCTATAAGCGAACGACTCCGTCATACCCCATGCTTCAGTAATGTGTAACCCGAGCTTTTCATACCAGCTCAGCAGTGCTGCTGATACTGGTGCAGAACCACACCCGAGTACGCGCGCTTGGTCCAAGCCAAGGTTCTGCGCGATCTTCTTTTTAATTAAGCCAGAAACCACAGGGATCTTGAGCAAAATGTTGAGTTTCGCAGGAGGCAGTTTTTGCTGAATACGTTGCTGAAACAGCGTCCATAGACGCGGTACAGAAATGAACAGGGTCGGGCGGTGCATTTTGACATCATCAATAAAGGTATCGAGAGATTCAGGAAATGCAGTGCAAATGCCGGACATCATTGCTGTGCCAAGAATGTAAACACGCTCTGTAATGTGTGCGAGTGGCAAGTAAGAAAACAGGCGTTCGCCCTCTCGCATACCAATGCTATTAATCAGTTGTTGTGACGACCAAGCAAAGCCACCGTGAGTCAGCATGGCGCCTTTTGGCAAGCCAGACGTACCGGAGGTGTACACGATAGACATTAAATCGTCGTCTTGATGCTCTGGGTTCACTTCAGCTCGGCTATGTTGAGCAATCAAATCACCCCAGTCGTAACCGCAATGAATGGTGGGATAAGGGAACGCTATAGTGGGAAGCTTGCTACGGGTTTCTAGGGTCTCTTTCAGCGCTTTTGTGTCGTCCAATTTACCTACAAACAACAACTTTGCTTCTGAGTGATCGAGACAATGCCCAATGGTATCTGCGCCCGCGGTTGGGAAAATGGGGACGCTGACATAACTTCCTAGCATCAAAGCAAGATCGGTGATGAACCACTCTGCGCAGTTCTTCGAAATCAAGCCGATTTTATCTCCAGGTTCCAGTCCCATACCTCTCAGGGCAGAAACGATCCTCAGAGCTTGGTCAACAGCATCAGAGTAAGTGAAGTCCTTAAACTGACGGTTGATGATCTGGCGAAGAAAGATCTCATTCGGGCGTTCTTCAGCCCAGCGAAGAGCTTGTTGGTAAGGTTTTGGTTGAGCCATAAAGGACCCCGTATAGCTGTAGGGAATAGAGTAATAGTTATAATTCTATGTTATCGAAGTGTTAAATTAAGGATTTCTATGTGCTTAGGTCAAGAGATTCATTTAAACACTTGTTCAAATTTTGATGCAGGTAACGCTCGCTGCATTTTGTTCACGTATTGTTAACATAGAATAGCATTTTGCTTTCAGTACGTTACAGATCCATGTTGATACCCGCCCTCAAATCTAACGCTGTTCACGCTTCTTGGATTTTCGAACGTCTTTTGCTCATAAAGTGTACACATGTACTATCTTTAAGATCGTTAACTTAAGGGTAGGTGGTCGGTAAACTCTTTCGTTTTAAGCGTAATCAAGCTCTACGGTAATGCGACATAAATAATAGAAGCGCTTGCAGCAGTAGAACTGATGTCTTGATTGTTACAGGTGATTGAAGCCAAGAAACAGGGATAAGACCATGCCAAAGAGAAGCAAAGAAGATACTGAAGTCACGATAAGAACGATCCTTGATGCGGTGGTTGACCAATTGGTTACGCTTGGATACGACAAAATGTCATACACAACACTGAGTCAGCAGACAGGCATATCTCGTACAGGGATCAGCCACCACTTTCCAAAGAAAACCGATTTCATTACACGTCTAGATGACAGGTTACTGAACATATTGATCGATCGGTTAGATTTAGAAGGTGACAAGCGTACATTCATTGAGAGCTGGCTAACCGCACTTCGATCTGACAACCGCTTTACTGCCGTTCTCCGCCTCTTCTTTCTTCACTCCGTTTCTTCGGAAAATGCAGTAGAGTTCACTAGCCATGCCAGCCGAAAATTGCATGATGTGTGCTGTAATCGCTATGGTGAAGAGTTCGAAAAAGAGTTTGAATGGCTGCTAGGCAAGTCGCTTCTTACCATGGCCTGAATTGCCAAATAGCTTGACTTTTAAAGCGCCTATATGGGCGTTTTTTTGTGTCTTATGGAGACTGATAACGTTCATTTTTGTCAGTAAGCGTGCGCATTTTTGATCTGAAACATTAAAAGGTTAAAAAACGTTTAATCATTCAAATAAACATTGTGTAGTTAAAAATTAATTGAATAATGGAGATTCTGAATCTGAGTATTCCGTATCACCCATTTGCCAACGAGATTTTTCATGAGCAATTCACTAGTACTGGTCCTCAACGCAGGCAGTTCCTCCCTTAAATTCGCATTGATGGATGCACAATCTGGCGAGGCGATATTATTTGGCCTTGGCGAGTGCTTCGGTCTTGACGATGCGCGCATTAGCTGGAAACGCGAAGGGCAAGACAAGCAAGAAGTTATGCTTGAGCAAGGTGGTAGTCACCACGAGAAAGCGGTGGGAATCATCGTTGAATTGGTCGAAAACATGGATGTTGGCAGCCAATTGGTTGCTATTGGTCACCGCGTCGTTCACGGCGGTGAGAAGTTTGCTACTGCAACGCTGATTGATGAAAGCGTAGTCGCTGAAATTGATGCACTGAGTGATTTGGCTCCGCTTCACAATCCAGCAAACGTCATGGGCATTCGTGCTGCCATGAAGGCTTTCCCAAGCTTGCCACAAGTTGCAGTGTTCGATACCGCGTTCCACCAAACTATGCCGCAGAAAGCGTTTACGGGCGCTATCTCAAACGAACTTTACACAGAATACGGTATTCGTCGCTACGGCTTCCACGGCACTAGCCACTACTTTGTTAGCTGTGAAGCAGCGAAGGTATTGGACAAGAAGATTGAAGACACCAACGTTATCTCTGTTCACTTGGGCAACGGTGCATCGGTGTGTGCTGTGCGCAATGGCGAATCGGTAGATACCTCAATGGGCTTCACACCGCTAGCTGGCCTGATGATGGGGACACGCTCTGGTGACTTGGACCCAGGTATCATCGAGTTCTTGCTGAAAAAAGGCTGGAGCCAAGAGCAAGTGTTCGACACCTTGAACAAGAAATCGGGTTTCCTAGGTGTATCCGGACTAACGTCTGATGCACGTGGCATTCTTGAAGCCATGGATAACGGTCACGAAGGTGCAAAACTGGCTTTTGAAGTGTTCACCTACCGTGTTGCTAAGTTCATCAGTTCTTACATGATCACCCTCGACAGCCTTGATGCCATCATCTTTACGGGCGGGATCGGTGAGAACTCACTGCCAATTCGTCGTGAAGTGCTCAAGAACCTAAGAATTTTGGGTTTTGTTGAAGACGAAACGGGTAACGAAGCAGCGCGCTTCGGCAAAGGCGGCATGATTGCAAAATCTGACCTCCTGGATGCTGTCGTGTTGGTTATCCCAACGAACGAAGAATTCGTGATTGCATCGCAAGCTGTTGAGTTCACTAAGCAATAAATCAATATCGCGTTGAGTTAAGAAAAGCCGCTGATGAGAGTCAGCGGCTTTTTTGTGTTCTCCAAGCTCTACATGTTTGAAGGTGGTCAAATTTATAGAGTGAGAAGCCACTCGATCCATTTAGCGGCATCGGGCTAAAAATAAATGTCACTTTTCGTCGTCTTTTCTCGTTTGTCTTCGTCTTATAGGTAAAGAACACGTAAACGCCACGCGTATTTCATGTGGTGATTTTATGTCACTCATTACTGAATATAAGAAAGATGACGAAAAAACGAGAGAAAATATTGGTAGGCACGCTTGGAGGCATCCGCCGCGGTATTGAAAAGGAAACCATTCGGACAACGCCTAAAGGCGCATTGGCGAAAACCTTACACCCTAGAACCTTGGGTTCTGCTTTAACGCATCCGTTTATCACCACTGATTTTGCGGAAGCTCAGCTGGAGTTGATCACGCCAGCCTACACAAACAAAAACCAGATGTTTGATTGTTTGTCCTCATTGCATCATTTCGTTGCGGGCGCATTGCCAAAAAACGAGTTGTTATGGGCGGGTAGCTTGCCGCCTGTATTGCCAGCAGACCGTTACATTACGTCCGCACAATATGGTTCCTCGCACTCGGCGAGGATGAAAATGCGTTATCGCCAGGGTTTGGCGAATCGCTATGGCAAGCGCATGCAAACTATCTCGGGAATCCACTACAACTTCTCGTTGCCAGAAGCGTTTTGGCAGGCGATGCACGCGCATGAAAAGAGTGAACGTTCTCTTGCAGACTATGTGTCTGAGAAGTACTTCCACCTAATCCGAAACGTGATGCGTCACGGCTGGGTGATTCCGTTTTTATTTGGTGCATCTCCTGCGCTGGATAAAAGCTATTTGGAAGGGCGAGAGCATCAACTCGAGCCAATGGGCGATCACTCGTTTTACCTGCCGTGGGCAACGTCGTTGCGGTTGAGCAGTTTGGGTTACACCAACAGTGAACAATCGAAATACCCAATCAATTACGACGATAAAATGGCGTATTTGAAAGGCGTTTCAGCGCTGTTGGCGATGCCGAGTGAGAAATACCGTCATTTGAACGACAATCAGCAACTCAACACCGCCATTTTACAGCTTGAAAACGAACTCTACGGCTCAGTGAGACCGAAAGTCGTGAATGCAGAATTGCGTCCATTGGAAGCCATGTGTCGTCATGGTGTGGAGTATGTTGAGCTTCGCACGGTAGACAACAATCCCTATTTGCCGCTCGGTCTGAGTGAAGCCCAGAGCGATTTCCTCGATCTCTTCCTCACGCATTGTGCGCTCGCGCCGAGCCCATCGTTAACCCGTGAAGAGCAATTAATGATTCAACAGCGTGTTGAATTAGTGACAACAATGGGAAGAAAACCAGACCTTTTGCTGCCGACGGTCGATGGTGACGTGTCGCTTGTTGAATTAGGAGAAGCGCTATTAGGTGCGATGGATGATGTCGCCGCCTTGTTTGATAGCGGTTTCAACACGCAGGCGTATTCGTTGAGCCTTTCGTTGGAAAAACAGAAGCTGTCCGATATGTCATTAACGCCTTCTGCGATGATGCTGGCCGACATGACAGCTAATGACATTGGTTATCGTGAACTGGTTCAACGATTGTCTGAAGGGCACATGTTGACACACAGCGCGTATCCCGTTTCAGCAGAGACCGTCGGTCAGCTCAATGATCTTGTGACGACGTCACTCAATCAGCAAGCCGAATTGGAGCATGTGCAGGAATTGTCATTCAGCACATTCTTGACCAAGAAAACAGCCATCACGTGTGATTGCTAACTGTGATTGCTAACTGTGATTGCTAACTGTGATTGATAACTTCGGCTACTAATACGAATAGATGACCCCATGGAATTAATTTGGAAAATGCGCGGCTACATGAAGCTATGTACTCGCCGATATCTGATCGCGTTTTTTGCGCTGCAAACCGTCGCGATACTTAACCTTGCACCACCTTGGCTAATTGGCCGTATTGTTGATGCGATCAGTAATGATGCGTTGACAAGCCAATTACTGATGACCCACTTAGCGGGTATCTTTGTCGCCGCGATTGCCATGTATGCCCTCAGGTATGTGTGGAATAGCCAGCTTTATGGGGCAGCCATAGAGATTTCTCGTGTGATCCGTCGAGATTTGTTTTTGCATTTCACGGCCATGTCACCGTCGTTTTATGGCAAGCACAGTGCGGGCGATTTAATGGCACATGCCACCAATGACCTGAATGCGGTGGAATCCGCTGCGGGTGATGGCGTGATGACGCTGGTGGATTCGTTAATTGCAGGCTTTACCGTGATCTTCGGTATGGTGTTTTTGGTTAGCGGCCATCTTACCGCCGTCGCATTGTTGCCGTTTCCGCTGTTGGTACTGGTTACCAATCGTTATGGCGCAGGTATGCAAAAACACTTTGGACGCGCGCAGCAGGCATTCTCTCACCTGAACGAGGAAGTGCGCGAAACTGTCGCAGGTATTCTTGCCGTGCGTTCCCATGGCATTAACCCGCGACAAAAAGCGCGCTTTGGTGAAAAGCTGGATGAGACGTTAGAAGCCAACATTGATGTAGCGAAAATCGATTCATTGTTTGGGCCAACCATTCAATTGATCTACGGCACTTCGTTCGTCATCACGCTTGCTTATGGCGGATGGATGATCAGCGAAAATGCCATTACCGTTGGTTTGTTTACGAGCTTCACGTTGTACCTTGCGCAGTTACTGGGGCCGTTCCTGCAATTTGGCTGGCAGTTCAACGTGTTCCAACGTGGTAATACGTCGTGGAAACGTCTTGAAGCGTTGTTTGCTCAAAAGCCTGACGTGGTAGAAGGACACGCCGTGATTCCTAACGGTGCTTCTTCGAACCTTTCTGTGAATGTGCGTTCATTTGCTTACAACTCATCTATTCGCACTTCATCTACTGATACCTCCACTATTGATATGTCATCTGCTGACACATCAAGACCGGTACTTAAAGACGTGGCGTTTACGATACCAGCGGGTGGTTTTATTGGCATCACCGGCCCGACAGGCGGTGGGAAAAGTACCCTGATCAGTCTGATCATGCGTCAATACGGTTTGAGCGATATGCAATCCGAGATCACCTTGGCAGGGATGAACACCGAACACCTGACGTTTGATTCACTCCGGGGAAAACTCGCTTGGGTGCCTCAAAAGCCGCTGTTGTTCTCGGGTTCAATTTCAGAAAACATTGCCATGGGGAAACCTCATGCAACAGAAGAAGAAATCGCGTTTGTCGCCGAAATGGCAGGCATCAAGCAGGAAATTGAAGCGATGACGGGCGGGTTTAATGCCGCGCTTAATGAGAATGGAGCAAACCTGTCTGGTGGTCAGCGACAGCGCGTAGCGTTGGCACGTGCATTGTTGGTGGATGCCGATATCTTGCTGTTGGATGACCCATTCAGTGCACTAGACATGAAAACAGAGGCCATCGTTCGTCATAACTTGAAGAAACACTATGGTCATAAGTCCATGCTGTTGGTGACACAACGGCTCCCTAACTTACGACATGCTGACGACATTCTCGTGCTCGATCAAGGCGAGGTGATTGAACGCGGCAAGCATCAGGCATTAATGACAGAAAAAGGTTGGTACGCCGCCGTGTATGAACGCCAAGCTCACACGCATGTTCAGTTAAACACGTCTATCACGCATGACAACCATGACGTTAATAACGCCGATGCGGAGGAGGGAAGCCATGTTGAGTAAATCTATGGGGCGTCTCGTTCGTTTCACCTTGCCACACAAGGCGCGATTTGCCGTTGCCTTTGCATTCATGTTGGTGTCTGTATCTGCGGAAATGGCGATTCCTTGGCTGGCGAAAGTCATCATTGACGAAGTGATCGTGCCTCAGCAGTTTGATTGGAAGCACTTAGGCGTGCTAAGTGCCGCCGTATTGCTGCTTTATATGTGCCAAGCAGGCTTTCAGTATTTGCAGTCTCTCTCGTTTAAGCATGGCGCCTTGTTGGTGGTCAACGATGTTCGCAAGCAGTTGTTTGATCATGTATTGAGACTGCCGATTGCGGCGTTTGACCGCCTATCAACAGGTCGTATGGTGTCTTATGTCACTAACGACACCGAATCGCTGCGTGATCTGTTTGTGTCGACCTTTCCCACTATCATTCAGGGAAGCTTGCGCATCGTGGGTATTTTCATCGCGATAGCGTTACTGGATTGGCGTTTGGCGGTTATCAGTATGGCATTGATTCCGGTGCTGCTAGCAACCATGCAGATCTACCGCAAGGTGTCGACGCCCGTGTTTAATGGTATTCGGGTTCAGATTAGCCATATCAACAACACGATCAGTGAATCGCTTCAAGGCATGTCATTGGTTCAGGCATTTCGCCAAGAGAACGCGTTTAAAGCGCGCTTCGAGAAAGACAACGATACGTGGTTTAACTTCCGCACCCGCTCGATCGCCGTAGACAGTTTGATGCTGCTGCCATTCACGCGTTTGGTTGGTTCATTAACCGCGCTTGGCATCGTGGCTTGGTTTGGTAATGCTTCGCTACAAACCGTGGTCGAAGTCGGTACGCTTTACGCCTTCTTGAACTACATCGAACGCTTCTTCGAACCGTTTAGGCAGCTGTCGATGGAACTTCGAAAGATGCAGGTGGCGTTGGTGTCCTCCGCGCGTATTTTCGAAATCCTTGATGAGCCTGTGCATCACGCCCAAAAAGACGATGCGCCAATGGTCGAACTTGCGCCACAAAAAGACATCGAGTTCAAGCATGTGCGTTTAGCGTATGAAGAGGGCGTTAACGCGCTGGATGATGTCAGCTTCGTGGCAAAAAGCGGCCAGTTCACAGCCATTGTCGGCCCTAGTGGTAGTGGGAAAAGTTCGGTGGTGAACTTGCTGATGCGTTTTTATCCGCATCATGAAGGCGACATTTTGGTGGGTGGACAACGCATCGACGATCTGCCTGATGCGCAAATTCGTCGTCTGTTTGGTTTGGTCTCGCAAGACCCTTACATGTTTAGCGGATCCATTCGAGAGAACATCGACTTAATGCAGCGTGAAACCCGCTCAGATGTTGCGATTGATGCCGCCAGAGAAGTGAATGCATCGGCGTTTATCGAGCGCTTGCCTGAAGGGTATGAACATCAACCCGGCAATGGCGGTTCATCATTGTCTGTGGGTGAAAAGCAACTGATTGCGTTGGCACGCGTTTTTGCTCACGGGCCAGAGATCTATTTGCTGGATGAAGCGACGGCCAACATTGACAGCGAAACCGAAGAAGCCGTTAAAAGCGCGTTATCAAATATTCAACATGGACGAACAGTCATTGCGGTAGCGCACCGCCTTTCAACCATTAAGAATGCGGATCAAATATTAGTGATGAGCAAAGGGAAGGTTGTCCAACGCGGTACCCATGACGAGCTAGTGGCTCAAATTGGCGAGTACCGAGAGTTATATCTTGCACAGAAAGAACAAGAAGAACATGAAACTGAAAATGCCCATCTCGGCTTGGCAACAGCATGAAACGTCATCAAATGGCGTCATGCGCAGCGTTAAAACACAAACAACATGCGTCGAAGGGAGCAGTAAGGTGAACACCGTGAATTCTCCAATCGTTGATAAACAAATCACAGACGAAGCATACCAGTGGCAAATCATGCATGGCGTGGCAATAAAAAATGCGGATGGAACCGCGAGACATTGTCCGTATAGCCTTGCCCCGATGACCATGAAACGTCATGTGTTCGACCACATAATGAATGTGACGCCGATGCTGACCAAATTGATCAGCCAAGTGTCAGAAGACCACGCTTTTCTGCAGTCATCACTTCGCAGCATGGCGAATGCGGATCCGTTCTTTGGCCGTTTGCTGAAAATGCATGCGCAAATTCACGGGACGGAACACGCGCCGTTAATGGCAGAACGCAAGCCGCTCCTTTTGATGCGAACCGATTACATGGATGACCGTGAACAAGGTGCGAAAGTGATCGAATTCAACGGCATTGCAGCGGGAATGGGGCCTTTTGGCCAGCGTGCCAATGAACTGCATGACTACATGCGCCGCCAATGGCCGGATACCTATAACACATGGGTAGAATCGCCAACTGCTGTCCCTGCAGACAATGCCTGTTTAGACCAATTGGCGCACGGTATTGCGATTGCTGCGCAAGAGATTCGATCGCATTTTGGTGGTGAAGGGCAGCGCACATTCTTGATGGTGGTGCAAAAGAACGAAGACAATGTTTATGACCAGCATCTATTGGAAGTGGCATTGCAACAACGTGGTGTTCGCACGGTGCGCCGAACGTTTGACCAATTATCGACGCAATTATCGACTGGCGAAAACCAACGCTTGATCTTGAAAGACATTGGGGCGATTGATGTGGTATATCTCCGCGCCGGTTACCAATACTCAGACTATTTTGCGCCTGAATTGTGCGAAGACGAGTGTTGCGAAACGCTGAGCCAAACCCGCGTGTTTATTGAACAGCACCATGTGGCAGTGAACGCGACCGTAGGGCAACAATTGGCAACCAGCAAAACCATGCAGATGCTCCTCACCATGATGACGGCGCGAGATTTAACCCGCTGGGCATTGAGCGAAGAAGAAGCGTTGTTGGTGAAAAGCGTATTGGCAGACATGCTGCCGATCAGCGCGCAATCCATCGCGTGGTTTAAAGCGGATGCTGATAAACATGCTTGGGTGCTGAAAAACCAAGGCGAAGGCGGTGGTCACTGTGTATTCGGTGACGATATTGTAAATAAGCTCGCCAGCTTAAAGCCGGAAGATTATGATGCGTGGGCACTGATGCAGCGGCTATATCCGCACGAACGAGAGCGCCCGACCATTGCCGTGCGCGATGGGAAGCAAACGCTTGTGGATGATCTTGTCAGTGAAATAGGTCTGTTTACAGCCTACTTCAACGGCGTGCCTGTCACAGAGTACAATGGCTACGCTGGCTACTTAGTGCGAAGTAAACCAGCAAAAGAAAACGAAGGCGGCATTCATAGCGGTAAGGGGATATTAGATTCCATCACGCTTATCGAATAGATTCGGTCGACAATGAAAATCGATAGCCGCGAGTGATCGCGGCGCTTAAAGAGTGAAACGATGACAATTGAAACAGTGTGGGGTGAGTACCAATCGAGTGTGAAAGCTTTTCTTCATTCGAAAGTATCCAGCTCTGATGATGTCGAAGACTTGTTGCAAGACATCTTGCTGAAAACCTATCTTCACCTTAATGAAGTGAAAGACAGGACGAAAGTGAAGTCTTGGCTGTTTCAGGTGGCGAACAATGCCATTATCGATTTTTATCGTCAAAAGGGTCGCTTAAATCAAATTGGTGAAGAAGACCTTTGGTTTGAGAAAGAAAAGGAACAAGTGCGTGCAGATCTTCTCACTTGCCTGCTGCCTTTCATTCAAGCGCTGCCGGAAGAAGACGCAGAAATGCTCACGTCCATTGAGCTTCATGGACAGTCCCAAAAGGCGTATGCCGAAGAAATGGGAATCAACTACTCGACGCTGAAATCACGCCTTAAAAAAAGCCGAGAAAAGATCAATTCGCTATTTCACGAGTGCTGCGAGTTGTCCCTCGATAAGAATGGCAGTGTGATTGATTACGAAGCGCGTCAGAAAGGCGATGTGCGATGCCAATAACGGTTCTAAAAATCCGAGGATTAAAACCGTCTTAGAAAGGCGGTTTTTTGTCCTTATGTCATTGAATTGTCACTAAGCGTGAAGCTAGGTAAATCTCCTTCTTTTTGCAGCGAAAACAACGATACTTGCTGCGTTGTTTGGGTATAAGCAAAAAATAATAAGGATTTACTCAATGAAAAAACTCGCAATTGCTGCACTTGTGCTTTTCGGTCTAACGGGCACTGCGTATGCGTTAGACACGCATTTGACACACGACTGGTCAATGCCAAGCCTCTCATTTTTTGATTGCCACAATGGTGGTCATCACTAACGGCTTTTTGAGCCATTTAATCGCTTTGCCGTAGAGCCACATATTGTGGCTCTTTTTGTGTCCGCTTAATGAAAGCCGCTTTGATTTCTCTTTGCAAAAACAACCATGCCAGTGAGCAAACAGTGACATATGTGAACGCCGATTCCTTGGTTGCAGTTGAACTCTATTTTGAGACATCTCACGTGCTTTCAGTGGTGTTAATGTTCTCTCGGCATTGGATGTAAATAAGAATAAAAAGGAAAGAGTATGAAGAAATTAGCGTTGGCGATAGTGGTAACCGCAACTTTGTCTGGTTGTGCGGATAAAGATTTAGGGCAAGTGGTTAATGATGGTGTTAACGGTGCCATAAATGGGGTTTTAGGCTCTGTAGGGGGCATTGGCAATGGCACCGTGGTGAAAAATGACAAAGGCTTTAGCGTAGAGAAAGAGACGATTTCGATTTTCGACGCAGAAAGGTCAAGTCGAGATTATGGTTCGATAACAGTGACCAAAACAGTAAAAAACCCCAATTCCAGAACGGAAATATTTGTCGAAAGTTGCTCTCAGCCGAGAACGGGTTCTTTGGAATGCAATGGGAATCTCTTTGACGTGTCGCCGGAAGGCTGGCTCGCGGATGATAGTATTTTCATTGCAAGCGAGGGGACTTATCAAACGATTACCGTTGCGGCGGGCAAGTACTATTTTAAAGTGCAATCTAAAGAGACAGGCACAAAGTATTATGCGACCGGCGAGGCCACTATCGCGCCGTACAAAACGAATTATATCTCTATTGTTCTTGAATGATGAGCGAGCGATGAGAGCGCAGTAACAAAACCTCCCATACACACGTAGGGGAGGTTGAATGATGGTTAGAAATTATCGAACTTGCTTGCCTTGTGCCCAGACTTTGTCGATGTCGCAGCGTTGACCCAATGACACGATTTTCTCCAAAATATCGCCAGGGTGTCCATGTCCTGCCAGATTCGTAGGTGACCCAAGGCATATTAAATGTGCCTGTCCACAGATAGCTCCCACTCCTCAGATAGTTCCTATTCATTGACACACTAGAACGGCGCAAATTTGTCTGCTTCATCCGCGGGTATAGTCCACCGCAGCTTGGCATCGACTTGCTCAATGCGTTGGCCAGCTACCGGGATTTGCATTCGGTCACCGTATAGCCAAAGCACCATGTTGCTTCGCGTGCCGCTGGTAATAGGATGAGCCGCATGAGGTATGTTACCTCTGTGGATCATCGCAGTACCCGGTTTGAACGTGATGCGTTTCACCTCGCCCGAGACTCTGTCATAGAAATCAACTTCTGACCCTGCGAACGATTCATCTGGCAGGTTCATATTGATATTCAACGTCGCTGCACTGGCATCAGTATGTGGTTGCAGTGATGTGTCTATTCCTACCTGATACTGAATCGAAAAGCCAAAAGTCTGGCTGTCATAACCCATCACGCCGGGGAACAAAAGCCTTGCGATAGGGCGCATGTAGCGGTCCATGACGTCACGATAAAACGCTTGAAATGCTGGCGCAGCTAAATAGCCCTCAGAACGTGGGTCCAGCATGGCACCGCGGCGATTTAGCGCGATTCCGTAAGGTGGACGCGTGGGAATACCGGCATCAGCCACTGCTTCAAGATATTCACGCAGATCGGCTAGGCGCTCTGGGTGAAAGAACTGCGCCTGGTAGACGCCGGCAGATACTTCTTCCCAGAGATCTTGGACAGCGGCTTCCTTCGTAGGGTCAAGCCATGCTTGCTCAACGGCTTCTCTGAGTTTTGGGTCGAGCAGTGACGTGTCAGGCTTGAAATTAGGTGATTCTTCACTCGCTTCCCATGCGCGCCAAGCCTCGGTGAGCAAAGGGGTATTGGTGTCCCAGAAACGTTTGACCGATGGTGCACGCTGCAACATGGATTCGCGAGAAGGCAATGCTAGCGCGCGAGCCTCAGTGAGGGGATCATAAGTCACGTTGTCGTTGTGAGTGGCCGTGTTTTTCATCTCGCTTCTCCTTTTGCTAAACAGTCGCCGATTGTCGGCTAACAATTGTTGATGGGAGAAGTGTAATTCGCTTCAAAAAGTGAATAAATAAGCCAAATGAGGAATCATTATTTTGATTTGGCAGATAATAAGAAGGCACGATAATAAAAAGGCGATGATAGAGAAAGAGTAGATAGAAGAAGTGGTGGTAGCGTTAGATGTGAGCGTGCATCTGTTCAGCATGCTTGTGTTCAAGTAGATAGCCGTCGAAGTAACTAGCAGGAAGACTAGGGCGGGGCATCGCTGAGTAACTTGAACCGCCCTATTGTTCGCCGTTTACCGGATTTATTGTTCCCACACTGGCGGTTTACCAATTTTCTCAACGAGATAATCAATAAAGACACGAACTTTGGCCGTCAGCACATTGGATTTAGGGTAAACCAGCCACACGGAACTTTGGTCATCAACATGATATTCAGGCAGAACCCTCACCAGAGTACCGTCTTTCAGATCGTTGCGGATATTCCAGATCGAACTCATGCAGATACCGACGCCCGCTTTGGCAGCGATGCGTATGCTGGCACCATCATCACAAACAACTCTTGGTTTGGCACTAGCTGGGGGAAATGTGCATTCTCGCTTGCCGTTGCTGGCGATCAGTTTTCTGGATTTGGCTTTCATAAATACCAGTAGTTGATGCTCAATGAGATCTTCTGGTGCTTGCGGAGTGCCTTTGGCCGCTAAATACTCGGGCGATGCGCAAAGGACTCGGGTATCGCTGGCAAGGCGTCGGCCAATCAGGCTGCTGTCTTCGGCAGCAAGGTTGCGCAATGCCAAATCATAACCCCCTTCAATGAGTTTGACCTGAGTGTCCGAGAGCATCAGTTCCACGTTGATTTTAGGGTAGCGTGCTAGAAATTCTGCAAGGATGGGAACGACATAGTGTTGTGCGAATGTGCTGGAAGCGGCAAATCGCAACGTGCCACTGACATCGGGATTACCGCGACCTAATGCGGCAAAAGCGGCTTCCTGCTGCGCCAAGATTTCTTTGGCGTAAGGGAGAAACTCGGTGCCTTCAATAGATAGGGTTACTTTGCGTGTGGTTCGGTGAAAAAGATCTGCACCGACTTCCATTTCCAGTTTGGACAGCCAAGCACTTGCGACAGAAGGGGCAAGCCCAAGCTGCTGACCTGCAGCGCTGATGTTCAGCGTTTCTGCGGCGAGAACAAATAACTTGATGCTATTGGTGTTCATCCATTATCTCCAAAATCCGAATTCTGATTTTATTTTTCTATCATTTATACACTTTATACAAAGTATTAGGCTCGTTCCATTGATTCGTTGAACACCTGATGTACGAGCGCTTGGGGGATAGAGTGCGAATCCACGTCTGATTGATATACTCGATCAGGAAAAGGCCGCGTACCAAACAATGATTAAAGGAAGAGCATGATGAAAAAGACCCTATTATTGACAGGCGCCACAGATGGCATCGGCTTTGAAACGGCGAAGAAACTGGCAGCCGACGGCCACACGCTGTTGTTGCATGGTCGTAATAGTGCCAAATTGGAGCAGGCCAAGAATGCACTGGCTGATGCTTACCCGAATGCAAAGTTTGATACATATTTGGCTGACCTGTCGGATTTGTCTCAAGTGGTCACGATGGCTGAACAAATTAAAGCGAAGTACTCAAGTATCGATGTGCTGATCAATAATGCTGGCGTATTTAAAGTGCCGACGGCAGTGACCAAAGAGGGTTACGACGTGCGCTTTATGGTTAATACATTGGCACCTTATGTGCTGACCAAAGCGCTGTTGCCATCGATGGACGCAGACAGTCGCGTGGTGAACTTGTCTTCGGCGGCTCAAGCACCTGTGAACTTGGAGGCGCTGAGAGGCAGACAAGAATTGTCTGATAGCGCTGCTTATTCACAGAGCAAATTAGCTATCACCATGTGGAGTTTCTTGTTGGCTCAGACCTTGGGGTCGGATGCACCCGTTCTAATTGCTGTCAATCCGGCGTCATTTCTGGGGAGCAAAATGGTCAAAGAGGCTTACGGCTCAGAAGGTAAAGACTTAAGCATTGGTGCTGATGTGTTAGTTGATGCAGCCCTGAGTGATAAGTTTGCTGAAGCTTCTGGTCGTTACTTTGATAATGACATTGGTGCATTTACACAGCCGCATTCTGATGCGCTAGATTCAAGCAAGAACGAAGCCTTGGTGATGGCAATGGACGAGATGCTTGGCAAACTTGGCATTCACTCTTAAACCACCAAATGTTAAACCACCAAAGGTCAACAGACCCTAGCCATTCAGCTAAATAAAAACCTCCCGATGCGCAAGCAGGGGAGGTTTTAATTTTGGTATCAATACGGTTACTTGGGTATAGACGCTATCGAACTTGTTTGCCTTGTACCCAGACTTTGTCGATATCGCAGCGTTGGCCCAACGACACGATTTTCTCCAAAATATCGCGAGGGGTGTCCATATCTTGCCAAATTCGCAGGTTACCTAAGGCACTCGGTTTGATCACGAGCGCATCAAAATGGAAATCCTTTTCGAACACACCGACTTTTTCATTCAACACACGTCCACCGCCAGCGGTTGCCATCCAGAATGCTTCAACAAAGCTAACACGCGAACCCGTAACGCCACGCTCGGCAGCGACCAAACGTGAATCTACACCGTCTTCGCGAACGCGAGAATGGGTAACTGCGTCAAAACTGGCGCGGAATATCGAAGGCGATGGTGCGCCAGCAATATCACTGCCGAGGCCAATACTCACACCGCTGTCTAGTAACTCGCGTGTATGCATGGCGGCATTGGCAAAGTACATATTCGACAACGGGCAATGGCCAATCCCCGCATCAAATTCTTTCATCACAGCAACGTCGTTGTCGGTCAGAAAAATAGAGTGTGCCAGCACGGTTTTGTTATTCAACAACCCCGCGTCTGCATAAATCTCAATGTCTGACTTGCCATAGTGCTGCAGTGCGTAATCACGTGCCCAGTCGCTTTCAGAGCAATGGGTTTGCATGTGAACGTCGTGGTGCTGAACCAATTTTCCCAATTCACGCAGCAATGTTTCGGTGCAACTTGGCACGAAGCGAGGGGTGATCACTGGCTTCACTAAGCCGTGTTCATTGCCTTTCAGGCCACGCACGTTGTGAATGAATGCTTCCGTGTCAGCGAGTGATTGTTCAACGGATGACTCGCGATAAAACGCAGGGCATTGTTCTGCGTTATCCATGTTGATTCTGCCCACGAACGCACGTTGGCCTTGCTCAAGGCTAATGCTCGCCAACAGTTCTGAGGCTTCACGATGGATAGACGCAAAGTACACCGCGCTGGTGGTTCCGCTCGCCAAAAGTGTGCGGGTCACGTCTTGGTATACCGTGTCAGCAAATGCTAAATCGCTGTAACGGTTTTCCAATGGGAAGGTATAGTTTTGTAGCCAATCGTAAAGCGGCAGGTCTAAGCCTTTGCCAGCTTGTGGCCACTGCGGAGCGTGACAGTGCAAGTCAACCAAACCTGGCATCAGGTACTGGCCTTTCTCAACGGTGATCAGCGTCAGTGACTCGCATAATGCGTTCAGATGAACGCCGTAATCCACATCGTCAGAATGGAAGGTAGCAACAATGTCGCCACGCAAATCAACAAGGATCAAGAAGTCTGGAATAAACGCCAGCTCACCTTTTACAGGGGCATGGAAAGTGTCCGCCAAAATACCAAATTGAATACGGGCCATGTCAATCATGCTTCAGCCTCCAGCGGCGCTTCGTTAGGGAGAACAAAATTCAAGATAACAGCGGCAAGCGCACCAATCGCAATGCCTGAGTTCGCCAAATAGCCCACTAATTCTGGCAGCGCATAAATGATTTCACGAGGCATTAAGACTGCGCCAAGCGCCAGCATGATCGGCAACCCAATCACTAACATATTGCGTTCGGTCAGGTGTATGTTTTGGACGACGCGGAAGCCGTTCATCGCAATCACCACACAAATCACGGCAAAGATGCCAGCAATGACAGCATGTGGCACAGAAGCAATCAGGCTGGTCAGCTTCGGCACAAGGCCAAGAACGAGAAGAATAAAACCGCCAGCGATAATCGCGCGACGAGATGCCACGCCGGTTACCGCAATGATCCCCGCATTGGTCGAATAACCCGTCACAGGGCTTCCGCCCAGTAGAGAACAGATAAATTGACCTGCTGCTTCACCCGTTGCGCCGCGGTTCAAACGGTTGTCATCCAACTCCGTGCCCGTTACCGCAGTGACCGCGCACCAAGTGCCCGTGGTTTCAACCAGCACAATCATGGTGACGAACAGCAGTGTCAGGATGGCGATCGGATCGAATACCAGTTCGCCAAACGGCAACAAGCTTGGAAGCTCTATCCATGCGGCGTGGGATACCGCAGAGAAGTCCGCCATGCCCATTGATGCTGCGACTAGAGTGCCGACGACAATAGCGCCTAATACGGAAGCCAAACGCAGCCAATGAAGTTGCTTGATAAAGCAGCCAAGTAAAATGAACGCGCTTAGGGAGAACATACTCGCCATGGCGATAAGAATATTCTCTGCAGGGTGGTCAGCGGTGTAAATACCATTGAATGCCACCGGCAACAAAGAAATGCCCACCACGATGATCACTGTGCCACCGACGATTGGCGGCACGAAGGTTTTAACCAAACGGCTGAACAGATTCAGAGGGCGACCGAGTAGCGCGACACAAATCGCGACGGGGATCATCGCACCATACACCGCGCCCATGCCCATGGATTTACCAATTGCGGCAATGGCGCCGATAGGAATGTAAGAGGGGCCTTGCATGACGGGTAATTTGAGTAAGAAGCCAGATTGAATGATGGTACACAGACCCGCAACGATAAACGTCATTTGGATGAGAGAAGATGTATCACCAACAGAAAGAGACAGTAAACCCGCAAGGATAATTGGGACGATATAGAGGTCCATCGCCAGCACATGTTGTGCGCCAAGAGACAAAGATTTCGGCAAAGAGATCTTTTCATCGATATTCAAAGGAACAGCAGTTTTCATAGGTTTTAGTACCAAAGTGAGTCTTGAAATCGGCAGGCATACACTTGGCCCTTTGGTGAGCAACCAACGTCAGTAACGCCTTGAAATTGGCGCGCATCTTACTCGCTTTTTGAAGGAAGGCAATCGTTTGCGTATGGGTTTTTATCGATCTCTCCCGATTGCGCGTTTGAGTGGTGGTTTTGTGGGCATTTTAGGAAATTGGACGATAAAGCAGTGGTAGGCACGTTAAGAAAATCCTCGTGGTTGTCGTTCGTCTCTCAACGGCTCAACACCCATAGTGCTATCGGTAAAACAGGTAAGGTGTTCATTGCGTCAGTTTGCGGAAAAATAAGCCTGATGTTGTCGTCAGGCTTTTTCGCGTTTTAGAAGTGATAGGCGATGGTTGCTCCCACCATCCATTGGTTAGCGCTGTCAACAATGGGAGAGTCAGCAACGTCGCTGCCTAAACGTGTGTATTGCGTTGACTGTGTCAGGTTCCAGCTTTCACTGAGAGGATAAATCAGCTTGTATCCCAACTCATAAGCCACACTGCTGTCACCGGTGTAGGCTGGGCGATTGGCTCGCGCTTCGTTTTGATTGACGCCAAAATAGTAGTCGACAAAGTCTTTACTTTGCAGCATCACGCCGGCGAAAGAGACAAAATCAGCATCACCGATGGTGGCAATGTCGAAGTATCTTGCACCAGCTATATATCCTTTGTAGGCACCCGATACATCGTGTTGGAAGTAGGTCGAAATCACGCCTGTCCCGAGTCTAAAATCTACGTTCAAGCCGAGGTCGACACTCAAGTCACGGTCATCCATACCTTTTAGAAAATCTGAGGTGTCATCGTCATACGCTAGCCCAGCGCTGGTCAGGATAACCCCGATGTTTACCTGATCACTGTCTGTACCGTAGACGCGATAGTTCGCGCCATTCAAATCGACATTGAAGTCATCACCGTGGTAGCCAAAATTCAACACAGGAACGACTGAATCATCCTGTTCCTTATAGAGATCGCTGATGCCAGCAACGCCCGCCTCCGCTATCCATGTGTTTTGTTTGGTGTAGATACTACCGTTTAAAATATATGTGTCCCCCGCGGCATGCACGGCAGAGGCTGCGGCAAGCGTTGAGAATAAAACGACAATGTTTTTCATGATTCTGTCCTTAGCTGTACGTGTTGTGAACACCGTACAAAATCAATCAGACTGACAAAAGGATCAGTTTGTCATTAGTTGGTGACTACTTTGTCACTGATTGTCAGAGTCAGGGTTTGGAATGGTAAGAACGAGTTTGGCACCGCCCGTGGAGCCTTCTTCGAAGGTCGCCTGACCGTCATGTTTCTCAACGATTAACTTAACGATGGATAACCCCAACCCGTGCCCCATATTTGCTTTGTTCCTTGACGGGTCAACGCTAAAAAAGGGTTCGAAAACGCGCTCGCGAAACGGCTCTGGGATACCGGGGCCATCATCTTCAACGATGATTTTAATGGTTTGCGCATGTTGAGAACAATGCACTGTCACCCTTGATACTGAGTACCTCATGGCATTGACTAACACGTTTTCTATCGCGCGCTTTAGTAACGTTTTGTCAGCCATAAACACGATGTCAGGGTCAATCATTGCGTCTATTTGACGGTATTGGGCATTCGGGAGGCGCGCTATCAAATGCGTGATAAAGGGGCGGGCCGCAATTTCCTCTTTGTTGAGCGGTGCGTCTTGACGGCCTACCTTAGCGAAATAAAGCAGTGAATCGACTAACTGCTCCATTTCCTCCGTGTCTTCGATAATACTCGCGATTTTTTTCTTTAGCGCAGGTGAGTGGGTCTCTTCATGAATAATTTCGGCTTGCCATTGAATGCGAAAAATCGGTGTCCGAAGGTCATGGGCGACGGCTTGGGTGAGAGAGCGGTTGCTGGTAATGAGTTGGGATATTTTGTCCGCCATTTCATTAAAGCTTTCGTTCATTTTTCCCACTTTGCTGCCGCTGTTAGTCGGTGCTCGCACGTTTAAGTTACCCTTGGCGAATTCCGCTGTCACGTGCTGTAGGGCGCGTGTTCTACGACCGATAAACCAGATCAACCAGCTTGAATAAATTAAGAAACCGGCCGCAATGAAAACGAAAAACAGTGAGTCGCTAAAGTCAATTTTCTGCCTGACCGTTGCTGTCTCATCAGGGGCAATTTGATAGAAAGTGTTTGAGTCAGGAAAGATGAGCCAAAGTGCTCGATCGTTATCATGAAAGGAATAAGGGTGGGGCGGCGAATGTTGTGCGAAATAGTCTCTCACCTCTTTAGGTGCAACATCCACTGGCACCATGTTCAAGGTACTGGCTGTGGATTCGGCATAGTTGGCTAGCAATTGCGCCGTAAACTCGCTGCCTTGTGGCTCAGACAAGGTACTGAGGACACGGTGAACGGCTGCGGCCTGCATGTCCTCCAGTACATTGTCATAATCCGGATTGAGTTGGTAGACCACGTAGTCGAAGGCAAACAGACTGACAATAAAGAGAAAAAACAGTCCGATAAATGATTCGATATAAATGCGCCACATAGTCACACGTTATGTTGAGAGTCTTGCCAGGCATCAGGCACAAAAAGGTAGCCCTTTCCCCTGACGGTAATGATGCGACAGGGTGAGGCAGGGTTGTCTCCTAGTTTTTTACGCAAACTGACCACTTTGTTGTCAACGGTACGATCCAACCCATCATATTCAATGCCTCTTACTGCACGGGTGAGTGTGTCTCTGGATAACACCTTATCCGCTGATTCTGCGAGCAACCATAAAAGATCAAATTCACTGTCTGATAAGGGAATATGCTTCTCTGCCAATGCACACCGTTTACGAGATTTATTGAGTGTTAAACGGCCATAAGCCAAGGTGTTGAATGCGATTGATGGCGAGTGTTCCGTTGTCTTGGGTTGACTGTCAGCCCGACGGATCAACGCGCGCAACCGAGCCAGTAATACTCTCGGCTTTATCGGTTTGGTAACAAAGTCATCCGCGCCGATTTCCAGCGCAGCCACGTGGTCGAAATCATCATCACTGGCTGTCAGCATGAGTACTTTGCCAGAAAATTGCGCACGTATCTGTCGGCAAATTGTCAGGCCGTCGATGTCAGGTAGCATGAGGTCCAACATCACGATGTCGGGTTGCTCCGATAAAATAGCGGCAACTGCAGCCTCTCCTCGATCAAACGCCTTAACGTTGAAGTCTTGTTCCCTGAAATAAGAGGACAGGAGGTGACGAAGCTTATCATCATCCTCAACAATAAAAAGACGGGGAGTAGCTGCCATCTGACGTCCTCAATATTCATGTAAACAATATGATCC
This sequence comes from Enterovibrio sp. FF113, assembly GCF_041439165.1. NCBI lineage: Bacteria > Pseudomonadati > Pseudomonadota > Gammaproteobacteria > Vibrionales > Vibrionaceae > Enterovibrio > Enterovibrio sp. FF113. The sequence goes on along the minus strand of NZ_JBGONO010000002.1, from coordinate 218,051 downwards.
ACAAACTGTTTTAGCACAGTCTCAGCGATTAAGTGGTTATGAATTTTGAATGAGTAAACCGAAAGTGTAGGCAGGCCTGCGGGCGCTTTGGGCGCGTTCATTGCATTGCTGAATCGATTTGTGGGCGTTTGATTGCGGGTGAGGTAGAAAGCTGGCTAGGTTGTGCCCCATTGTGAGTTAGAGTAAAACTTTGGCATTGCTTACATTAAATTAGTTAGTTAGACTAACTAATTTAATATCGGAGATACTATGGATGCGATTAAGAGCCTGGAACTACTTGAGTTCGAATTATGGCGCCGTTGGCGCTCTAAAATTAGTGACCAAGCAAGCAACGAACTGACAAACAATGAATTAGATTACCTCTACGCACTTAATGGGTTAATAGAAGATGTATCACTTAGTTCTTTAGCTTGCCAGATGAATGTTAGCAACGCCTCTGCTAGCAGTATGGTGAGCAAGTTAGAGTCCAAGGGATACCTTGCAAAAATTAAAAATCACGCCGATGGCAGAGGAGTGAGATTGGTCGCAACAGAAAAAGCGAATGCTCTACGTGAATTAGAGATAAACATATATCAACAAGTTGATAGTGAATTTCGGCATGATTTTTCTGACACGGAATATGAGCAGTTTAATTCGCTATTATCCAAGGCTGTCGATATATTATTGAAAAAATAAAAATAAAAATAAAAATAAAAATAAAAATAAAAATAATGGAAATATAATGAAATTCAACCACCACAATATCTCAACCAACCGTCTTTACGGTGATTTGTCAAAATACTATGACTACGTGATTAGTCGAGATGATTACCAAGGAGAGGCTCATTTTTGGCAGCAACTTATTGAAAAAAAATGCGCTAAAACTTTGCCAATGTTACTGGAATTAGCTTCAGGTCCTGGGCACCTCCTCTCGCACATCGGTTCTCATGTTGAAGCATTTGCCATTGATTTATCCTCAGATATGCTGACAAAGTGTAAGCAGCTTAACCCTAATGTAAACACCATTCAGGGAGATATCAGGGAGTTTTGTCTACAGCAGAAATTTGATTTTATTTTGCTACATGACAGTATCGGTCACCTGTTCCATGCTGATGATATTAGGGCTACGTTTGCAAACGCTTACCAGCACTTAAATTACGGAGGTGTTTTTGCTTTATCTCCTGAATTTGACGGAGATAGTATTAATAAACCTATTGTTAATCATCGCACAACATCACTTCCTGAAACAGACTTGACGGTTATCGACTATATCGAGCGTCATCCTACGGATAAAAATCGACTGAATGTACTGACTTCATACTATGAACAAAAACAAGGAGTAACACACATAGAGTTTGACCGTATGGAATTGGGTTTATTTGGTATTGAGTATTATATGCAACTTATGGAAGAGGTAGGATTTAGTGTTGAACTTTATACGAAACCTGAATCATCGAGCACGGAATGTCGAACAGCAATTATAGGCACTCGATTGTCTTAAGCTAACAAGGTTTTGTCCAAAAACGAGCCAGCGCAGCCTAAAGCTGCGCTGGTGGCATAATCAGTCGTTAAAGCCGCGCACTTCCAAAAGCCAAAAGGAAAACGTCAGTGTTGAGCAAAGCAGTGGTTCGCTCGTCACCGACGTTTAAATCTGTTCTTTTTTGCGTGCGTGTAGCGCTATTTAAGCAGCGCGACCATTGCTTCACCTACACCATGTGCACTGGCAGGGTTTTGGCCTGTCACAAGGCGATCGTCAGTAATCACATGCACACCCCAAGGCTGAATTTTGCTAAATTTCGCCGCTTTGCGCGTCAGCGACTCTTCCAGCAAGAAAGGAATGTCGTTGATGGTGCCAAAATCCACTTCTTCTTCACGGGTAAAGCCTGTCACGGTTTTATCTGCGATCAACGGTTGTCCATTGCTCAGCGTGATAGGAAGCAGAGCAGCAGGGCCGTGGCACACAGAACCAATCACGCCGCCTTTTTCGTAGAGCGTTGCCGCTAGGCTTGCCGTGAGAACATGTTCTGCCAAATCAGAAAGCAGACCGAAGCCACCCGGATAGAAAATGGCATCGTAATCATCGATGTTGATTTGATTCACGGGAATGGTGTTGTTCACGCGAGATTGGAATTCTGCGTCGTTGAAAATGCGCGTGTTCACGTCATCGCCTTCCATGTTTTCACCATAGAAAGGCACAGCGCCACCATTGATAGAGGCGACGTCGTAGCTGAAACCAGCTTGCAGAAAAGCATCCAACGCGTGGGTCATCTCAGGGGCGTAAGTGCCGTTAGCCTGATCCGTTGTGCCAAGCGTGGCGTGATTCGTAGTGATGATAAGAATCTTTTTCATAACGTAGTCCTTTTAATGCGAGTCGACTTGGATGAAGGTAAGCCGTTCGATGCCAGCCATTCTATGCTTTCGCTATATAGGTGATAATCCGCTAAAATAGAAAACCGTCTTTGCTATATGGCAATAATGTAATGAACCTTCACTCACTCAGCTTTGATGGCATTGTCGAATTCGTCACAGTGGCCGATGCTAAAGGATTCAGCGAGGCAGCGCGTCGCTTGAACTGTTCGGTCAGCCATGTTTCTCGTCAAGTGTCTCGATTAGAACAGCGACTAGGAACGGCGCTGTTTGCGCGATCGACACGCTCGGTAAAGCTGACGGAAACGGGGCAGCAATATTATCTGCAATGCCAAGAGCTTGTTAGCGGGCTTGATCAAGCCAATGAGAGGGTGACGGGTACGCAGTTTGATTTGCAAGGTACGCTGCGTATCAGCATGGCGGGATCTTTTGCTGAGCAATTTGTCGCCCCTTCGCTGGTAACATTCGCCAAACAGCACCCTAAGTTGACGGTCGAAGTGGATTTCAGCAGTCGACATGTGAATTTTGTGGAAGACGGAATCGACTTCGCCATCCGTTATGGTCGATTGCAAGATTCAGGGCTGGTGGCGAGAAAGCTCGCTGATCGCAGTCTAATGGCGGTGGCCTCGCCAGATTACCTGTTGAAACACGGCGAACCCAACCACCCCAAAGCGTTGGCAAAGCATTCGTGCTTAATCACCAACAACGACACTTGGCTGTTTGAACACGATGGCAAAGAGATGCCTGTGAAGGTGTCTGGGCGTTTTCGATGCAACAACGCCAATGCCTTGGTGGAGGCGTGTAAAGGTGGATTGGGGATTGGTTACATGCCAAAAAGCAGTTTCCAGCAGGCAATGAATGAGGGCGAACTGGTTCCTGTTCTCGCGCCTTTTTGGACACGAAAAATCACCTCTTGGGTGGTGTATCAAAACCGTAAGTTCTTGCCACTCAAAGCGCGTCTCGCTATCGACCATTTGTTGACGCACTTTGAAGGGTGGCAGGAATAACAGGTTCGACGTTAAGGGGAGCGTTCAATAACCCCTGTTGACCTAGTGATCTTGAATACAGAAACGGCCAACAATAATGCTGACCGTTTCGGCTTGGTGCGATTTATTCGTTATTTCGACAGTTCTTTGGCCGTGTCAACAAAGATGCCTTGAATGTCTTTCGCTTCGCGCTCTGTTTGGCCGCCATGCTTGATGAACGCATCAATGATTGCCTGTGTTTTATTCTCTTTCGCACGCTCCAAGAAATATCGTAACTCCATTTCCGCACCCGCATTTTCATCAATGATGGAAGCGTGAATGATCTCTTTGTACATCACGATATCGCGTACTTCTAATGTGCTGACCACACTCAGTATCATCGCCAAGAAACTATCTAATTCCGCTTTAGGTACATACTGCGTAATGATGTTTAATGCTTCGGCTTGTTGCGCCGAGAAATCATTCCCGAGTAACAATGCTTGCAGGGCTTTGTTTTTGCCCATGCGTCGTGCATATTGCACCGCTCCTTGCCCGCCGGTTGGAATGTTCACATGAATTTCTGGCTGCGCAAACGCTGCGTTTTCAGTGGCGTACGCTAAATCACATGCCATCACAAATTCGTCGCCGCCCCCACGCGCTACACCATCAACCACTGCAATCGAAAGCTGTTTCATCTTTTTGATGTTGGTAATCATGTGGTTGAATTCAATCGACGCTGCTTGACCGCCTTGCGTACCGTTGATGACATGCAGATCCAAATGCGCCAAAAAGAAGGTCTCATGAAGCGATTTAAATACCACGATCTTCGTTTCGCGGTCGTCTTCAAGTGAGAGCACAAACGCGTTGATTTCATTGATTAAGTCAATCGTCAAAACGTTCACTGGCGGATTGTTAATGGTGACTGTCGCTACGCCGTTTTCATGAGTTATCGCAATCGTGTTCATGGGTCTTCCTCATTCGGATAATCGCGCCTTGTCAGCGCTTTGAATAATGTGAATCTCTCAATGTGGAGCCACTATAGATTCGTTTGAGATGACAAAAAATACGCAAATTGGCATATAATTGATGCCAAAAATGCACCAAAGGATTCAAATGGATTTCTCAAGTCGATTATTGTTACTGCTTGAAGTCGTAGAGCTCGGCTCTTTTACCAAGGTCTCCGACCAAAGAAACGTCGACAGATCAGTGATCTCAAAACACATTACCCGATTGGAACGGGAGCTTGGTGTCAGGTTGTTGAACCGAACAACACGCTCGCTTTCCTTAACTGCGGCGGGCAATGAAATGATGAACCAAGCAAAGGCATTACGAGCGTTATTAAATGAGACACATCGGCTTGCGCAAAATTATCACGCTGAACCGAAGGGGCTCTTGCGAGTCAGCAGCACGACATTGTTTGGTCGCCAATTCGTGCAACAAGCCGTGGTGGCTTTTCAGAAACGCTACCCAGAGGTAGATATTGAATTGCGTTTAGATGATCGCGTGGTAGATATCGTCGGTGAAGGGTTCGATATTGGTATTCGTGTCGGCAAGCCGAAAAACTCTCGCCTAGTCATCAGAAAGATAGCTCGCGATAGACTTTTGATTGTCGCTTCTCCGGCGTTTATTGAAACACACGGAACGATCAATACCGTCGAGCAGCTGGAAGCGCTTCCTGCCGCTGTTTACGCCGCCCCTGGTTTGTTACTCGACACATTCGGTTACCGCGATAGCCAACAAGAACACCAGCATTTGAAACTGAATGTCGCGTACAGAGTGAACGATGTGGAGCTAATAAAGAAAGCCGCCGTTGCGGGAAACATGCTCGCCGTTGTTACTGCTCAGATGATTGAAAATGAGGTGCTAGATGGCCGATTAGTTCCCATCATGACGACGCTTCACCTTGATGATTTCGGCAGCTTTTTTGCGGTCTACCCCCATCGTGATGCTCCGATCAAAACCACGTTGTTCATCGATACGTTAAAAACTATCGTGGGCCAAGAAGTGCCTACGTGGGAACGCAATATTCCTAACTTTAGTGCGCTATATGGTGGGTCGAAATAACGCGAACATCTTGCGTATAGAGTGAGCCGACACGGAATTCCCCGTGTAGGCAAAGAGCTGTCTCGACGGGCTAACCTAACACTTCGATGCGACAGCATACGCCTGCTCTTTTTCCGCCAAAAACCGAGCCAGTAATAGCGTCAAATTGGCTCTGCGTGACTTGTCCGGCCAAACGGCGTAACAACCTACAGGGCTGAGTGTCCAATCAGGTAAGAGCTGGACAAGTTCACCCGACACCAAGCCTGATTTGGCGAGGTGAAGCGGTAAAACACTAATCCCGACGTTTTGACGCACAAAGTGGAACAGAGCGTCGATGCTGTCTACCTGCAGGCGAGAGTGGTTAAAAGACATCACTGATTTTTTGTCTGCTGATGAAAACTCAATGTTTTCATTGCGCTGTTTGTAGCTGATCCACTCCCAATCGCTGAGGTCTTCAGGCTTGGTTGGTTTAGGGCGAGACGCCGCATACTTAGCCCCCGCAACAAGAACCCGTTCAAACTCTCCTAACTTGCGTGCAACCATTGAACTGTCATCTAGCCAGCCAATACGGATATTGAGATCAAACCCGCTTTCGACTAACCCCACGAGATGATCGGTGTAAGAAACCGACAAGCTAACACGTGGATATTCACGAATAAAATCAGCAAGAAAAGTGGATATGTGGGAAGAGGACATGTAGGCAGGGAGAGATACATTCAATGCGCCGACTGGTTCTACCGATAAGGCATTAAGCTCATTCAGGCCCATTTCCGCATTGCGCAGCATGTCCACCACTCGCGGATAAAACATACGCCCTTCATTCGTTAGCGAGATTTTTCGCGTGGTGCGATAAAGCAATGTGATCCCCAGATGGTCTTCGAGGTCAGACACGGTTTGGCTGACTCTTGACGGGGCGAGATTGAGATCCCTCGCTGCAGCGCGAAAAGAGCCTTCGTCTACCACCCGCGCAAAAATCGCCATGTGTTTAAGATAATGAATCATTGTTCTGCTCAGCGGAATTATGTCTTCTTATAATGCAGGATAACAGAATCAATGGGATTGCTGTAGATTTCTCCTAAGCCGAAATGGCGTGACTTAACGTAAAGGGAGAGACCATGAGATCGACGCGTACACCGGTACTATTTGCTGCATTCGCCACCACACTTTTTTCCGGCATTGCCAGTGCAGAAGGCCTTTATGCCACAGGATTGCTGGGGAAGAGCTATCAAGCAACAGACTCAGAACCTTATGGGAATAACATCGCACAAGATGCCGATTTTCCGGGTAAGTTCGATGCGGGTGACGGCACGGTCACGACTCTCGGGCTTGGGTACATCATTAACGAGCAATTTCGCGTAGAAACTCGCCTTGGCTATCGTGAAGGCAAGTTTAATAGCCAACGCGTCGGCACTGGCTCACGAGTAGGTGAAGAATATGCGCTTAACGGAAAACTCAAAAGCACCACGCTGACCCTTGAAGGCTTTTATGACGTGAACACAGGCACGGCATTTACGCCATACCTGAAAGCGGGTGTTGGTGTGGCGCGCAACGAATATTCGGCAAAGCTGGGTGGCGCTGGTGTTCAAGGCTTTTTCGATCAACTCGATGGTACGTCAGACGGCTTCTATGACGACTATGCAGATGAAACCTCCACGGAATTCACTTGGAATGTAGGTATCGGTACGAGTTACGCCATTACCGAGAAAATGAGCCTGATTGGCGAATATCAATTTGTCTCATTGGGTGATGCCAGTACGGGCCAAGATGATTTCACGGATGGCTTTCGCATCGACAATGCAACAGCACATGAAGTGCAGCTAGGTTTGCGTTACCGGTTCTAAGTAAATCGTCATCGGAGGCATGTCATGTGTACCAAAAAAAAAATCAGCGCGTTGTTTGCATTGTTCTTGAGCGCTTTGTTCATTGGGACAGCCTTCGCCGCGGAACTTGAACGTCTGCCAGCGCGAACCAGCCCAGTACCAGCTACCACCAATAGCGTGCCACACGTGCAATTGGGCGGGGAATCAAATCCTGCTTTTTTGGCAGAACTCATGACGCGTGTTTCACGGGTTCAAGGTATTGAAATTCGAGACACGATGATTTCCATGCCCGGCGCGAGCGGGTTTTGGGTTTCGGAGCATCTCGAATTGGCCAACCCTCAGGCGATAGTTGGCGGGCGCGAATTCGCGCACATGCACCCCGATGGTAGTTTGCATGCGTCGCTTTCTCCCACAAAAGCCAGCGAAGCAGTGAACGCGGGTTGGGCGACTTATCACCCTTGGGCAAAGAAACGAAAGGGCTGGGAAGGATTTGTCATGATTTACACCCCAACGACCGATGCAGAAGTCAATGTCGTCTATCAACTGGTGCTGGCTTCCTTTGATTACGTGACAGGACAAAAACTCTCGTCCCTCAAATAGAGGGGCTCACCTATCTATTTGTCATTTGTGCAGATTGTCACTTCCACTGATGAATACTGCCTTTTTTCTGGAGCAACCCCATGACAGCGAAAAAAACCACATTCAACATGCCTTTGACTCTAGCCGCGACGCTATGCTTGGGTTTAACAGCCTGCAACAGCACGAGTATCGCGTTGACAGATTCCGACGTCGATTTTTCTAACTGCCGAGAGATTGCAGGAGGTATTGTCGTTTCAAAGGCTGACTTACAAGCGCAGGTGCCAGCGGGGGTCACCGTCAATAGCCTCACCGACATGGGTTTTGTGTTCGAAGGCTCGGACGACAGAGGCATGCTGATTGTGCGTTCGCTTGCGTGCGAAGCCATTCAAGTCACCGATACGAACGGCAACATCCGCACCGACGAAAACGTTGCGTTTGCACATGTCGGTACACCCATCAATGTTGCCAATTTCCCAGCGACTACGTATTCAAACGACAGCGTTAACGGTGCGGATTTCAATATTTATGCGCTGAGTTATCAGACGTCTTCCACTGCGTATTTTGGCGCAATGAAGCGAGCAGGCTTACAAAACATCGCGTTGAACGAAGCCATCGTCAATAATCTGGAAGACACAGACCCTAACGTGTGCAACACGGCTAATTTAATGGTGAACGTACCCGGAAACAGCGAGTATGCGTTTGGTATTTCGGGAGAGGTTGTCGAAGCCACGGCAGATTGCCACGTCGGTGGTACGGATTTCATTGCTAACTGGTGGTCTGTGGATGGCAGCAATCAGGTGACAGCATTGAGTAATACCGTTATGGACCAAACCTTTACCGACACTGCGGGACCCAATGTCATCGTGGTTACCAATGAAGGCACCACAATGAATGCTCTTATTGGCGCAAATAGCAGCGCATTTACCGGCTTTTCGGGCAGTGGATACATTCCGTCTGAAGGCCTTGGCAACACAGACATGGTCGCTGAAGCGTTAGGTGAATTAGACTAACTGATATTTTCGAGTGGGTACAAAATTTACCTCTCACGTACGCGTCAAAGAAAAAGGGACAACGTTTTCGTTGTCCCTTTTTTGTGTTGCTTAGAAAATCTAAAACACGTCGCGTTCTACAAACCCAACGTGTTCGCGATGCGTTGACCGTAGTCTGCATCGGCGTTGCTGAAGTGCTCGGTCATTTTGCGTTGAACATCTTCAGAAGCTTGAGACAGCGAACCGCAGATGGTTTCAATCAGACGCGCTTTTTCATCTTCGCTGAACAAGCGGTATAGGTTACCTGCTTGTGCAAAGTCGTCTTGGTTGTAGCGGCTGTAACGGTCTGCTTCGCCGTCTAAACGCATTGGTGGTTCTTTAAATTCAGTGGCTTCAACCAAATCATCTTGTTGGTTAGGGCCAAAGTTTGGTGACGCATTTTGACCTGTCTGATGACCAGAGTAAGGGCATTGCGTGCCTGCCATCGCGCCAGCACGTTGGTAATGATTTGCCTGTGTGGCATGCGGGCAGTTTACGGGTAGGTGGTTGTAGTTTGCACCTAAACGGTAACGCTGAGCATCCGCGTACGCGAACAGACGCGCTTGCAGCATCTTGTCTGGAGACGCACCAACACCTGGAACCAAGTTGCTTGGCGCTAACGCCACTTGCTCAACTTCAGCGAAGTAGTTCTCTGGTAAACGGTTAAGTTCTAACTCACCGATTTCAATCAATGGGTAGTCGCTGTGCGGCCATACCTTTGTCAGATCGAACGGGTTGATGTGATAGGTGTTCGCATCCGCTTCCGGCATGATTTGAACGTTCACGCTCCAACGCGGGAAGTGACCGTCTTGAATAGCCAAAACCAAATCACGCTGGCTTGAATCTGGGTCAATACCGCGCAGAATCGCTGCTTGATCATTGGTCAAGTTCACTACGCCTTGTTGGCTCTTGAAGTGGAACTTCACCCAAAAGCGCTCACCTTTGTTGTTCCAAAGAGAGTAGGTGTGTGAACCATAGCCGTGCATTTGACGATAGTTCGCAGGAATGCCGCGATCAGACATTAGCACCGTCACTTGGTGCATACATTCTGGGTTTAACGACCAGAATTCCCACATGGCCTGAGCATCTTTCAGGTTGGTATGAGGGTTACGTTTTTGAGTGTGGATGAAATCTGGGAATTTAATACCGTCACGCAGGAAAAACGTTGGCGTGTTGTTGCCGACGATATCGTGGTTACCACGTTGGGTGTAAAAACGAAGGCCAAAACCGCGTGGGTCTCGCTCTGCGTCCGCCGAGCCCATTTCGCCACCCACCGTTGAAAAGCGAACGAACGTTTCTGTTTGTTTGCCTTCGCCGTTGAAATGATCAGCCAGTGTGAATTCAGCCAGATCACGGGTCAGCGTGAATGTACCGTATGCACCAGTGCCTTTGGCGTGAACAATACGCTCTGGAATTCGCTCGCGGTTAAAATGCGCTAGCTTCTCGATAAGATGCCAATCTTGCAACAATACTGGGCCGCGCTCTCCGGCGGTCAGTGAGTTTTGATCATCGGCAACAGGTGCGCCATTCTGGCTGGTGAGGTAACGTGTATTTTCCATTTCTTTCCCTAAACATGTTCATGCTCGATGCACAAACAAGAATCAATATCATTCCAGTATGGAGGGTTATAAACGAATATTGGTTTTTAATATTGATTTAAATCATATTAATAGTGATAGATGTTATCTGGGTGAGTTTTGATTGGGGGATATGTTGGATCTGCGTACAGGTGTTGTATGGGGTTTTAGCGTATGAGCGGACAGGAAAACCTAACAGAGTATTCAAGCTGACGCGATGAAACCTTGGTAACGCTTCCATGTTTCAACCTGGTTCATTATGGTAACCTTGGGTCAGGTGCTAACCTGTGTACTTTAAGTGACCTGTATGTCTGACAAGAGAATTGAATCGTGAACAGCGAAGTGAAAATCGACGTTAAAGGCCGTAAAAGTGTGGTCAACACGTGTACTGAACCCTGTGCCATCGAAAAGGGCATGCGTCTAATTGGTGGAAAATGGAAGGGGACGCTGATTTACCACCTGAAAGACGGACCCGTACGATTTAATGATTTGGCCCGTTTGCTCGGCGGGGCGAGTAAAAAAATGATCGACCAGCGCTTGAAAGAGCTGGAAGCAGAAGACATGGTCGAGCGTAAAGTGATCAGTGATCGCCCCATTGCGGTCAGCTATGAATTGACCGAATTTGGTCGTAGTGCTTTGAAAATACTTGATGATTTGAGAGTGTGGTCCGAGCAGCATCGAATTCAACTTCGAAAATAAAACCTGTTGTCGTCGGTTTGACATGCAGGAACATCACCATCTTTCTATTCTTCTAACGTGTCCCTTTCTGAACAGTTTCTTTCTGAGGTGACGCTGTCGGCGCCTCAATAGCGTATTTTTTCGCTCTTGCCTGTGCGTTCACTGGTATGCGTCTTATTGCATTGTAGTCGCAATGAGATGCATATCCTTTGAGTGGGAACTCACTTTTATTGCTTTTCAAAACCTAAGAACCGTGCACTAGACACGCTTCAATATATTGAAATTAACCGTTCGGCAACCAATACTTAACACTCATTCACTTGGATGGTTGTAGTGTGAGAATTCTCATTGTCGAAGATGACAAGTTGATCAGCGAAGCTATTGAACAGCGGTTTATCAAACAAGGTCATGGTGTAGATTGCGCGTACGATGGCAACATGGCGTATGCCATGGTCAGCCAAACTGAGTTCGATTTGGTGATCCTCGATCTGAATTTGCCCCATCGTTCTGGTGAGCAAATCGCTAAGAAAATTCGCCATGTTTCTGACACGCCTATCTTGGTGTTAACCGCGCGTACTGAAGTACATGATCGCATTCACCTTCTTGATCTTGGTGCTGATGATTACATCACTAAACCGTTTGATTTTGGCGAGCTTGAAGCCCGTTGTCGTGCTGTGGTTCGTCGTCGGCATGGCACGGGAAAGAGTACGCTTCAAGTTGGTGATATTGAATTCGATCAGGCAAGTTGTCGCGTGTTTGTTAAGGGCGAAGAAATCGCGCTGAAGCAACGAGAGTTGCGGTTGCTCGAGATATTTCTCAGCCATACAAACCGGGTGATGAGCAAAGAGGAAATCATCGATCATCTGTATGGTTTTGATGACACGCCGAACCTGAATGCTATTGAAACCTACGTCGCTCGCCTTCGAAAAGCGCTCATAAGCAGCGATGTCGAGATTAAAACCCTTCGTGGGCTCGGTTACATTATCGACATGCAGAGCTAGTCGTGACGACAATAAAACGCCGCATTCCGTTTTTACCGTTTCGACGTTTTCACTGGTCGAGCAAAAGCCTTCGTTTCCAGCTTCTCTCGACGTCATTTGCTTTGCTTCTTGCTGTCAGTATTCTCACCCTTTGGGCGGCAAGTCGATACGCTCATCATACGGCGCAGTTGTCTTATGACCGTTCGCTGTCCAGTTCCGCGGTCCAAATCCTTGATAATGTTCGCTACGTGAATTTGAATTGGAGTGTGGATATTCCAATATCGGCATTCAAAGTGTTGGCGCAATCCCCGCAAGATCGTGTCTTTTATCTGGTTGTCGCCGAGAGTTTTGATGTGGTGACAGGGTATGATGATTTGGCAGAGCACTCTGTTATTCGCCAGAAAATTTTAAGCTATCAAAGCCAGTTAGAGCCTAAAGCTGACTACTTTGATGTGTTGTACAAGGGGGATGATTTTAGATTTTCTTTGGTGAGTAATTCCATTAACACACCGAGTGGTTTGCGAGAAGTTTATGTTCTTGTCGGGCAGACCCTGAATTCCCGCTTATTGCTTGAAAAAGAAATCACGTTTCAGGCACAAAAACTTGTGGCCATGGTGATTATCAGTGCCTTGCTTCTCATCCTTCTTTCTACGTGGAAAATTATTCGCCCTATACGGGATATCAACCGGAAGATAGCCAAGCGTTCGACGGTTGACCTGACCCCAATCGGGCATCAAGGCCCTCAAGAAATTGATCATTTGATCACCACCATTAATCGGTTTATGGGGCAATTAGATACGACACTGGGTAACTTAAAAAACTTTACCAGTGAAGCCGCCCATCAGCTCAAAACGCCTCTGGCGGGTTTGAAGGCACACGCTGAACTTGCTTTGAACAGCAGCAATGATCCTGAGACAAAACAACACCTTGTCACGGTCTTGACGGCGTGTAATCTGCTTGATCGAACCATTAGCCAACTCTTGAATCAGGCGACGATTACTCATCGGCATCGCAGCATGGCGCCGGGCATTATTCATTTCAACGATACGGTCAAAAACATCTGTCGTGATTTGGCGATAAATGCGCTATCGCGTGATATCGAGTTGAGCTATCAAGACTCGGTTGATGTGGTCATTTATGGTGATGATTTCGCACTTGCCCAAATGCTCATTAATCTGATTGAAAATGCGGTCAAATATAGCCCTGATCACAGCAAGATCGACATTCTCATTAATCAGGATGTGGGAAATATCGTTCTGGCTATTGAAGATCATGGACAGGGTATTGCGGCCCAAGATAAACCCCATGTGTTCGAGCGTTTCTATAGAAGCTCCAATAACATCAGCCAAGGTACGGGTTTAGGCATGGCGATCGCTCTCGAAGTAGCGCGAAATTTTAATGCTGAACTCTCGCTGGAAGACACGCAACCTTCGGGTCTTACAGTGAAAGTCGTGTTCCCGTATGGACATTGGAGGAAGCGATGATACGACGATATGTTGTTGGCTTGATAGGGATTGCGTTTTTCACGCTCGGCGCTGTGTCGGCGCAAGAAGGGGATGGCTTTACCCGAAAAGCGATTAGCATTTATGCTGCTGCCTATTTGTCAGAAATGCAGCCACTGTTAGATGATTTTCAACGGCGTCATCCGTCTATTCTAATTGAATACCAAGCCATCAGTAGCAATGATCTTGATAGGCACATACGCGAACATATTGAGCCCAAACCAGACATCACTATTAGTTCTGTTATGGACTTGCAGTTTAGGTTAGTTAACGATGGTTTTGCGCTTCCTCACTCGCCCCCCACCAGCCATATTCCGAATCAGACCAACCATTTACCGACATGGGCGGTATGGCGTGATGAGCTTTATGGATTTAGTTACGAACCTGCGGTGATCGTGCTTAACAAAGCCTTCATGCGAGACAAAGTTGTACCAAAGAATCGTGTCGAGTTATTGAGCTTTATTCGTCGCTACGGCAATGAACTGAATGGAAAAATGGGAACGTTTGATATTCGTCGGGTGGGTATCGGCTATTTGCTTTGGTCATTTGAGCGTATTCAGGCGACTAATTATGGTCAGATTCTGGAGCTGTTCAAAATTCATAATGTACGCACCTTTCCAAGCTCCGCATCCATGTTGACAGCCCTACACGAAAACGAAATCCTTCTCGCTTATAACATCATGGGCTCTTACGCCAAATCGTGGGCAGAAAAGTATGATGACGTCATTATTGTTGCTGCTGAAGATTATACGCCCGTTGTGATTCGCTCGGCGTTTATCAATAAAACGACTGAGAACCCAAATGATGCAAAACTGTTCATGAATTATTTGGTTTCGCTGGCTGGACAACGACTGATGGCAGAGCAAACCAATATGCCGCCAATTCGAACTGATATCGACAGCCCAAAATCGGCCAATGCGATGCGTGAGGTGTTGATTGATCAACTAAAACCCATCCCCTTGGATGTCACCTTGCTGGTGAGCTCTGACCCTAACAAGCGTGAAATCGTGATCACGGAATGGGAAAACGCACTCAAAGAGCTTGAGTAGGCTCATTTCATCGCGACATACGGTGACAGCGTACTGACAGTTTCACCTCATACCCTTTAGCCACATAAATGGAGAAACGTGGCTAAGGAGTTGAATAGTGGAAAGATCAACAAGCATTCCTTGTATGCTGATCAGGGGTGGCACGTCAAAAGGAGCATATTTTCTGGCAAGTGATTTACCAGAAAATGAGCAACAGCGTGACGATGTGTTGATCCACGTGATGGGCTCTGGCGACCCGCAACAAATTAACGGTATTGGTGGCGGTACATCGTTGACTAGCAAAGTGGCCATCGTTTCAAAAAGCGCTTTCGATAATGTCGATCTCGATTATTTGTTTGCACAAGTAGGAGTAGAAGATCGTGTTGTGGATACCAAGCCGTCATGTGGAAATATCCTATCGGGCATTCTGATCTTTGGTGATGAAAAGGGTCTGATTACATTGCAAGACCCGGAAACCACCATCCGAGTCCGTAACATTAATACCAATACGATTATTGAAGTTACCGCTGAAACACCCAATGGAAAAGTGAAGCTGGAAGGCAACATAAAAATTGATGGCGTGCCTGAAACGGGGTCGCCAATTCTACTCAATTTTCTGAATGTCGGAGGTGCCAAAACGGGAAAACTGTTCCCGACTGGGCGTTTTAAAGATGATATTCAAGGCGTCACTGTGAGCTGTATTGATGCGTCTGTGCCCATGGTTCATATTCCCGCGAAGGGGATGGGAAAAACCGGTTATGAAACTAAAACTGAGCTTGATGCCGACGCCGAATTTCTGCAAAAACTGGAATCCATTCGCCGAGAAGCCGGCGAGAGAATGGGGCTAGGGGATGTCAGTAACAGCGTCATTCCCAAAGTATCCCTTGTCGCGCCGCCCGCTAATGGCGGAAACATTACATCGCGTTATTTTGTTCCCCATAATTGTCACGCCAGCCATGCAGTGACAGGTGCTATTTGTGTGGCGGTCTCGACCATGCTACCGGGCACTGTCGCTTATGAAGCCGCACGAAACCTAAAGTCGAACCAGATAGAAATCGAACATCCGGCAGGAAAAATCGCGGTGAGTGTGGTGATTGAAGCTAACGACGAAGAGCCACAGATCAGGCAAGCCGCACTTGTACGAACAGCAAGACCATTGTTTAAAGGCGATGCCTACTACTGATCTTGTGCCTTATCGAATTTTCCCCTTGTTTTCGATATTTCGTCATCACACTGATTCGTCTTGTGAGCGACGTTTAATCACCTTCTGAGGTGGTTTTTTTTGGCCTCAAGCTTCACTTGTCTTGAGCATGAACCATTGAATACGGCCTACTGAATACGCCTAATGTAACGTTTTTGTTATCAATATGTGGTATGTCAGCGTGGTGACAGTTTCACCCAATAGCGTAACCAATGAAACCAACACTAATGAATGATTTTTAGCCGTTATGAAAATGGCATTGGACGCAAACGAAGGTGGAATGATGTTTATTCATAAGCAACCAAACTCAAAAATGGCAACGGTACGTCGCTCGTTCAACGCGGCGATTTTAGGGATGAGCGCATTGGTGGCAATGCCCTCCACGGCGATTGCAGAGGACGTGTCTTTCAAAGGTAAACGTGTTGAATTCACGGTGCCTTATAAAGAGGGAGGCGGCACGGACACATGGGCACGCTTTTATGCGCCGTTGCTCACTGCCGCATTGCCGGGTAATCCGGTTGTTGTCGTCAAGAACATTCCGGGTGGCGGCTCGACAAAAGGTGCTAATCGTTTTGCACAAAAAGCGCGCGCTAACGGACTGAATATTTTCGCGAGTTCTGCGTCTACTCAGTACCCATATCTGCTCAATGACAGTCGTGTGAAGTATGAGTACAACGACTGGAGCATCGTATTGGCCTCTCCGACTGGCGGTGTTATGTATGTTTCACCATCCACTGGGATTAAAAACGTTCAGGATTTACTGGCCAAGAAAGATCAAGTGTCGTTTAAGTATGCAAGCCAAGGCGCTACGTCGATTGATTTGGTCCCCCTTCTTGCTATGAACTTATTGAACTTGGACGTCAAGGCTATCTTTGGCATGAAAGGTCGCGGCGCTGGTCGTTTAGCGTTTGAACGCGGTGAAGTGAATATTGATTCCCAAACCACCTCTTCTTTCATCAAAAAGGTGACACCACTTGTCGATGAAGGGACTGCGATTCCGCTATTCAGCTTTGGCGTATTAGGCGCTGACGGAAAATTACAGCGGGATCCTAACTTCCCAGACCTTCCACACTTCGCGGAAGTTTATGCAATGGCAAACCCTGATGCTGCGACTAACCAAGGTTTTGAGGTTTGGAAAGCATTTTTCGCCGCTGGCTTCGCTGCGCAGAAAATGATCTTTCTTCCAAAAGACGTGTCTGCAGGCATTCTCTCCACATGGCGTAACTCCGCAACGGCGATGGTCAATCAGCCTGATTTTAAACAGAAGTCTGACAACGTGCTGGGTGATTACCCACAGCTCACCGGTGAAAGTGCACAAGCGGCATTGAAAACGGCTTTGTCTCTTAGTGAAGCAGACCGCGAATGGGTTCGCGCTTGGCTAACTGAAAAATATAACACCAAGTTCTAACGCATTTTTTGAAGCTTAGTGCAGGCGAATGCTTGCACTGAACTTCATTTCCTTCCTAAAGGCATTGTCTATGTTCAGCGAATTACTCGATTCCTTGCAGACGATACTCAGTCTGCAACACATCACTTATATGCTTGGCGGCGTCATTTTGGGGCTGGGCATTGGTATATTTCCCGGCTTAGGCGGCATCGCAGGTTTGTCTCTTCTCCTTCCGTTTTTGTATGGGATGGAGCCCGTTTCAGCGCTCGCAATGCTGATTGGATTGGTGGCCGTGATCCCGACTTCTGACACATTTACCTCTGTACTGATGGGGATTCCCGGTTCAAGTGGGTCTCAGGCGACAGTGTTAGACGGGTTCCCGATGGCAAAGCGTGGACAGGCTGCGCGTGCTTTATCGGCGGCGTTCACTTCGTCTCTATTCGGGGGCTTGTTCGGGGCATTGATCTTAACGGTATTTGTTTTGATCGCGCGCCCTGTGATTTTGGCGTTTGGCTCCGCTGAATTGTTTATGCTCACTATTCTTGGCCTCAGTATGGTAGGCGCATTGGCGGGTAAAAGTTTCGTTAAGGGCCTGTCTGCTTGTGGCTTTGGCGTCGTGTTAGGTAGCCTTGGCAGTGCACCTGCTACGGGTGAATATCGCATGGCTTTTGATAATTTCTACCTGATGGATGGTATTCCGCTCGTGGTGGTGGGTTTAGGCATATTTGCCTTGCCAGAAATCATCGACTTACTGCGCCAAAACAAGCCAATCGCCAATGCCAGCAATCTTGGTAGTGGTTGGTCAGAGGGTATTCGGGACTTTGTGAACAACAAATGGCTTGCGCTTCGTTGCAGCGTGATTGGTTGTATCATTGGTGCGTTGCCAGGACTGGGTGGCAGCGTTGTAGACTGGATTGCCTACGGTCATGCAGTACAAACAACAAAGGACAATCCGCAATTTGGCCATGGTGATGTTCGGGGTGTGATTGCACCTGAGTCAGCCAATAATGCCAAAGAAGGGGGCGGGCTAGTACCGACATTGCTGTTTGGTATTCCAGGATCGGGCAGTATGGCGGTTTTTCTTGGCGGCATGGTGCTAGTGGGTCTGGAGCCGGGCCCTGCCATGGTGAGCACCGATCTCGATATCACCTATACCATCGTTTGGTCTCTGGCATTGGCAAATGTATTTGGGGCTGGTGCCTGTATGCTGATTTCGCCAACTGTCGCTCGCCTTACCACTATTCGCTATAGCTTGCTTGCACCGTTCATGGTGATGGTGATTTGCTTTGCTGCGTTTCAAGCAACCCGAGATCTTGGTGATCTGGTTACTTTATTGGCTATCGGCTTCCTTGGTGTATTGATGAAGCGCTTTGACTGGCCGCGTCCTGCTTTTTTGATTGGATTTGTCCTCGCAGGCGGCATGGAAACGTATCTCTATCAAGCGGTTCAATTTGATGGCGCTGGGTTCTTGCTAAGACCGGGCGTTATCATCATTGGCATCATCACGCTCTTATCGTTGTTTTTTATGTATCGAAAACAGAATGCGGTTAAGCAAGATGACTCGTCTTCAGCGTCTTCAACAGAAGCTGAAACCACCCCAGCAAAAGCATGCAATCGCACACCACAGGTCATTTTTGCTGGTGTTGTGAATCTCATCTTTTTGTATGCCATTTATGATGGTTTACAGCAGAGCTTCCTTGGCGGAGTGTTCACCATTATGGTCGGCAGTTTGATGTGGGTGCTCTCCGCTATCGTGCTTTATCAACTTCTCACTAAACCTACCAACGACCCCATTTATTTCGATATGGAGTACGAACAAGGTTACGTATTTGATAAAAGCTCCACCAGCATGATGCATTACCTCTACTGGTTGTTTGTGTTGGTTGCCGGGTGTTATCTGGTGGGTTATGTCATCTCGATCAGTGTATTTTTTGTTTCTTTTTTGGTGGTAAAAGCAAGTGTTAGCCTTTGGCGCGCGTTAGCGTTGACAGCGATAGCCGTGGGATTCTTACTCTTTCTTACGAATGCAATGGTACTGGAACTTCCCGTGGGGCTGCTTCAGGAATATATCGAGCTACCTTGGCCGCTCGGCTACTAACAGGAGGTGAACATGACTATTCGAACGATCATTATGCCCCTAGCATCTAATGAGAATGCGAAAGAGAGGCTGGAAGGAGCGCTCAATGTAGCGAGTTTCTTTCGCGCACATCTTGATGTGCTTCATGCCCACATTGATCCAAAGCAGCTGCTACCGAATGAAATGCAGCTCATTTCAAATGAATTTCACAAACGTATTGACCAAATTGTGGCCGACTATGTCAGTGAAGATCTGGACATGATGCGGGAGTTGTTTGAAGACACTTGCCGAAGTTTGTCTATTTCTCAGGTAAACCGTTATCCAATGAGTCATATCACCTCGGCAAAATGGCATGAAGTGATGGGGTTTCGTGGCGAAGTGGTTGCAGAAAAAGGCAAATTGTCTGATTTAACAATCATTCCTCAGCCAAAGCGAGGTAAGTCCAGCGTAAGTTTTGAGGCGGCGGTTCTGCATAGCGGTAAGCCTGTATTGATCATGCCGAGAACCCAAACGCATTTTTCGCCAAAGCACGTGATGATTGCTTGGAACGGAGATACTCAAGCAACGCGAGCCGTGGCATCTGCAATGCATCTTCTTAGAAGTGCTGAGAAGGTGAGCATCGTCACCAGTGAACGCTCGATAGACATAAGGCCGACTCAAATAGATTTGCAGGAGTATCTGGCCATGCATGAGATAGCATGTGACTGTGAAGTGTTTAAGTCAGGCCGTATGCGAACGCCGACGGCGATTTTATCGACCGCGATCAGGCTCAATGCGGATGCGATAGTTTGTGGTGCGTATGCTCATCAGCGTATTCATCAACAAATGTTTGGTGATGTCACTAAGAGTCTGCTTAAAAAATCCCAAGTCCCTTTGTGGATGATTGGTTAACGTTCTCGTCGCTAAACTAAAAATCCGCTGAATAATCAGCGGATTTTTTTCGAATGGACATGTCTATGGCAAACCAAAGTGAGATCAAAGGCTACTGAGTATCTCAGTGGCTGTTTGTCTATGTATGCTTATCACAGATATACCTTAGAGGTTATACAATGCCTAGCATCTTACCCATTCGACGTCCTTCTTCCATTTCCCACTGAACGCCATAAAGATCAATCCAGTAAAAAAACGTGATCGGAAAACCATCTAACTCAACAGGCTTATAATCTGAAGCTGTATTAATCATGGTGACGCCGTCTTGTTCTTTCAGGAAGTGAAAGACATCATTACAGTTAGCAACTTCCAATGCGATATGTCTCGGGCCTCCCAAATCATATGTTTTAGGCTGA
This sequence comes from Enterovibrio sp. FF113, assembly GCF_041439165.1. Lineage (NCBI taxonomy): Bacteria > Pseudomonadati > Pseudomonadota > Gammaproteobacteria > Vibrionales > Vibrionaceae > Enterovibrio > Enterovibrio sp. FF113. The sequence continues at coordinate 197,554 of NZ_JBGONO010000002.1, read as the reverse complement.
ATGGGCAGCTGTGTTTTACCCGTTGGTTGATGGTATCGCATCAGTTCTAAATAGATACCTGCTTGTGGGTGGCGTACAAACTGAACGTCGATTGTGACGGGTTGTTCCTCTAACCCAGCGTCTAGTGCAAAGCTTTTCATAGAGATACCGCGATATGACATGGCTTCTCCGGTTTCGTCGAACGCGCGCTCAAAGCCCAATACTCGCTGATAATAATCAGCAGCAACGTCAACATCTTCTACAATAATGTTGACGTGAGAGAGCCCTAAAACCTGTTGTGCGATGGTCTGCTTGGCCAATCTCGTCAGGACATCGCTTTTCGCTTTTTCGTTAATGTCCACACAATAGGAAACAGGGTAAGCGTTTGCGGGAGAATCAGTGCAAATTAGATAAGGTTTTTGCGTTCCTTTTTCCGTGTCGCTTGGCGCAATCTCAGTGCGTGCAAATAAGGGTTTAGTGGTGAACCATTGCGGATTGACAACGTAAGCAGCGGCGACTAAATCAAATGGATTGAACCCTTTGTGGGAACCGAACACAATTTCCCATTCAGTCCACCAACCTAGAGCATGCCGAGCAAGGAAGTTACCCATGGGTCCCTGTTTTCGTAAACGAGCAAGGTCGTCAAAATCAACCCACATTTTCTTGCATACTTCAAAGGGTACCAATACGACAGAGACGCCACTTTTTAGCACGTAGTTGAACGCGTCAGTATCGAACTCAAAATTGAGGTCACGAAAGGGCTTGAGCTGAAATGTTCCCGAAATGAAATGTTCATCAGTCGATTGCCTTCCTGCCACCGATATGATGCTATCGATTTTTGAAACCAAGTCAGGGCGGGTTTTGATAAGGTCGGCAATATTGGTGAGCGCACCAATAGCGAGGATCGTTAAATTGCCTTGCTCTAGGTTTTCAATAAGAGCGGTTACCGCATCAGATTGCTTATTTTCTTTTTCTGTATTGTTGTCACTGGTATTGTCAGAAGCGACAAAATTGGACGTCGCACCTTTATATACTTTGTAGCTATTGGCGCCAAAGCTGGACACAAAGTGTTGCGCCGTTTGAGTGGACTCCTCGATGTTATCGGTATTTCCACGTGTTGAGCTAATACCGAGTATTTCAACTTCTGGACTATGCATGAGACAGCCCAATGCATAGCCATCATCGACATCTTTATATTGTAAGAATCCATCGCGAAGGCCAATGGTAATGTCGGTATCAATCCATAATCTCAGTTGTTTTTCTATCACTACTTTCTTTCCTTGGAGGTGGTTTTTGGTCTTGCAGGGTGCCAATGGCAATTTGGTTTCGGCCGCTGCGCTTAGCGCGATAAAGCAGTGAATCAGCTTCATCGAAAGCATCTGAAAACGACATTGCAGATGCCGAAGGCGTGATGAGTAATGCGCCAATAGAAAGCGTGACCACTGCACTTTCGGCGGCATGAGGAATAGCGAGATCTTCAACGCTACAGCGCATTCGTTCTGCAACCGTTTCAAGCGCACTAGCATTTTCAATTTGAAGCAGAGCGACAAACTCTTCGCCGCCAATTCTGAAACACAAGTCGTCTTTGCGTAATGCGCTTAAAATGGCGTTTGCGGTGGACTTAATCACGACATCACCGCGTCCATGTCCGAAGGTGTCATTAAATGCTTTGAAATGGTCAATATCACAAACAACAATGCCAAAAAGCTTATTTTCGGCACGCGTTGCTTGGAAAAAAGCGTCGGCATGTTCCGTATAGCTGTGGCGTCCTGCTAGCCCAGTGAGCGCATCAGTATCCGATTGATGCCGCAATATTTTCATTTGTGTTTGGGCTTTGAGGGTTAGCGTGTGAAGACCACGAGCCAGCACGCCAATCTCATCATTGCGGCGAAGTTCCTCGAGATCCGAGATATCGAGGTGTTCGATGTCGTGGTCTATTCGTTTAGCTAGCCTACTTAATGGTGCAACCAACCAATGTGTGACGCCGATAATCAGCAATAGAGAAACACACAATGCCACAAAGGCTTCAATGGCTAAGGTGATAAATATCTGCTGCTTAAGAGTGAACAGATTAGCAGCATCAAACACCGCCCAAACATGACCGCCATTTTTGTTGATCAGTGGCAATTGTACGATCAGAACCTCATCCTCTTGGTGAAGCTGAAACGCTTTTTCAGAATGGCTAGAAGGAGGCCAGCGTGGCGTAAACGATGATGATAGACGCGTACTTTTTTGCAGAGCGTTTAGGTCATCAACTGTTTTGTTGAGTACGAAATTCAGTTTTCTATTTCTCACCTTGTGTTGATTTTCGGGATTATCAAGCGCTGCCATCAGCGTGTTTTTTCGTGCTGAGACGTCGTTGATCTCATCTTGCGTGACATCCGTTCGCCACACTGTCATGTGCTCTCGTGAATAGCGCACACTGACGGAGTTTTCGCTGTAATCTGATTTCCCCTGGATGTCGAGAAACAACAACTCTCCAATATTAAAGAGTGCTTCATTTTGAGAGGGCATCATTAGGTTTGCATAATTTCGGCCTGCGACTGCGGCGGAAAAGTCACGGACCAGAGGCGTCAGCGTACGCTCGGCCCGTTCGTTGGCATAGTTAACTCGGCTTTCCCATTCACTTTGATAGCGCGAGGCGCTCATACCAGCGATAAGCACTAGCACCAACATCAGATGAGAAACAAAGAGAAGCTGATTTATCGTAAATCTTTTTAGCACTCTAAAATCCAAATCAAAGGGGAACGGTTAACTGAAATTACTCATAAAGAGAAGAGACAGGCTCCGTGCAGGTGCCGTTTATACATATGTCTTTGTAAGTATCATGACAACTTTGACAAAAGGCAGGCTCTAAGGAGGAGTGCATGCTGCTGATGTCTTCACCTTTTCGGTTGTAGCTACCATAAAGGGCTAATCCGCCAAAGTGCTCTGTTACCCAGATAATTCCCTGTGCTTCAGACACGGCAATCACTGTCGGCCCGTCGCTATAAGGGCCATGGGTTTTGTATTCTTCAAGTTTCTTGGGATTCACGCGGATAGTGAGAGGCGAGCCTTGACCATCATTGATCCATGAATATGCTCTTACGGATTCTTGCATAAACAAAGAGGCGTCGGGGGGGAGAACGGTATCCGCTGGGAGATTCATGGATTCTTTAACAACGGGCCAGTCTTCCCAGCCGCTTGGGTAACTAGCAATTGAATCTGCGAATACTGAGCTGCTAAACAACAGCGTGAATAAAAAAGTAAAATATCGGCGAGCCGAAAACAACATAAGTAAATTCCATTTTAGTAACAACATTTGGCGTCTTGGGTGACCAAGTCTCATTGATGATAATTGTTACGATGGGGGTGTAACAATAAAATCCTTCAATAATGCGGCGTTGCAACAGGTCTAAGCAAGAATTGCAGACATGACGACAACAGATTTTCAGTCCCCAGCGCCTCTTTGTCACTTCGCGACATCTCCGGCTGACTCATTGTTGATTCAGCAGGTTAATCTCGACATTTAACGGATAATGGCCATCTATACTCTCGTTGATTTCATTGCTCTGTTTTTTCGTGATTGGTTGCGGAGAAAACATTGAATGTCGATTTTCAGGGAGGTTTGATGAACACACTGATTTACCCGCTTGTTATGTCGGCGCTCATCGCGCCCATGATCTTGATATCTCCAACAGCACAAGCATCTGAAAATGTGTTTTCAGCGCACAGAGATAACTACTTGTTGCCGTACTACAAAGAATCCAACGTTAATCAAGCGCGATTTGCTCCGTTGAACCCTAACGATAGCGAAGCAAAGGATACTTTTGTGCAATTTCAGTTCAGTGTGAAGTATCGGATTTTGAGGTTTGAAGATGATGGGCTGTATATGGCTTATACCCAGCGCTCAAACTGGGAGGCTTATGATAGCTCAGCCTATTTTCGCGACAGTAATTACAACCCAGAACTCTTCTATCAAATGAACATCGATCCGTGGCAATTTTCGCTGGGGGCTGAACATGAGTCGAACGGAGCAGGGGGTGACAATGAAGTGAGTTGGAATCGAGCTTATGTTGATATCAAGCGCAACTTTGATTGGGGCTATATCCGATTCAAACCATGGTTTAGGTTTGGCAGCGTGAGCTATAACCCGAATATCACAGATTATCTTGGCTATGGCGAAACAGAACTAGGATGGCGTCCCACTGAGAATCAAGAAGTAAAGGTACTTTTTGGCAACTTATTTGCTAAAGACTTAGATCGCGGATACTACCGGCTGAGTTGGAATGTCCCAATCTATCAAGGGTTGCGCGGATACATGAAAGTCGAAACGGGCTACGGGCTAACCATATCCAATTACAACTTCAAAGAGAGTGCTTATGGCATGGGTGTGGCGTTTAACTTTTAAACGTTAGATCGAGCAAGAAATTGCTCTCTGGGCAAGAATTGGCTCAATGCTGAGCAATTATTTGCTCGAATTAAGTGATCCGATGACGATAAGATTCTGAAAGTAAAACAATTAAAAGATGGATCACTTTTTGCATTATCTAGTTTGCTAATCAACGGTATTTGTTTTCAACACACAGTGTCACTATAAGGATTAATCGTCATGGGAAATGCAGTCGTTTTAGGTAACATCGGCACCGATCATGACGGGTTTCATCCATCACCTGTTACCTCTGCATCGCCAGATGTGAAGGTCGATGGCATCCCTCTTGCTCGACAAGGTGATGCACTTGCACCACACGATAAGCCGAAAAACCCGCCCCATGGAAGAAGTATTGCAGCGGGATCTCCTACCGTATTTGCAAACGGAAAGCCTGTTGCAAGAACAGGTGACGCTGTGGGTTGTGGAGGTGTCGTTATTGGTGGTGGTACGGTAAATATTGGTTAGAGCTATGTCCCCGAAAATGCCCACTGGACAAGCACATTGAAAGTGCTTACATATTTGATAATCACAACATGTTAAGTTTTTGCATGTAAATAGCGGGTCATTGAACAGTACTCGTTTCACATTAGTAAAACGCCTTATATGATTTACTCCTCACTTCAAACTATTCACACCACTCATGATAATCTAATCTTTCATTATTAATGGATGATAAAAGCATTATTAATTAGGTTGTTCTAATTTATTTAAAATTCAAAGTTGTCAGTATATTAATGTGTGATATGTCAGTTTATAAATATTGATTTTATCAAAAATGACACTCCTGTATTGTCTGTGTAAAATATCGACGGGGATCGTGTTTGAATATTTTTCTGTGCAAATTTTTGCTAAATACCTTGTGGTGGGTCGTGAACATGTCTCATGATGTCTCTCAAGGACGAATAAAGAAGTTAATATTACGCTTAGTGTTCTTAATGAATGCTTTATGAAACAAATAAAACTATAAAAATGCTGTCTCCCCTGGCCGTTTCGAACGTTACCATTGAGATTGATAGCGATAAAAATTAAAACGTTGGTTAGCAAAGTTCTACGGTGGTACTAGTAAATACTGATGATGGCGATTTATTTCGATAACCTTGATGTTTTTGTCTTGCATTGATCGTGTGATTCAAGGTTTTTGATTGATTTGTCTCATCTTTTTCCTCCCTCCCCCCTGATGTTCTCTGCTTTAAATGACAATTTTTCCTTAATTTCACGTCTCAAATAACTTGCGTTTGAGTGATGTTTTTCTGGTTCTAATAATTTTCTTAGTTGCATATTTTTATTTTTGAAACAAATGACACATGTTGTGAATGACTTTGATTTTGCTGATTTTCATTAATGAATGTTAGCGCATCGAAATACAGCAACGTCTGAGTTGCATACATCTCTACAATGTAAAGGAGAGTAATAAGATGGCGAAAGAGGGAAGTGTTGCACCTAAAGAACGTATTAATATTAAATACGTTCCTGCAACGGGTGATGCTCAATCGGAGATCGAACTTCCGTTGAAAATGGTCGTTTTAGGAGACTTTAAAGGTCACCCGGAAGACACTTCAATTGAAGAGAGAGAGGCGGTTTCTGTTGATAAAAATAATTTCACAGCGGTTATGCGAGAGAGCGATCTTTCTTTAACCACGTCTGTACCAAATGTCATGACAGAGGAAGAAGGACAAGAACTTCCTGTTGAATTGTCATTCAAGTCTTTGGCCGATTTCTCGCCAGACGCAATTGCCAATCAAGTACCCGAACTTAAAAAGCTTGTTGAGCTTCGTGAAGCGTTGGTCGCATTGAAAGGCCCTCTTGGAAATATTCCTGCTTTTCGTGGTCGCCTTCAGGAGCTTTTGGCCTCTGAAGATTCGCGCGAAAAGCTCCTCGCTGAATTGGATCTGGTAAGCGCTGAAGAACAACCAGCTTCCGATGCTTAACTAACGCAGAAGAGAAAAGGATTTTGTTAATGTCCGTACAAGAGAAAACGCTGGAGAGTTCTGTCAAAGAAAGTGGCAGTCTACTCGACGAAATCATGGCGCAAACCCGACTAGCACCTAGCGAAGAAGGCTATGATATTGCTAAAAAAGGTGTTGCTGCGTTTGTTGAGAATCTGATCGGTTCTGATAAAGAGCAAGAGCCTGTAAACAAAGCGCTCGTCGACCAAATGCTGGTTGAACTAGACAAGAAAATCAGTGCGCAAATGGACGTCGTTCTACACAGCCAGCCTGTGCAGGAAATGGAGTCTGCTTGGCGTGGTTTGAAGCTGCTGGTAGATCGCACAGATTTCCGTGAAAACATCAAAATTGAAGTGCTGCATGCGACTAAGCAAGAGCTGTTAGATGACTTCGAATTTGCACCTGAAACAACCCAGTCTGGCCTTTACAAGCACGTATATTCCGCCGGTTATGGCCAATTTGGTGGTGAGCCAGTGGCAGCATTGGTGGGTAACTATGCGTTTACACCATCAACGCCAGACATGAAATTGCTGCAATACGTTGGTTCAGTTGGCGCCATGGCGCACGCGCCATTCCTGTCTTCCGTTTCTCCAGAGTTTTTCGGCATTGATTCATTCGAAGAACTGCCAAACCTGAAAGACGTAGCCGCTACTTTTGAAAGCCCTCGTTACACCAAGTGGCGTGCGTTGCGTGAATCAGAAGATGCTCGCTATATCGGTCTAACTGCTCCACGTTTCCTGCTTCGTGTTCCTTACGATCCAGTCGAAAACCCAATCACATCATTCAACTATCGTGAAAACGTTAGCGAATCACATGAAAGCTACCTTTGGGGTAACACCGCGTTTGCATTGGCATCTCGTTTGACTGAGAGCTTTGCAAAATACCGTTGGTGTCCGAACATTATTGGTCCTCAAAGTGGCGGTGCAGTGGAAGATTTGCCAGTACACCTGTTTGAATCTTTGGGCGCTCTGCAAGCGAAGATCCCAACAGAAGTGCTAGTGACTGACCGCAAAGAGTATGAATTGGCCGAAGAAGGCTTCATTTCACTCACTATGCGTAAAGGCAGTGATAACGCAGCATTCTTCTCTGCTAACTCGATTCAAAAACCGAAAGTGTTCCCGAACACGAAAGAAGGCAAAGAAGCAGAAACCAACTACAAGTTGGGTACGCAGCTGCCTTACATGATGATCATCAACCGTTTGGCGCACTACATCAAAGTGCTTCAACGTGAGCAGATCGGTTCGTGGAAAGAGCGTCAAGACCTTGAGCGTGAGCTTAACACTTGGGTTCGTCAGTACGTGGCAGATCAGGAAAACCCACCGGCAGAAGTTCGCAGCCGTCGTCCACTTCGCGCAGCGAAAGTAGAAGTGATGGATGTCGAGGGTAATCCAGGTTGGTACCAAGTGTCTTTGTCAGTGCGTCCGCACTTTAAATACATGGGTGCAAACTTCGAGTTGTCATTGGTAGGTCGTTTGGATCAGGCGTAATCGATGGCCATCCCAGATGCAGATGACATCGCGTACGGCGTCAGCTTCTTCCAACGGCTAGAAGCTGATGCGCCGCAACGCTCTGTTACACAAGGCCCTGAAGCTGCCGACGTGCTCGAGTCGTTGAAACACAATGTTTCGAATCTGCTAAACGCGCGCATTGGGGAATCCCTCAGTGCGCCCGATTTAGGCCTGATTGATTTTAATGATGCATCGCTGAGTTCACACGATCTTGCGTTGCAAATACGGCGAGCGATTCGCCGGTGTATCGAAACGTATGAACCCCGTATCCAGAGCATGGACATCAATGTTCTACCAGATAACGGTTCACCGCTTAACTTGCGGTTTCAGATTAATGCGTCGGTCAATTTAGGTGCTATGCACCGTAATGTACAAATTGACCTGCTTTTGGATAGTAATCGAAAATACAGGGTAGTGTAGGTGTCAAGGAATCGATATTTCAGGGATGAGCTTGCTTTCCTCAGAGAGCAGGGACTCGAGTTTACCGAAGTGTATCCGCAGCTCGCCCGTTTTCTCAATAGTCGTAATACCGATCCCGATGTCGAGCGTTTGCTTGAGGGTTTTGCCTTCCTGACGGGAAGACTTCGCCAAAAGGTCGAAGACGAATTTCCGGAACTGACGCACTCCATTATCAATATGCTGTGGCCTAACTATTTGCGTCCGGTACCCAGCATTAGCATTGTTCAATTTTCTCCAGACGAAAAAGCCTTAACGTACGGCCAAACCATTGCGAAGGGAACGCAGTTAGATGCCAACCCTGTTTTTGGCACCGTTTGTCATTTTCGCACCTGTCGTGACGTGAGCATTTATCCACTTCGACGTAACAAAGTCAGCACTGTTCACACGCGTGAAGCGTCTTTGATCGACGTTGATATGAAAATTCTGGGCGATCAGAAGGCAGGACAAATAGGCCTGCAGTCTCTTCGTTTCTTTTTGGGCGGCGAAACTTACAGCGCTGAAATGCTGTACCTGTGGCTCAGTCACTATCTCGAAAAAGTGGAAGTGGTTGCCGGTGACAAAGTGGTTACCTTACCCAAAAGTGCGTTTAGGGCGGTTGGGTTTGATGGTGACGATGCCATTCTTCCGTACCCTAAAAATGTGTATGAAGGGTATCGAATTCTGCAGGAATACCTTTCATTTCCTGAAGCATTTCTCTTCTTTGACGTTAAAGATCTTGGGCGCTACGTACCCGCTGATGTGGAAAGACGTTTCACCCTGCGTTTTAGCTTTTCGAAAACGTTGCCGCCAGATGTGCGCGTGAAAGATGAAACGTTTGAGCTTAACTGTACCCCTGTCATTAACTTGTTCACTCATGATGCCGATCCGATTGATCTGAATGGGAAAAGTGCCGAATACAAAATCACGCCTTCAAGTCGTTACACGGCGCACTACGAAATTTTCAGCGTCGACACGGTGCAAGGGTGGCAAGAAAACAATATTGGTCGTATCCGCGGCCAAATCAGAAACTACACGCCTTTTGAGAGCTTCCAGCACGAGATCGAACGTGCACGTAATCGCAAGGCGCTCTATTACCGAGTACGAGTAAAAGACAGTATTCACAATGATGGTTTTGATCACCATATTTCGTTTGTCCGCAGCGACGAAACGGAATGCACAGATTTTAGCGAAGCCATTTCGTTGTCGTTGACCTGTACTAACCGACAACTCCCGATGGAGTTGGGTAAAGGCGATATTTGTGTGCCAACAGATTCGTCACCAGCCTATGCCAGTTTCAGCAATTTGACCGAACCAACCGCGCCAATGCGTCCGATGTTGGACGGCACATTGTTGTGGACATTGATTTCGAATCTGTCTTTGAACTACCTGTCCTTGCTGTCGAAAGATGCGCTGTCGTCTGTTTTACGCGCCTATGATTTTCGCGCCTTGGTGGACAGGCAAGCTGAGCGTGTTTCCCGTCATCGACTCGATGGCATTGTCGAGATCAATTCTGCGCCCGTTGAAAAACTCATTCGTGGGTTGCCCGTGCGCGGTCTTCGCTCCGAAATTACCTTGTCACAAGCGTGTTTTGGATCAGAAGGCGAGCTCTATATCTTTGGCACTGTGTTGAGCCGATTTTTCTCACTCTACGCCAGCATCAATTCATTTCACGAACTTGTCGTGATTAACGCAGATAACCAGGAAAGGTACACATGGGGACTACAGAACGGTCAACAGCCGCTGATCTAGCGACTTCCGTTGATCCCGATGTGCCTGACGGGATGGGGAGCGACAACGACGCAGGCATGCTGCCCAAAAATGTCCGTGGTTATAACTTTTATCAGTTGGTCGAGCTGCTGCATAACATCAGCGATCTTGACCCAGAAGACGAAGCATCAACATCAAGCAAACTGCTTTTTGGTGCAAACCCTGGGTTGGGTTTCGCAGCCAGTGATGTCACTGCACTTGATGCCGTAGCGGGGGATCGCTTGCGTCTCGAAACCACTTTTTTTGGCATGAGCGGCGCGCAGTCACCGCTCCCAGGATTCTTTCTTGAAGACATTCTGACAGAAAGCGAAGAGACCGGATTAAGAAAGCCTTTTTTGGACTTCTTTAACCACCGCTTACTCACACTGATCTATCAAATTTGGCGAAAGTACCGTTACTACATTCGCTTTCGTGAAGACGCGTCAGATGGCTTTTCGGCGCAGTTGTTTGCGTTAGTCGGATTGGCGGATGAGAACCTTCGCGGAGACACGCCGATCAACTGGTGCAAGATGCTCTCTTATGCCGGCGTATTGGCGGGAAGAAGCCGTTCACCGCAAGTGGTTTCTGGGATTATTTCCCACTGCTTTGATCTTGAAGATGTCTCGATTCGCCAATGGGAATTGCGCCATGTTGATATCCCAGAAGATCAAAAAATGCGCTTAGGGGCGGCGAATGCCTCCATCGGTGTGGATTCGGTCATTGGCAGTAAAGTCGGAGACAGAAGCGGGAAATTCGTTATTTGTATTAACGGCTTAACCCAAGCACGGTTTCGTGATTTTTTGCCATCAGGTAAAGAATATCTGCCGCTGATCACCTTAGTTGAATTTGTTTTGCGTGAGCAGATGGCATTCGACTTAGAACTCGGTATTAAGCCAGATGAAGCGCCACCCATGCAATTAAATCACGCCAAACCTGCATCACTGGGTTGGTCATCGTTTACGGGCGTGGCGGACAAGCCCCGCATTGTGCGTATCCAAATCAGGCAATAGAGGGACCTATGTCACAACAGTATTCCGACAGTGAAATTGAACGCCCAGAGCCCGCACAGCAGGCGACGTTGGTCGTGACCAATACGCAACATCTTGAAGCAGGTTTGTCGGCCACACACACGTTTTCACAAGCGGGCGGGTCGATGGGCGCAAGCCCTGCGGATGATTGGCACCTTCGAGACCGTGAAGGGCGGGTATTTTCACACCACGCGGAGATTGTCGAAACGGACGGCAAGTTGTGTCTGCTTGATGTGCGTGGTGCGAGCTACATGAATGGCGCAACCATACCTGTTGGCGCGGGAAAGTCGGCGCGTTTAAACGACAACGACATGGTGTTGATTGGTCCCTATCAAATACGTATTCACCTGACCAAAGCGGGTGAAGGTATCACCACGGGTCAGCATGGTTTGGAGAACGTGTTTCTTCATCAACATCGTGCCGAAGACATTGGCTCCGATGCCAAAGATACAGATGGCGACATGGGTGAAGATGACGTGGTTGACGATCCGCTTGCAGCGTTGGACGCCATACAGATAGCCAATGACGCTGGGATTGACCCTTTGAGCGATCAGAAAGAAAAGCCGACAGCGAATCAAGAACGTGAAGACTATTTGCTGGCGCGGGACACGGAATGGCATGGCAGCGAAAAGACCGTCCATGCCGACAGCGAATACGAAATGAGTTCAGCAATAACCCTGAAAAAGACTTTAACCAACGAGGATTCCCTTATGGATGACAAAACTCTTGAGCGCCTAGAACGAGAAGTCGGGCGAGACTACGCAAAGCAGGATGCTACCGACAACGTTTATAGCGAACAAGCGTTTACTGGTTATTCCAGCGGTGAATACGGTGAAGGTATATCACCGGATGACACCAACCACTTAGTGGTTGGCCCTCTGATGCGTGGCCTAGGCACGCAAGCAGGTAACACCAACAACATGGCAGAGATGCAAGCCTTGTCAGAAGAGCTTGGTGCATCGCTTCAATCTGCCATTCGTGGTTTGTTAGACCTGCATGGTCAAGTGCAAGAAAGCCGTTACGGCATGATGAGCAAAAACCTCCAGCCAATTGAAGATAACCCATTGCGTTTAGGGCTGTCTTATGAAGATACGGTGGACACCATGTTCGACCGCGATCGCAGCGCTGTGCATTTGTCTGCGCCGTCAGCTATCAGCGAAAGTTTAACCAATGTCGGCCACCACAACGAAGCGGTGCAGATTGCCACCGTTGAAGCGCTCGGCCAAATTCTGCGTGCATTTTCACCTGAAGTGCTTATGCGTCGATTTAACGCGTATCGCCGTCCTGGTCAAGTGACGCCCGAGTCTGCGGATGCGTATGCATGGAACATGTACAAGAGTTACTACAACGAACTGACCTCGGACAGGCAAAAAGGGTTCGAGAAGCTTTTTTGGGAAGTATTCGATCAAGCCTATGACCGCAAACTTCGAGAGAAGCAGCAGGAGGTCTAACGTGATGTTACGTCTGATTGCATGTCTGCTCCTATTGCAACTAGCTGGTTGCGCGGGATCAGATCTACCCCAAGATCAGCCCACCACAGTGACATACAGCTTGGTGGCGACTGGGAACGTAAACCCCAATATCAGTGGCGATGCAACGCCTGTAGAAGTGCAGGTGTTTGAGCTAGAAGATGACTCGATGTTTTTGTCGTCGGGTTATGAGCAGTTGGCTGATGAAGCTAAAACTGCGCTTAAAAGCAACTATATCGACCATCGAGACTACTCGCTGGTTCCGGGGCAATTTAAGTTCATCGATGAGTTTGAGATTGAGGAAGACACTCGCTACATATCAACCATGGTGCGGTTTTCCGACCCAGATGTCAGCGAATGGAAGAAAGTGATCAAAATCATCCCAGTAGGCAGGAAGTATCACTTGCTTATCTACATCGACAAGAACGAAGTCATACTCGATAAAGTGGAATAAAGATGTCAGCGAGAAACCGTGTTGTATGGAACGAAGGGCTGTTTATTAAGCCTCAGCATTTTCAGCAGCAACAACGCAATATTGAATATGTGCTGGACGAAAGGATTTCGGCGGTCAGTCGCTATCTTTACGGCATTTCGGAAATGACGTTAAACGCCGAATACTTAAGTTTTGGGCGCATCGCGTTAGACAGTGCATCAGGCATTATGCCCGATGGTACCGTGTTCCGAATTCCTCAAGAAGACATACAGCCAGAAGCGTTGGAAGTCGCCGACAGTTCATTGGCGAACCAGATTGTCTATTTGGCGATCCCACTGCGAAGCGATGCGATCACTGAAGTCTCGTGGCCGGAAGGTGCGGGCTCTGGGCGTTATGTGTCTACGAGCCAAGAAGTGCGAGATATCCACACCTATCAAGGCGACATGGCGCCGATTGATGTCAGCCCTGTCAGCCTGAGACTAATGCTTGAGAAAGAAGATCGCAGTGCGTATGCATCAATCGCTATCGCCCGGATTCTAGAAAAGCGACCCGATGGCAGCGTGTTGTTGGACGAGACTTTTCTTCCTTGCCATATCAATGTCAGTGGGGTTTCTGCGTTGCACCGTTTTATCGGTGAAATGGCAGGCCTAATGCGCGAACGGGCCAAGAACATTTCTCAACGTATCGGTGCACCTAGCCAAGGTGGTGTGGCAGACGTGTCTGACTTCATGTTGTTGCAATCACTTAACCGAATGCAACCGCAGCTTCAGCATCTTTCTCGTTTACGTAGCCTGCATCCAGAGCGTCTTTACGAAGCGTTATCATCCATGTGTGGTGAGTTGGCGACCTTTACGGACGAAAGCCGCATGGCGCCAGAGTTCGGCAGCTATCAGCATGATATGCCGGTGTCATCATTCCGTCCGGTCATGACCCGTTTACGCCAATCACTGAGCATTGTTCTCGAACCGAGAGCCGTGTCTATTCAGCTGCATCAGCGCAAATACGGCCTCATGGTTGCTCCGCTTCAAGATCCTTCGCTGGTTCGTGATGCCGACTTCATATTGGCAGTACGTGCACGCATGCCGATGGAAGAGCTTCGCAAGCTGTTTGTACAACAAACCAAGGTGGCCTCGGTGGAGAAAATCCGCGAGCTTATTTCGCTTCAACTGCCCGGCATTCCGATCTCGCCGTTGCCTGTTGCTCCGCGTCAATTGCCTTATCACGCCGGTTATACCTATTACCAATTGGACAAAACCAGCGCGGCTTGGGCCATGTTGAACAACGCTAGCGGATTCGCTTTCCATGTTGCAGGAAACTTCCCAGATATTGACCTGCAATTCTGGGCAATAAGGAGCTAAGTCATGGCTGAAATGTATATAGATACGCCTGATCGCGAACGCCATTACGACCATCTACTGTTCGATGAAGCGGCGAATATTGATGCCGATCAGGACTACTGGTTCAAACTGCGTGGCGACAATATCAACCCCTTGATTGATGCCGCTACGCCGTTGCTGGGTATGGCACTACGCGTGCGAAAATTGTCCGAATGCCACAACGTGGATGCTATCTACAAACAAGCAGTGGAAGAAGTTAAAGCCATCGAAGTGGAGCTCACGGAAAAGAATTATGACCATGCCGTGATCCTCGCGTATCGCTACGTACTTTGTTCTTTTGTCGACGAAGCCATCATGAGCACCCCTTGGGGGGCAGACAGTGTTTGGGCTGAACATTCTTTGCTGACCCGTTTTCATAACGAAACCTGGGGTGGCGAAAAAGTGTTCACCATTCTGTCTCGTTTGGAAAGTGAACCTGCGCGCTATAAGTCGCTTTTAGAGTTCATTTTCCTGTGCCTGACTTTGGGCTTTGAAGGGCGTTACAAAGTGATGGAAAAGGGCAGAGAAGAATACGAAAAAGTGATCACCAAACTGCACCAGCTACTGCGTCAATTGGATGATCAAGAACCGCTTTCACTGACCAGTGCCTCAGACAACGTGGTTTCAACCAAATATCGTTTAAGCAAACAAATGCCGGTTTGGACGATTTTCGCGGGCTTTGCCACGTTATTGGTCGTGGTATTTATCGGTTACTCGCTCGCACTGAACAGCAAAACGTCCGGCGTACTTGCACAACTTAGTCAACTTCTTCAATAACAGGTGAACCCGTGATTCGAATTGAACTTCACACGCTCATTGGCAAACTTAACCAGCAATCAAAATTGGCACTGGAGCAAGCGGGTGCGCTAAGCATTGAGCGACAGAACCCTGAAGTAACCACTGAGCATCTGCTATTTACCCTGCTGGAAAATCCGCTTTCTGATGTGCGCATTTTGTTGAAAAGTGCAGAGGTTGATCACACACACATTCGTCAGCTGACGGGTGATGCTTTGAGCCGTGAGATTGCTCCGGAAAACACGCCATCATTCTCGCCACTTTTAGTGGAATTGCTGCAAGACGCTTGGATGCTTGGTTCAACTGAAATGGGGCACACTGAGATTCGCTCGGGCATTATTTTTCTTGCCGCTTTGATGCGCCCAGATCGTTATTTGCCGTTCAATGTGATCCGTCAACTGGAATCGGTTAACCGCGAAACCGTGAAAAAGCACTTTGCACGTATTACCGAATCATCATCGGAAACAGCGGTGAAGACATCCTCAAAATCGGGTGGTGCACCCATTCCAGCCGAGGCTGAAACCGCATTAGCGCGTTTTTGTACCAACTTCTCTGCCATGGCAAAGCAAGGTGAACTTGACCCTGTGCTGTGTCGTGATGACGAAATCAATCTGATGATCGACATTCTTTGTCGCCGCAGAAAAAACAACCCGATCGTCGTGGGTGATGCAGGTGTGGGTAAAAGCGCCGTTGTTGAAGGGTTAGCGCAGCGTATCGTTGATGGCAATGTGCCTGAATCGCTACTCGGCATTGATCTCATGTCCTTGGATTTGGGTTTACTGCAAGCGGGTGCCTCTGTAAAAGGCGAGTTTGAAAAGCGCCTCAAAGCCATTATTGACGAGGTGAAAACCTCTCCTATCCCAATCATTTTGTTTATTGATGAAGCGCATACCTTGATTGGCGCAGGTGCACAGGAAGGAGGCGGTGATGCTGCCAACCTGCTAAAGCCTGCACTAGCGCGTGGTGAGCTGCGTACGGTCGCAGCGACCACATGGAAAGAGTACAAAAAATATTTCGAGAAAGACCCTGCACTGAGTCGTCGCTTCCAACTGGTGAAGCTTGATGAGCCAACCAGCGCACAAGCCGTGGACATTATGCGCGGTTTACATGGTGTGTATGAGAAAGCCCACAAAGTATTGATCAGTGATGATGCTTTGGTTGCTGCTGCGGAACTTTCGGATCGCTATGTGTCGGGTCGCCAACTACCAGACAAAGCCATTGATGTGCTGGATACCGCCTGTGCGCGTATCGCGATTAACTTAAGCTCTCCCCCGCGCCGTTTGGCTGAGCTCGAAACCAAGACGGTTCAGCGTCAGCGCCAAATTGACATGATCACTCGTGAGGCGCAATTAGGCTATGAAGTTGATAACGAACTCTTAGCTTCTTTGGAAGCCGATGAGGTGCGCGATCTTAAAGAGCAAGATAGCCTGAATGAAGCGTGGCAAACACAAAAGACGCTGGTGCATGAAATCATAGAAAAGCGTCAGCAAATTCTCGCGGTACCAGTGACGGTGCAAGATCAGGACGAAGCCTCAATAGAAGAAGCGGAAGTTGCACTGAGCGATGACGAAATTGAAGAAACTCGCACCTCGCTCAAAGCACTTTATCGTGAACTTGAGGCCATTCCGCACAATGAACGTTTGGTTCATCCACATGTTGACGCACAGCAAGTCGCAGAAGTCATCGGTGATTGGACGGGCGTACCTGTTGATCAAATGAATACCGATGAACTTAGCCGCATTACCCATCTTCCCGATCTGCTAGGCGCACAAATCAAAGGGCAAGATGTGGCGTTGAAATGTATTCATCGCCATTTGCTGACTGCGCGCGCAGATCTGCGTCGTCCAGGTCGCCCGAAAGGTGCGTTCTTGCTGGTGGGCCCGAGTGGTGTCGGTAAAACAGAAACCGTCGTGCAACTGGCAGAGCTTCTGTATGGCGGCAAACAGTTTCTTACCACAATCAACATGTCGGAATACCAAGAGAAACATACGGTGTCTCGACTAATCGGTTCACCTCCGGGTTATGTCGGGTATGGCGAAGGGGGCATCTTGACCGAAGCTATTCGTAAAATGCCGTATTCGATTGTGCTGTTGGATGAAGTGGAAAAAGCCCATCCAGAAGTGCTTAACCTTTTTTATCAAGCGTTTGATAAAGGCGAATTAGCCGATGGCGAAGGGCGCGTAATTGATTGTCAAAACGTCGTGTTCTTCCTGACTTCCAACTTGGGTTACCAGACCATTGTTGATTTTGCAGAACAACCCGAAGCGCTTGAACAGCAACTTTACCCAGAATTGGCTGCCTTCTTTAAACCGGCGTTGCTGGCGCGAATGGAAGTGGTGCCGTATCTGCCGCTGACTGGCGATACCTTACAAGCCATTATCAAAGGCAAGCTACAGCGTTTAGTGAAAGTCTTTGAGCAGCGCTATAAAGCAGAAACGGATATCGATGATGCCTTGATCGGCGAAATTCAGCGTCGTGCAACCCGCGCCGAAAATGGGGCGAGAATGCTTGAAGCCATCATTGAAGGCCAACTGCTGCCACCCGTTTCCTTAGCTTTACTTAATAAGCTTGCAGCCCGTGAGTCCGTTCAACGCGTTCGTTTAACCGCTGAAGACGGTGAATTCGTCAGCGAGGTGATCTAGACGATGGTTGATTGGCTTTCCATCGCAGCGTCCATTTCCACGATGCGGGAAAAAGGCCAGCTTACGGCCACTTTCTCGCAGCAGGTGGAGGCCGCGTTGGGTGTTTCACATGTATGGGTCATGTTTCCTTGTGAACAGGGAAGAAAGCTCTGTGTGCAAGAAAACGAAAGCCGTTATCAGTGGGAAGTGGATGATTTTTCGCATCCCTTCGCCCACGTCTTTCAATCTGCGTCTGCGATGCTGCTTGATCCGTCAAAGCTGAATTACTGGTTAGAAAACCGCACATTTGTCGATCTAATGTCGCACAGAAGTCGCGGGGAAAGTGTGTTGGTTATGCCGTTACCGCCTGGAGTGAAGCGCATTAACGCGCTGTTGGTCATGATGGGTCCTGCGACAATATTGAGCAGTTTGTTGGCCGATCCCCAATGGACGCGCATTTGTGAAATATTCATCAATCAATGCCAGATGATTACGGACCTTGGTGATGAGCATCGTCAAATCTATGCACTGAGTTCGTCGATTGCCGCCATTCGCCGTGATGAAAAACAGCGTGAGAGAGCCTTTGAACTGAAACGTGTCCTGATTGGCGAAAGTCAGCCGATGGAAGAAATGCGAAACAAGGTTGTGACCGCAGCACAATCGTCGCTGAACGTCCTTATTTGCGGTGAAACGGGAACAGGTAAAGAGCTAGTGGCTCGCGCCGTTCACGAGTTATCAGATCGCAAAGGCAAACCTTTCGTTGCTATCAATTGTGCCGCCATTCCAGAAAATTTGCTGGAAAGCGAGTTGTTTGGTCACCAAAAAGGCGCGTTCTCGGGCGCTGACCGTAACAAAACTGGCCTGATTGCTGATGCAGGCGGTGGCACGCTGTTTCTTGATGAAATTGGCGATATGCCGTTGACCTTGCAGGCAAAATTGCTGCGAGTTTTGGAGTCACGCAGCTATCGCCCAGTGGGTGGTTCCAAAGAAGTGGAGGTGGATTTTCGCCTTGTTGCTGCCACACACGTTGCGATGCAGCAGAAGACAGAAAACGACGAATTTCGTCGAGACCTATTCTATCGCCTCAATCAATTCCCTATTTTTGTCCCTGCGTTGGTTGAACGTAAAGACGATATTCCAGAGCTTTGTCGCCACTTTATTCATACCTATAACGAGATGGCGAATGTAGACATTGTGGGTATGCGTTATGCCGCGCTTGATCTGCTTAATCGTCATGACTTTCCCGGTAATGTGCGAGAGCTTCGTAATTTGGTGGAATATGCCTGCGCGATAACAGTGAACGGTGAAGAAATATCAGCCGATAGCTTTAGCGGGCGTGTATTTCAGCAACGTAGCCCAATGTTAGCCAGCAATGACGAAGTCGAAACGGACAGTTATATCGGCGTTGATATCACGAATATTGATGACCTTAAATTGGCGGTTCAACACTTTGAAATCAGTGTTATTCGCTCACGCCTCACTAGTTTTGATGGCGACCGAACCAAAGCCGCAGAAAGCCTTGGATTGCCAAAAAGGACCTTGGCCCATAAATGCTTGAAAATGGAGATAAGTTAACCATGCGTCGAGCCATTCACTTCCCCATGGGCTGCTTACTGCTCACTTGTTTGCTTTCACCGTTTTCGGTGTTAGCTAATGAGCACGACACGGGTGAACCTCAAGTCACGGATGTTCTTGAGCAGGCAAAAGTGTGTGTCGACATTGTTGGCCGGTTGGACCGGCTAGCTTGTTTTGACAATGTGTTTGATACCCCGTTGATGAAAGTGCCGGAAACAACGTTCAAAGCGTTGAAGCCTGAAGCGTGGCTACGAGCTACAGCCAGCGAGAGTCAGCGTGATGACGATAGCACTGGATTTGTCCTTCGCTATGTCAATTCAAAAGAACCGAAAGCGGGTATGTGGATGACAGCGACGGCTTTACCGGATCGCGGTCAAAAAACCGCTGATATGCCCATTTTGATGTTTAGTTGTATCGATAGCATCAGCCGTGTGGAATTAGTACTACCTGAAGTAACGGCGGCAGGAAAAGCCTTGGTAACGACATCGGCAAATTCTGGATTTACCCAGCGCTGGCTCAGCGATGACTCGGGGAGCATCATGCGAGCGGGTCGAGGCCTGCCTGCGATTGATGTCATGAAAGCGTTGATGTCAGGCCCTCGTGCTGTGGTGCGTTCTGATTTGGATGAAATTGGCAATTTGACGTTCGATACGGCTGAACTTAAAGAGACGATTGGCCCAATGCGTCAAACGTGTCGTTGGTAGGGAATGCTTATGGATATGCAAACGTATCGTCAGCGAGTGACGCAACCTATCCAGGGCGCAAACCCTGTTGGAGAGCGTCTGTTGGAAGACGCCTTGTTGGATTTTGTCGAAGGACAAATGATGAAAGTCGGTTCGTTATCCCATACGGAAGTGCAATGGGCAGAAGCGGAACAAAGTGCGTTCAAATTGATGGAAGGCACCACCAAGGATCTCAAGCTTTTGACGCATCTGTTGCAGTGTCTTCAGCATCAAGCGTCGCCGGAGCGTTTTACCTTGTCGATTTTCGTATTGGCGGATTTCATTAAAGGGTACTGGGATACTTGTCATCCGGCTCCTGGTCCTCGCGGCGTGCTGCCTCGCCGCAAGTTCTACTCGCAGATCATTCAACGCACAGAAAAATCGGCAGACAAAATTGATGCCTCGATGTTCGATGAAGATCAAAAAGTGCAACTCGCCAAAGCGCTCGCTGAACTTGAGGAAGCAGCCACAGAACATGATTTACCGACGGACGGTGTCAATGACATTGGTGCGGTGGTTAAACGCAAACTCACTAACAATGAGCGAGTAGTACAAGCTACGGCTAGTGCTTCTGAAGGGGCGAGTGCAACGACCTCTTCGTCAGCAACTGCCGCAAGTGCAGGCAAGTTAGAAATTGATGGCAGCTCCGATCGCGCAGTGAAGCAAACACTGCTCAAAGTGTCTGAATTCGTATCAGAACTGGATGGTGGTGGTATTGCGCTTTCGTTGCGATTACGCCGTTTCGCCGTGTGGTTTTCGATCACGTCAGTACCAGAAGCTGAAGCCAATGGGGAAACCCAATTGATGCCAGTATCACTCGATCGTATTTCAGAATATGAAGAGCAGCTAAATCGGGGGGCAGACCACGCGCTATGGCGCAAAGTGGAACAAAGTCTAACCGTGGCACCGTATTGGATTGACGGCCATTTTTTGAGTTATCGCATTGCGGTCAAGCTCGGTAACACCGAATGGGCAGACACCATTGCCAATGAAACCCGAGCCTTCATTCGTCGTCTTCCTCAGGTTACCGAACTGAGGTTTAAAGGCGGTGCGCCGTTTGTGAACGATGAAACTCGCCGCTGGCTCGATGAAGGTGAAACCTCAAGCACTGGCTCGGCAGGGACGTCTGATTGGGATGCGAAACGCAAAGAAGCCTTTACCTTAGCAGATGAAGGCGGCTTATCCGTCGCGCTTGCCATGCTCAACGATGGTTTGGCGGAATCGAACGAACCGAGAGATCAATTTTACTGGCGCATGCTATCTGCTGATGTCATGCGTCGTCATCAACTGTCTGCCATGGCAGAACAGCAGTATCAAATTTTGTTAGAACAGACGACCAGAACGTCGTTGGTTGACTGGGAGCCGTCATTGATTCAACGGCTCGAAAATATAGCGAAAGCACAATAAAATCAGGGATCGAAACATTATGTTCAGCAAGTTAAAATCGCTTCTACAGAAAATGCTGCCCGCTATGAAAGCGGGACTACCCATATTATTGGTGGCTATTTTTGTGTTGCTCAACGTTGCCATTTGGTGGGCTGGCCCATGGCTCACGATCAACGACTCTCAACCGCTTGCCTCGATCACTGCGCGTGCGATTACCAGTGTTATCTTCTCTCTAGCATGGCTTGCGCTTTGGGGATTCTTACAGTGGCGAAAACTGAAAGGCTACCACGCTGACCAAGCGCGCGAGCGTCAGCTCGAAGACGATCCGATTAAGCGTTTTGAAGAGCGTCAGGAATCGGAACTTAACCAAGTCATGACGTCGCTGCAAAAAAGCCTTAATAAGCGCAATTACCTTTATGCATTGCCATGGTATTTGGTGCTTGGCCCAGAGAACGCGGGCAAAACCAGCTTGATCAATCGCTCTGGACAGAACTTTGTGTTCTCGTCGGTCATGCGGGCTTCAGGTAAGAAAAGTGAAAATCCCTTTTCCTTTGATTGGTGGATTGGCGATGACTCAGTGCTTATTGACCCTGATGGCGAATTGCTCACGCAACGCGCCACCAGTAACGACGGTGAAGGTGAGCTTGAACGCCGCCTTTGGTTGCACTTTATCAAGTGGCTAGAAAAAACGCGCAGTCGCCGTCCTTTGAACGGTGTGGTGATTGCATTAGATGTAGCAAATCTTGCCACTTCTACCACCAGTGAGCGTCGCGCTTATGCCAACCTGCTGAGAACCCGTTTGCGCGAGCTGATGGAAACCTTGTCAACGCGTTTGCCTGTTTATGTGTCGCTAACCAAACTTGATTTGTTGCATGGTTTTGAACCGTTCTTCCGTCATTGCAGCAAGGCAGAACGCGAAGAAGTGTTGGGTTTTACCTTTACGCTCGATTCTGTCGATGACCTGGATAGCTGGCTCAATGAGTTCGACAAAGACTTTGGTGCCTTTGTCGAACGCATCAACGGCATGCTGCCGAGTATTTTGATGCAAACCTATGATGGTGAAGATCGCACCGCGATTTACAGCTTCAGCCGACAAATGGCTGGTATGCATGATGTATTGAAGCAATTTCTGCACGATGCGTTCGGCAGTGATCAATTCTCAACGTCTGCGCTAGTGCGCGGTGTGTATTTCACCTCGGTGTACCAACAGGGCGTACCGACGAATGCCTTTATTGATTCCGCATCGCGTCGATACGGCATTTCTCATGCTGTAAATAGCGCACAAAATGCCAATAATTCGACCACCTACTTTACGCAACGTTTGTTCAGTAAAGTGATTTACCCTGAAGCGGGATTAGCCTCAGATAACTTCCGTGTAGCAAAAACCAAACGTCGCGTGATGATGCTGTCTGTCGTTGCTTGCTCGATTGCTTCGGTGTTGCTGATTGGCTCATGGCATCAGTATTACCTGAAAAATGTAGAGCAGGCGGATGCGGTACTCACCAAGGTAAACGAATACGAGCACAACTATTCGTCTGACGTCGTGATTGATAACGGCGTCGATATTCTTGCGCCGCTTGATACCATTCGACAAGCCACGCTGGAATTCGGTTTCTTCCGTGATAAGCCGCAGCATTTCTCTGACCTGGGGTTATATCAAGGCCATGTGATTGGTCCTGAAGTAGAACGTACTTACCTGAGCCTTCTTGAGAACCGCTATTTGCCCGCCTTACTGAAAACAGCGGCGGCTGAAATTGCAGGCGCACAAGATGATGAGCAGATGCTGACGTCATTACGCGTGTTCCGCATGATGACAGATGATGACGGCCGTTATAAAAACATGGTGCAGAACTACTTTGCGGCAGAATGGCAAGAGCAGTATCCGGGCGATCGTCAAACCCAAGAACGCTTAATGCAGCACTTAGATTACGCCATGGAGCATACTGATCTGGAAGGCGATCGTAATGCGGGGCAAGAAGACGCAGAAGCGATTCTTTCGCCGTATGATGACCTAATTGCCAATACGCAGAGACAACTGAGTCGCATGCCGATTGAGCAGCGTGTTTATCGTAACCTTAAGCAAGCATCGACATCAGTACTCGGCGCACCCGTTGATCTGGCGACGGCTATCGGACCGGTGTTTGATGTGGTGTTTACTCAGCGTACAGAAGAGAGCCGCGATTTAGAAATTCCGCGCGTGTTGACCAAGAAAGGCTTCAACAGCTATTTCATTCCAGAATCAGATTCTGTGTCTGAACTTGCATTGGTTGATAGCTGGGTTCTAGGTCAAACCGAATCGATTGATTTCTCTGATGAAGACAAACGCGTGCTTCGTGAAAAGATTCGCAGCCAATATATCGCGGATTATTCCGATAGCTGGCGTCGTGCAATGAACGACATCGACATCAAATACTTCCCCGATATTCACAATGCCGTACTTGTGTTGGAAAGCATCACGGGCAACAACCAACCCTTGCATCGCCTGCTTGAAGAAATCACAGACAACACGGATTTGTTCCCACAGCTACCAGAAAACGATGCAGCACGTGATGAGCTGACTAAATCGCCGCGTTACCGTGTTGCCGCATTGGTTGATAACCAGTTTTCTGAGCTGAATGGTTTAGCGACTACAGAACCCGGTAAGCCTATTTACCTTGATGAAGTGGTGGACGCCGTTTCTCAATTGACCGCTTACATGAAATCTATCAACGATTCACCCGACGTGGGTAAAGCGGCGCTAGAAGCCACAAAAGCGCGTTTGACGTTGAATAGCTCTGATCCAATTTACGTGTTGGAGCGCATCTCGACAGGCATGCCACAGCCTTATGACACCATGCTGAAAAAACTGGCGGATGAGAGCTGGTATGTGATTCGTCAAGAAGCCATTCGTTACCTTGAAGTGCGCTGGGCAACAGATGTTTACAACGAATTTCGAACCAAGCTAGCGTCGCGTTATCCATTTAACCCCGCTTCAACCAAAGATGTGGCGCTGGAAGATTTTGAAGCCTTCTTTGCACCGAACGGAATCCTGACCGATTTCTATGAGAACAATCTGAAAATGTTCCTAGAAGATGCCGGTAATTTCGATACCGCAGAAGGTGAGAAAACGTTGATTCGTAACGACGTACTCAACCAGCTTGAGTCGGCACGTGATATTCAACAGGCCTTCTTTAATCGTAAAGGCGTGCTAGATGTTGAATTTACGCTCGAACCTGTAGAGCTGAGTGCCAACAAACGTCGCTCTGTGATTAACATTGACGGTCAGTATGTCGAATATAGCCATGGCCCGCGCAAGAATGTAGGGCTTATATGGCCGAATACCTTGCGTGAAGCAGCGGTGAGCAAAATCACCTTGGTGCCTGTTGCGGCTAACACGTCACCAAGAAGCATCAGTATTCGCGGCCCGTGGGCATTCTTCCGTTTGCTAGAGCAGGCCGAAGTGGTCGGTTCAACCGCAACCAGTGTCGATTATCGTTTCAATATCGACAGTGGTAACGTGATGTATAGGCTGCACTCAGAGGCGGACAGCAACCCGTTTACAGCGTCCATATTTAGAGGCTTTAAGCTCTCGCGTACTCTCTACTAACGTCATGACTAAGGACGTATAACCATGGCGCAATGGATGTTAACTGACATCGATGGGGTAAAGTTAGCGGCAGATGATTCTCGTCTAAAAGACTCTGCCGACTATCAAAAGATCCGCAACGAGATAAACCGCCGTTTCAACCCATTGGCGGGATCGGTGGATTGGGAAAAAGTGCGCACATTGTGCGAGAAAGTGGCGACAACCGACGGGGCAGATTTGCTGGTGGCGATTTACTACACCGTCGCCTCACTGAAAACACAAGGTTTACCGGGTTTCGCTAATGGCTTAGAACTTCAAGTGGCTGTGCTTCGAGATACACGAGTGGATCAAGCCATGCCGCAAGCCAAGCGTATTGAGCTTTATCGTTGGATGCTGGGTCGTCTTGGTGAAGAGCTTCGTGCGATGCAGCCACAACTCAGCCAATTGCGCGACTTGTACCGTTGTGAACGTGCATTGCAAGCTATCGACCGAAACCTCTCGCAGCGAGGCAGCGAAAAAGTCGCCGATCTCGATGTGTTGGGCTTTACCGTTTTTGAACACATCGACCGTCTAGAAAACAGTTCGCATTCAGGCGTTATCACGCCACCTCCAGTCGAAACAAAAGTTAAAAAACAGAATGCTTGCGCATTGGTTTTTGTTCTCGGCGTCTTGTTAGGTGGCGCGTCACTTTATGGCTTGCAGTTCGTGCAGGGAAGCAGACCATCCCCTGCGTCAGAGTTAACTGTTGCGCTTACCGAGCCAAAGATTATCTCAGTGGAAGAGGCGCAGCAAATTCGTGAGGAGTTTGGCGCTCAGGGGTTGAAACACTATCAGTCGCAGTTGTTTAGTCGATATAGCGAAAAGCTATCGATGTTGTCTGAGGCAAATGTCGCGGATTCTTTTCGTTCGAGTATGGAATTGGCAGATAGTTTCCAATATCTATTTCCGGACTCTAAGGAAGCATTGGAACTGAGCGAATCTGTTCAGCGTTGGCAGTCAAGTGTTGCAGCGGACTTCGATGAGCTAAATGAGCGTTTCATTACAGCTAGAACTCGTGCAGCAAATGTTAGCCTTCTGGTGCGAACGGGAAGACTTGAGCAGTTACAAACGTTGGCCGTTGGGCTTGAGAACTATGCGATAAGTCTGTCACCTTTGATTGCTCGAATTACCTACGCAGAAAGGCTGATTCAAGAAGGAAATGTCCAACAAGCCGAAGAGGAGCTTCGTATAGTCGACAAAAACCTCAAATCTATTGTTATGAAGAATATGCTGCTTCAAGGAACGCTACGTAAAAGCAATTAGCTTAAATTAATTCACGTTCAACATCTAACTTCATTCAGAAGTACGACATGGCTGGCTGATAATTGGCCAGTTATGCTCTAAGGAATTTATTCCTCATTCCATTTGTATGTTTCAGATGGATTTCCTCTGCAAAAGTAACTCATTGCGAAATTATCAACTACCTCTTCCTTGTCATTCTCAATTGATCTCATCGTGAGACGATCTTATTTCGATCTTTAAAAGTAAAGTTTAAGTCGGATTTTTTGCAATAAATCCATATTCCTTATTGATAATTTAGACCTTTATCCAGATAATGCCCCGCGTTGTTTGGGTGGTGATTTTCGAAGAATGAGTTTAATTAAAGATGCTCTCTAAATAAGAGCTACTTATATTAATTTGAAAGTTTTGTTTGCTTGTAGTGACGACGAAACTTATTTTCCTTAAGTGTTAAAACTGACTGGTTTTCTTAAAGCATGATTAAAAAAATCTACGCCGCATTACTGCCTTTATTACTAGCTGGATGCCAATCTACGACACCGCCTGATTGGTATATTGTTGAGACGGTTAACGACCCAAGTTATATCTATTCGGTGGGAGAAGGGCGCAGCCTAAATCTAGCGAAAAAATCCGCGTTAAGCCAAATCAATGAACAGTTATGGACTCAGGTGGATTCTTCTTTTTCCAAAGATGACAGTTTTCGAAAGATTAATGATGGTGCGTTGAGCTACGAAAGCGTCAAAAGTACCGTCAATGCAAAGTCCGCGCAGTTGACACTTGTTGGCACGGAATATATGCGCAGTGAGCAGAATGATATCGCCTATTACGTGCAGGCTCGTGTGAAGCGTGACAATGTCAAAAGCCAGATAGAGAGCGAGCTGAGCCAAATCGAAAGCAATGCTGAGGCTCAGCTGAAGAACCTGTCACATCAAGATACGCTGACGTGGTGGTTAGAGAATAACGATTTAGAAGACGAATTGTCAGAGCTTTATGTGCGCATCGGTATTCTTTCAACGATGAACGAGAAAGGTGCAAATGAAATCACCTATCTGCCCAAATTGGTCGCAACAGTAGACCAAGTAAAGTCCAGCATTTTTGTTTACATAAAACCTGATGCTAATGATAAAAAAAGCGCAGCATTTGTCGCTGAGAAATTCGGCGCTGTAGGTATTAATACAACGACTCGAAAGTCTCGTGCGGTCTCACACGTTTTATCAATGCAGTCTGACTATCGTAAAAATATGGTTGGTGATGCATTTATCACCACAAAAGTTACCGAGTTATCTCTTAGAAATATAAAGGGACAAACTTTGTCCACGAGCGAAGTTATCTCAACCGGCAACTCGGTATCAAACTTTAAACTTTCCCATGAAGGTGCAGAACGCCATTTCTCCGCTCAAATCGAAGAGGAAGGTATTTGGAAATCATTGGGGTTAAAAATAAATAGTAATGCATTGGAGAAGTAGAAATGTTTAAAAAATCGTTAGTGGCAGTGGCTCTTACAACGTTAATTTCTGGTTGTCAGTTGACTCAAATCGACACGGTTTGTATGCCAACTGGCCAAGTAGATATTGAGAAATCACCTGTCGCAGGAAAAAAAGCTGAAGACATTAAAGTGATTGTTTTGCCAGTTGATATGGCTTTTAATGATCCAGCTAAAGGCCGTCTTCAAACTGTTTACCGTAACGATCTTGAAGCCACCATTGAAAAAACCGGCAGCAAGTTGGTTGACCGTAAGTTAGCAAACAAACTGAAAGGTGAAATCAAGTTAGCGGAACAAAGTGGTCGCTACAATAAAACCGGTGTACCAATCGCCGATCTAGCCATTATCACCGAAGTGACAGCCAGTGACCTTTCATACAGCTTCACTGAACGCCGTGAAAAAACCAATGACGAGGGCGAAACCAAGGTTTATCCCGCTCACTGTGATTTCCGCACTGAAGTGAAAGCCGTTGCCAAGGTGGTATCTTTGCCAGAGATGAATCTTGTTCAGCGTATTGAGCTAGCAAGCTACGACACATTTACTTCTGAAACTTCCAACTCTAAGTGCCCAATCTCTAACGCGCAGTATACCTCTATGGCAAGTGAAGCTGCTGCGAAATCAGTGAAGTACAACTTTGAGCTTCAAAAGCTGCTTGCGCCTTCTGCTCCCGTAATGGAAATGCGTCAGTGTGAAGCTGGCACCATGGTGAAAGTGGCAATGGGCTCAAACAAACGAATTCAACCTGGTGCCGATATCTCATTTTCTCAAGTATTCAAATCAGACGAAGGGCATATCGAAACATACACCGTGGGTGATGGATATGTTGTAAACCATGACAGTGACGCGGTTAAGCCAACCTTCTCATGGGTTGCTATCGATGAAGAGTTGTCTTTGAAATTGCGCAAGGGTGATACCGCTAAATTGGTTCCTGAAGAGTGTCCGATTTGGGATATTTCCTGCATGACCAATAGCTGGGGCAACTAATGACTAAGAAATCCCTTGTTGCTGTTTCTCTAGCGCTATTTCTTTCTGCTTGTTCGAACAATGCAACCGTTGAACAAAGTCAAAACTTTGCTGCATGTACTTTCCCTGACTCTCCGAAAGATGAAGCACCAGGTTGGGTATGTGATGTGATGCCATCAGACATTGGTATTGCTGCGACAGGTTATGCGAAGAAAAGCGCAGCGGGCATGAGCGTGATGCGCAAAGTAGCTGCGAATGAAGCGCGTGTTGCTTTGGCCTCTCAGTTTCAGACCGACGTGAACAACATGTTCAAACAAGCGGTTGAGTCCACCATGAGCACAAACACCGAAGACGGTGTGAGTGAATCTGTGATGGAAACGTTTGAAAATGTCACTAAGACAGTCGTGTCTCGTTCACTCACTGACAGCCGTGTGCTGGTTAGCCAAGTGAGCCCCACAGGTGGATTGTATGTGCTTGTTGGTATGGACCAAGAAGCCTACAAAGCAAACCGAAACGGCGCTATTGACGCTGTGGGTGAAGATGCAACGTTGTGGAATCAATTCAACAACGAGCAAGCGGCCGATGATTTGGCAAAAACGCTTGAGTCTCTGAAACAACTTTAAGCGCTTTGTGCAATTAAAGAATCGATCTTATGAGGTTATCGCGAGGTAACCTCTTTTTTATGGTGCTAGGTACCGATAATGGCGACGAATAAAATAAAAGCGTTGGCAGTGTGTATCGCTGTCGTATTGAATGCTCCCTCTCCATTGGCTACTGCAGATTCTTTTGCTGAGTTAGATAGAGAAGCAAAACGGGTGAATCAGCCTCAACAAGAAAAATTCGCTGAATTTTACCAATGGCTTGATAACTACTTGTCTGAGTACGAAGCGTGGCGAGATGAATACACCTTGAATTTAGACAAAGAACGTGAATTGCTGATTGACCAATGGGGTAGTGGTGAAGTGTCTGATTCAACCAAATCGGTTGAATATTCAGGCAGTAATACAGTGAAAAAAGTCGTTGATTATGATGATAATACGGCGACCATTTCAGTGTTAGTTGATGCAGACCAAGACGCATCATCAGCACGAGAAGCGCTTGAGGTATTGGAAGTTGATGGCCAAATACTGTCACTTAAAAATGCGAGTGAAGACGTCGCTTATGTTGATTATTCGTCAGTGCAAGAAGGCATTGAAAAGCAGTTCATTATCGACCAAATTCAGGTGCAAATGCGTGAACTTGACGTTCAAGCAGAGCGACTGATCCGTTCAAAAACGGGGATTCCAGAATCCTTTATTTATGAACGTGCACATAAGAAAAAAATCGCCCTTCTACAAACTGCTGCACCACGAATTACGTCGATAAGTGAACAGTTCAGAGCCAAACGCAAAGAACTGGGTATTTCTGAAACTGTTGAGGCGAAATCTGTCAAAGTTGTAGAAACCGCTGTTGCCGAAAACGTTGTCAGTTCACCGAAGGTCAACATTAAACCTACTGAACATGTTGAAACAGTAGCAACAACGTCACCCGATGAAATTTCATCGAAAGAAGACATCGCAAAGGTTGAAGCGAAGCCGGCGGTAACGGTGCAACCCGAAAAAATAGTCACCCAGATAGGCGAATTAGCCAAGGTTCAACCTGCAGAAACCAAAGTCGCGCAAGTGCAAACTTCAAGCGTTAAGGCCGACAAGAAAGTGGTGAGTTACAAAGTAAAATTACCAGAAAACTCACTAAAAAAACGCGCATCTACCTATCAACCATTGGTTGAAAAAGAAAGCGAGCGTTGGGAAATTGATGCTGCGCTTGTCATGGCAATTATGCACAGTGAATCTTCTTTCCGCCCTGATGCGAAATCACATGTTCCTGCTTTTGGCTTGATGCAAGTTGTGCCGAACAGTGCGGGTCACGACGTGAACAAATTGTTCCGTAAGATCGATTCTCCAATGTTGGCAGCAGACCTCTACGTTCCGCCTATTAACGTGGAGACGGGCACTGCCTATCTCAATATCTTGGATAAGCGCTATCTGAAGGTCGTTACCAACGAAGAAGCACGCCTTTACTGTGTGATTGCGGCTTACAACACCGGTGCTGGCAACGTTGCAAAAGCGTTCAACAAAGACAGGTCGACCAACATTCGTAAAGCCGCAGTGGTGATCAACAGCATGACGCCGGACGAAGTGTATGACCACCTGCTTGAAAACCTACCTTACGATGAAACCAAGAATTACCTGCGAAAGGTAAAGGGCCGAATCGCGATGTACCAATAATTCTGGAGAGCAAGCATGTTTAGGATTTTTGTCTTTGGCCTTATGGGCATTGGCGTATTTATCGGTGTGCGCTTTTCTGATGATATCAAGCAGTACGTGAGTCAAGATGAAATCGAAGCGTTCAGCGAACACGTGATTGAAACCGCAATAGAAAAACTGGAAGATTTGAAGGGGTAATGCATGTCGGTGGTTGAAGCCAACGAGCTAAATGAAACGCAGGTACTTGAAGAAATACAGCGTAGTAACTTAAAGGAACGTGTACGAGAGAAATGGGCCAAGACAATCACATTTGTCTCCATTGTAGCCATTGCCTTAGGTGGGCTTAACGACACAATGGATGCAATTGATAAGGTGTATAACATTACGCTTTCTCAGTTTACGGATATTCCTTCGCACAATAATCTGGAACGTGTATATATTCGCGCGTCTGAAGATGTGCTTGAGGAAACCTTTGGCGCGCCTGTTTACATTAAGAAATCGATGTCTGGCGATTTCATCAAATATTACAACGACAAGCGTTTTGTGCTTTCTGCTGTGACTCGTGATGGCGCAATTTCGGCTTTCCTTGTTTTTCCAAAAGAAGGTTATACACCGAATAGCGCGGAGCATGCGGGTGGTGAGGAACTGTTAGAAACCGCATTTTCTTCCAATGAAAGCGTGAGCGATATTCGAGTTAACTTCTCACGTTCAGTGAGCTACTACATTGAAGAGAACACGACGGGAACGTTCAGTAATCTTTATAGCTCTGTCGCTGGGTACAGCGAGTTTCTTGAGCCGTTAGACGAACAGAAGCAACGTCTGTTGTCAGAGTTATCGGATGGCTTGATGTTAGGTGATGATATTACCGAAATGGTGGTAAGCCTGAGAGACGCGGTAACGCCAAATTTCTATGGTTACAGCAACCAAGGCTTAGAAGTGCTTGAAAGTGCGATTCTGACACTGACGGAATACAGACTCATTACAAAGCAATAGGCCAAGTCCATTGTGAGCCACACGAAGAAGGGAGCCAAATGGCTCCCTTCTTTTATTTATTTTCAATGATTACAGCGCTGGCACTCCCACCGTCACCGAATCAATCGCAAGTGGATTGCGTGTAGGAAGCGGAAGCTTTAACGCACGAACTGTAGCAAGACCTTGATCAGTAACCCCTCCTGCGTATTGCGGTTTGGAAACGCCAGGCAAAATACTCGCTACGACACCTGGGTTCCACGCTTCAAAGAAGGCGGTTAAATCAGTTTGAGCGGCATAAGATGCACACAGCAGCAAAGCGTCACTCTTACCTAAGTTTGATTGGTAACATTGGTTCTCACCGACTAAACGCATCCCATTTTCAGATTGGTTACGTGTGAGGCGATGCATTAATTTGTAAAGGTTAAAGCCATTCATGCCAAGTTCTTGATTGTAGAAATCTGGCAGTTCGCCTTCGTACCATTGGGTGATGTCCAGCTCTGTGTCTGCCCACTCTTTTAGTTGTGCAAACATCAGCAAACGTTCACCTGCGCCACCGGCGCCCCAAGCGTGACCGTTTTCAGCAGCAACAAAATCGGGCGCGATGCGAATATCTCGCTCAACGCGCGACATGGTTCCGAGGTACTTTTGCTGCATGTACAAACCCAGTGCGTTGTTGGCCACTTCCGTTGCGCCTTCCACTGTCAGTGGGGCTTCAGCGGCGTTGTGGCCGACTTCATGCCAAATTAACCAATCGTTCAGAGGCGTTGTCGGTATATTTTCGCTGTCGGCATTAAAGCTGCTGTTCATCACCGGATAACCCGAGTGAGCGGCACCAATACTGATGGCAACATCGTTAACAAACGCATGGCGATTGTTTGATGTGTCTGAGTGGGTCGCTGCACGGTTGTGTTGTCCGTTAATGCCTTCGTCTCTCGCATAAAAGTCATTGAGATCTTTTGCGAAGGTATCAAGGTCTGCTGAAAACTGAGCAATTCCTCCCTCAATGTTTGCTGCGACCATGTTAGCTTTGGGTGCGGTGTAGATGAAGCTGTTGGACACCACATCTCCCATTGGAGCAGGGGAGTGCTGTGGATTCACCCACTCACCCTTATTGCCGTCAAACAAAGGTGCGGCGACCGTGCCGTTGAACGTGATATCAACGGCACTACTGTTGCCACCTTGCACGTAAATCAAACCGCCGTAAGGCACAGTAAATTCACCGCTGCTCATCAATGAGTAGCTTTGTTGCATGCGGGGTGGACGTTTCAGTGCAAGCTCGTGTTTCTCGCGCCCGGTCAAATCGTCATGCAGACCGATGGTGAAAGTAACAGGAGACGTATTCCCAGATACGCTGACTGTCACTTTTTTATGTGCAACGGCCCATTGCCCAGTGGCTTGTCGGTTGCCCGCGTAGTAAGCAACGGTATTTCCACTCATATCAAAGGTCAGGTCTTTGCCCGTATTGTCTCCGTCTGGCTCACCCGGGAACTGGCGGATATCCACTTTCACGTCGTAGTCCCAGAAAGAACGCCCCAGCATCAAACGCGTAAGAGGTTTTTCCATGTAGTTGAGCGGGTAACTTGGGTTCATTAGCCCTGCATATTCACCGGCATCTGCGCCATAGATCATCGCCATGTTAACCAGTTGATTGCCAAGCTCTTCTGGGCAACGCGTACCCTCGGCCCCAGTGTCTTTTGAATAGCAGTTTAGGAATTGGGTGAATTTTTCGAAGCCCAATTCGTCAACGAGATTCGCTTCATAGCGATAATCCAGATCGTTCCACAGCCAAACAGACATGTTGGTGTAGAGTCGATTCAAATCGACGCTGCTTAAACGTTCCCCTTGTTGACCACTGGTGCGGAAATAGCGCTCGTGTTGGTACAGAAGCTCAATGTTGGTGCCCAAGTCCGCCGCTTTGATCATGGCGCGTGCTTCTTTGTCTCCCAAATCCAATTTGGTATAGATTGGGCGAGACATGCCGCCAGTCAGCGGAACGTTATTTCCAGGACGATACTCAAGACAGTTGATTTCATAGTGGTAATTGGAATCAGTACATTCTTGATAAGTACGTTTACCCTCGACGGAAAATTTACTCAGTAAATCATTGATGGCTTTACGCAGTGACTTGGTATCAATAACTGGCTCGCCATGTGATACGTCAATATGACCGTTGTCATCACGGACGAAATGGTCTTCTTCACGAATAAACGCTCTATGAGCAACGTCTTTATCGTCTTCGCCTTTCTCCACGTAATAAGCAGTTTCCAGATTGGGTTTTTTATCCGGCTTATTGTTCAGGATGAAATCCCAAGTCACATTGCCTTGTTTATCAATGTTGTAAGGCAATTTAGGTTGCTCGCCGTTTTCACCATCAATAGCCGCGTAACGTTCGATGATGTAATGACCATATTCACGGTGTGAGCGCACGCGATCAACATAACCATCGTTCGGACCATTACCGTTTGGCACAACGGATTCGCCCATGCCAAAAGCAATGCCAGCCGCATCCAGCAAGCGACCTAGTTCGCCAGCGTCATTGGTTGCTCGTAAGGTTTCCATGACGAGAATGCTGCCGCCCTTAGACACGTATTCCATCAGTGCCGTGGTGTCATCTTGGCTCAATTTAGGACTGTGGGTATTGGCGGTGTGGGGAGGAAGATAGGAATCACCCGTTGGACCGTTGTAATCGAATCCGTTAATGATCAGTAGAGGCGTATCTAAAGGGTCAATGCCATCAAACGACTGGGTTTGCTCAGTGATCACATTGAAATCTTCAGCAATTACGTAGTCGGCTTGATGACCCAGGGTAATGCCTGCGCGAGTGAAATACACATGCGGAATGTTGGTGCCGACTTTGATCTGCTCATCAGCGTTGCGGTTTGTCAGATAGCGGATGACATTGCTGAAGAAATGCTTCATGTCATCGCCATCTTGTCCATTGGCACATTGACGATTACCGCCCCAAGAGTACCCGTCTGGACACACTAAGATCGAGTTGTAACGGGCGTTACCCATCACCATGATTTTGCCTTTACCTAATTCACCGATGCTGACAAATGGCAGGCCATAGGTGGCAGTGTTAGCACCCGCTAAATCAGGTTTCACCGTAGGGGATTCGGTGATGTACGCTAAGTCACGCTCGTCGTAGGCTTTAGGCTGACCGAATTCAATCCAATAGTTGTTGTCGTTACGCGCCATCATGACAGGGAATGCGCGGTTCGAAATATTCACCGCCGCTTGTCCACGCGCGGTGCCTACGCTGCCATAAAACCAAGTTGCATCGGCGAAAACATGGAATCTATCGACAGGCTTCCAACCTTGGGTGACGGCATCGTTGATGCCCCAAAGCTTGTTGATGTCTTCTTGAATGTTTTGCAACTCGTCGGTAGCAACACGAACGTCCGGTTGAGCATCAAAACGAAATGCTGAAGAATGACAGGTTACCCCGCAAATGGCGTCATCGATTTGTTTTGCAATCCCACGTTCAAACTGATGTTCAAACTCGGCAGGGACGGTTTGGGTTTGACCACCACCCACTTCAAGCTCGGTGTCTTTGTCGTTAAGAGACAGCGAGATCGCTTCGTTGATCACGTTAGGGTATTGCGCGAATACACGTTCAACGGTGTCATTGATTGAGAGTGTTTCCCCCTGCTTGGTCGCATAGCGATGAACCAGTGCTTCAGCATTGCGCCCACGTTGCTCAACGCCTAAATCAGCCAGCGTAAACCTAGTTTGGTTAGCGCGAAGGCCGCCTAGTTCAAAGGTATCGATACCGAACGAGAGGGTTTCGCCCCACACAAATTCAAACTCACCTGACGCGTTAGTTTTTCCACGAGAAGATCGGCTGAAGTAAGACAAACCTTGAACGGGCTTGCCATGCGAATCAGTGATGATCGCTTTAGACAGAATCGTTTCTGTTGGTTTGTACTGATAGGACTCTTCGGCGTTAGCGGAAACGAAACTCCCATTTAGATTTGTCGATGTGCCTTCTGACACTTCGGGTTCAACATCTGGCACGTGGGTGCTAGGCAGTTTGTCAGCAAGGTTCTCTTCAGCTGGCTCTTCTTCCAGCAATTTGTCGAAGTCTACGGGTGCTAAAGACAGGTCATTGTTGTAAGTCGAAGAAAACGCGAGTTCATCTTGAGTTGTCATCGAAGGGAAATCAATTTGATTGCCATGAATTGGTGCAACAGAAGTGATCAATGCTTGTGCATTACGCAATTTGTCTGGGCTATTGGCAAATTCATTCGCACTTTTCAGTGAAAGACGATGACGAACAATGGCCTCGCGGGTTCCCGATGGTTGTTCGTCAAAGATATGACTGAAAGAGGCCAGTACTGTGCCGTTGTATTCACAAACAACCGCATCGTTTTGAGAGAACTCAAACGCATTCGCCTGTTCACCGTTACAGGTGACCGAAGCGCCAAATACCTTGGTGCCATCTAGGGAGAATTCGCCAGCAATTATTGGGTCCGGCATACCCATATCGGGAGAGCCATCAGTTCCTTCTTCAGGAAGAACTGGGGCTGGTGTTTCAACGTCAACATCAGGCTGAAGGGGAATAGATGATTCGCTGTTACACCCTGCAAGGAGGGCAATGATGAGCATGGAAAGTCGTTTTTTATTATGCATTATTGTTCCAATGTGCCACTTAACGGCAGATAAATGGAGGGGGCTTTTCTATGAGGTACTTAATGAAAAAGCGGCACGTTTTACTGCAAAATTAAGGTAAAGACGAGTTTTATATGCAAAAACCTGAACGAGTGTTGTGTATGTGCACAAAGTGAGCATTTTTAAACCGTAAGATAATGAGATTATTGCAGTTTTAGTGGGAGGCGTTGATATGAGTGCGTAGTGGGGCAAGGTGAAACTACTGATACAAGATGCGAGTAAAATAAGGTCTTTTGTTGCGCTGAAACCGGTGATAAACCGAATAAAAAAAGCCAGATCAAACGATCTGGCTTTCTGTTTTGTGCGTTGCTTTCAGGCTAAATTAGCTCGCGTTTGCGGCGCTTTTTGACGGCGTACGACGACGGTTAGCGCCGGGTTTGCCTGCGTTGTTGCCTTGTGGGCGTTGACCATTGTTACCTTGTGGCTTACCACGTGATTGCGTTTGGCCTGCATTGTTGCCGTTGCGGCTGTTGCTGTTACGGTCAGTGCCTTCACGACGTGCTTGGCCTTCGCCAGTGCCTTCCGCTTTTTGACCTTGCTGTCCGCCTTGGCGTGGCTTGCGATTTTCAAATACGGCCTTGTCACCATTGCCTTTATAGCTAGAAGAGCGGCGTCCACCTGTTGGTGCACTTGGCTTCTTCGGTTTCTTGGCTCGGATTGGACGAGAATCCAGTTTAGATTCTGGCACTGGAATGCTTGGCTTAAAGCCCTGCAGTTCTTGGCGTGGCAGCAATTGCTGAATCAGACGCTCGATGCCGAACAGATCGTCCGCTTCGTCAGCACAAACCAACGAGATGGCTTTACCCACTTCGCCAGCACGACCAGTACGACCGATACGGTGAACGTAATCTTCCGCAACGTTTGGCAAGTCAAAGTTAACCACTTGTGGTAACTGTGGAATATCGATGCCGCGAGCAGCAATGTCAGTGGCAACCAACACACGCACTTCGCCAGATTTAAAATCAGCCAGTGCTTTAGTACGCGCGCCTTGGCTCTTGTTACCGTGAATGGGTGCAGCGGTAATGCCTTCTTCATTGAGGAAATGCGAAAGCTTGTTTGCACCGTGTTTTGTGCGGCTGAAGACCAGCACCTGACGCCAGTTGCCTTCTTTGATTAGCTTAGTCAGCATTGCTGATTTCTTTTTCTTGTCGGCAGGGAAAATACACTGCTCAACAGTACGCGCCGTCGAGTTGGCAGGCGTCACTGAAATTTCAACAGGATTGTTGACCAAACCTTTTGCCAGCTGACGAATTTCATCAGAGAAAGTTGCTGAGAACAGCAGGTTCTGACGATTTTTCGGCAGCAGATCTAGGATTTTTTTGATGTCACGGAAGAAACCCATGTCCAACATGCGGTCAGCTTCATCAAGAACCAGCACTTCAAGCTGAGAGAACTTCACGGCATTTTGGTTGTAGAGGTCAAGAAGACGACCCGGTGTTGCCACCAAAATCTCAGTACCTTTACGTAGTGCTGTCATTTGTGGGTTAATTTTAACGCCACCGAAAACAACCGTTGAACGAAGGCGCAAGTGCTTGCTGTAAACCACAGCGTTTTCATGGATTTGAGCGGCAAGTTCGCGCGTTGGCGTCAGGATAAGAACGCGAGTGTGATTTGGTTTAGCACGTTCACCTTGGCTCAATTTTTCAAGGATTGGCAGGACAAATCCAGCGGTTTTACCTGTACCGGTTTGTGCTGCAGCCATGACATCCTTGCCTTCCAGAACAGCAGGGATAGCCTGTGCCTGAATTGGAGAAGGCGTCGTGTAACCCTTCTCTTGTATCGCTTTAAGGATTGGTGCAGAAAGACCTAACGAGGTAAAACCCATATTTATAATTCTCAATAAGATTACGTCCCAAAATGGACGGCTGATGGCACATTCGCCAAGTCAGTAGGGAAAGGGGCGCTATTCTGAGGCTTTTGATCGTTATCATCAACGACTATCGCTATTTAATTTGCAATACTTTATCGGCAAAATGGCATCGCAACCAAAATCAGCAAGATGAAAGGATCAAAGGGAAATAAATGACACATCCAATATGGGAACTGCCTGTAGAAACGGGCGCATTGATCTTAACGCCTTGCCCTGGCACCAAAGGCACGCCACTAAAGGAAAGCTTAGAGCAACTTAAAGCACAAGGCGTGACCGTAATAGTGACGGCGATTAACCACGCCGAAATGGCGAAAAAAGGTGTGACCGAATTGAGTGACTGCGCGGAGCAAGTCGGTATCGCTTGGTTCCATGCGCCGATTGAAGACGATGAAGTACCGGAAGCCGTGTTTGTGCAAAGCTGGCAGCAGTGCCAACCTCGCTTGCATCAGGCCATCGCCAATGGTGAAAAAGTGGCGTTACATTGCATGGGCGGTTCAGGTCGCACGGGTTTAATGGCTGCGCACTTGCTGCTAGAGCGTGGCTGGGAATTGGACGACATTATTCGCGAAGTACAAGCCCTCCGCCCTGGTGCATTCACCAAGCAAGTTCAAATGGATTATATTCGCGATTTCGTCAGCCAGTAATCCGCTTTACATCCTCGATTTAAAAAAGCTGCCTCTGCAGCTTTTTTTTTTCGATATGATTGTCACATATGTTGAGAGGCTGATTGGGAATACAAGAATAGGGGGACGTTAATAAGCAGTAATATGTATATCAATAAATCTAGCCTTTAAGTCATCAAGACTAATAAGTTAGACAATAAAGAGAGTATTGGTAGCGGCTTACTCCCTTATTTCATCAATAAATAAGAACGATTACATTTCACCTAATCACTTGAAAATTAGGCATTAATACGACTGTTCTTTTTCCGCTATACGATCTTATTAAATCGCATACTCCAATTTTTAAGACAATGCGATGGTTAAATATTGACCATGATCTTGTGTATCGTAAGATCGATACTGTGTCTGTCGTGGTATGCAACCCTGACTTATTCCCCATCCGTTTAACAACGCTAATTTAGGTTTCTATCATTGGGTTTGCGTCAGGGCATTCCTACCACAAGTTAACGCCAATCATTAAGGATCCATTGTCTTGGTAGAGGAGGTCACCCATGCCAGTAGCACTGACATATCCCGGCGTTTATATTCAAGAAATTCCCAGTGGTAGCCGATCAATTAGCGGAATTGCCACATCCATTTCTGCGTTTGTCGGTGGCTTTTCCCGCGGCCCTCTCAATGTCCCTGTACGTATGTTCCATGTCGGCGATTTCGATACGAATTTCGGCGGCGTGCATACGGACAGTGAAACCAGCTATGCGCTCTCGCAGTTTTATATCAACGGCGGCGGTGAGGCAATCGCGGTGCGAGTTGGCGGTGGTACCAACGGCAACCTAACAGCGCAAAGCTGGAATGGCGCAACCTCGCTCACTTTTTCTGCCGGACGACAATTTCAGGACAATGCGGTTCAAGATCCCGGAGGATGGAACAACCACATTCGGGTCGATGTTGATTATCAATCGTCAGACCCCTCCGCGTTGTTCAATCTCGCGGTGACCGAAATTCGCCACGTTGATGGGCTGGAAATTCCGGTTCGTAACGAGTCCTACCGCAATGTATCCATGTTGGCGACCCATCCGCGCTATGTATTGAATGTCGTCAATGATGATTCAATGATGGTGCAACTTACCTCGGCGGGTAATACCGACATGCCGGCACCTACCGGATTTTACTCCGATGTTCAGGACACCACGCAGTATGCGGGTATGGCCGATGCCAACACCTTGCAGGTTGATTTAGGGACGGGTGCGCATGACGTGACAGTGGATGCCACCACCAAACCTGTGACTATCGCTGATGCCGCATTGATGCTGCAAAACGCGATCCGCGATACAAGACCCGCCGATCCGCTTTGGGCGCAATGCCAAGTGGTGGTGCGCGGCACAAGAATAGGTGTTTTCACTGGCAGAAACAGCGCCGAATATCGTGCAGGACAAGTGGTGTCCGTGGCGGAGTCAGTCGGTGATTTCGGCACCGTAATCGGCTTAGTCGGCAGTGTCACCGCCAATGTTCAACAATACGCCATGAATACCGCGGCACCGGCTGGGCATCAGACCGTTGCGACGGCGGGAGTCGATGCAGTTGCTGCTCCTACCGCTGCGCAACTGCGTGGGAATCGGGCATTGCGCACGGGTTTTTATGCCTTGGAAGATGTGGATTTATTCAATCTTCTCGCCATACCTGAAGCGTCAGATTTGGGTTCGGTTGCCAATATGTCCAGCGTGATAAGCCCTGCCATGAGCTATTGCGAAGAGCAGCGTGCCTTCTTATTGATTGACCCACCTGCAGATGCAAACAGTGTTGACGAGGCCATAGATTGGCTTGATGAAGTCGCAGGTGCAGGCCTTCGTCATCGTAACACGGCAGCTTACTATCCTCGGGTTCAGGTTCCTGACCCCAACAATGAAAACCGACTCAGAACCATCGCCCCGAGTGGCACGATTGCTGGGCTTTACGCGCGTAAAGATACCGAAGCGGGTATTTGGACAGCAGCAGCAGGGATCACGGCAAGTCTTCGCAATGTGATTGGCTTTAATCATGCCCTGACCAATAACGAAATTGGGCAGCTAAACCCTATCGGTCTTAATTGCCTAAGAAACGGCGGGATCAGCGGGAACATTGCATGGGGTGCAAGAACCTTGCGTGGCGCGAACGAATTGGCGTCTGAATGGACTTACATTCCCGTGCGGCGAACCGCGTTGTTTATCGAAGAGTCCTTGTTCCGAGGCTTGCAGTGGGCCGTGTTCCAACCTAATGACGAACCGCTTTGGTCAGAAATTCGCATTGCGGTGGGTAATTTCATGCAGGGACTGTTCAGACAAGGCGCATTTCAGGGCACGGCACCCGAGCAGGCGTTTCGTGTCAAGTGTGATGCGGAAACCACTACGCAAGCTAACATCGATGCGGGCGTGGTGAATGTGCTGGTGGGTTTCGCGCCGTTAAAACCTGCGGAATTTGTGGTTGTGAGTCTGCAATTGATGAATAACAGCGGCGGGTAATCCTTCTACCTGTTGGTGAAAGCCCGCAGGTCTGTTGGAAATCATTTTTCGGTTCCGTGTTGTTCGGTTTTATTGGTTTAGTGTTCTTCGGTAAATAGCGAGGGGGCGACATGTCTCAGCTCAACGTGAATGGTCAACGTATTGTGCCTTATCCCGGCTACAAATTTATCATCAAGGAAGCCGGTGGAGATGTGCTCGCGGCGGTGCAAAAAGTATCGGGTCTCAGCCGTTCTGTCGAAGTGATGGAGTACCGCGAAGGGGGAGACCCTTCTCATACCCGCAAATCGCCGGGCCAAGTGAAATTTGAAGCCATCACCCTTGAACGTGGTGTAACGGAAAACCTGCAATTCGAGCAATGGGCTAACAAAGTCTGGCGAATTGGCACAGATTTGGGTGGTGAAGTTTCACTGGCAGATTTTCGCAAAACACTCATTCTCGACGTGCTGAATGAAGCAGGGCAAAAGGTCATGAGTTACACACTCTTCCAATGCTGGGTATCAGAGTACAAGGCTATTCCGGCGCTCGATGCATCAAGTTCTGCATTTATGATCCAATCGGTAAAACTTGAAAATGAAGGGTGGGAGCGTAATGCAGTGACAGTGCCAAAAGAACCTAGCTTTGTGCATCCGGAACAGTGAGTGATCCACCATGCGTGTCACGATTTCGGCACTCAATGACAATGATCGCGTTGCGCTTTGGGAAAAGGCACTTGATATGTCGCCACCCGATCGCAATCTGGCTTTGCTCGCCGCTTATCTTCCAAAGCCGTCAGATGAAGATGTTGGCGAATGGACGCTGGCAGGTCGCGACCACTTTCTACTTCTTGCCTATCGTTGTGAGTTTGGTGAAAACATCACGGTGACGTCACCTTGCGTATCATGCGATACCAAAACCCAGTTGTCTTTTCGTGTTTCCGACGTTTTAGCGACAAGTTCAGACCGCCTTAAAACGGCCTGCCATTTAGATTCAGTCAACACAGAGGCGTATCTTCCTCATTACGTGTCAATGAATGACGACGAGTTCAGTTGTCGATTTCGTCTACCGACAATCGGTGATCTTTACCTGCTCGCGTCTGCCCATTCTCCACTTTCACAGCTTGCACAATGTGTGCTGGCACCTGAAAGCTATAACGATGTCGCCACTGCAATCACGCAGAAGGACGACCCAGTTTCCGCGTGGGAAGGTGTCTATCAAACCCTCGAAGCGCAAATGTTAGCGATAGAACCGCTTACCATTGTTTCGCTCAATGCCTCTTGCCCAGAGTGCAAAGGCGAAACTGCACACCAATTCGATATTGTCAGTCAGTTTTGGGCATTGTTGGCTGCCGACGTGGAGCGTCAACTGTGGGACGTGCACATTCTTGCGTCTGCTTACGGTTGGTCGAGCCACGACATTCTGGCTATGAGCCCTGCGCGCCGCCGTCAACACATCGCGATGGTGATTGAATAGCAATGTTTATGAAAGACTTACTAAGATCAGGCTGTTACCTCATCTTATCCAAAGGATACGTGTATGAGTCGCCAATTAGGACATTACATTCGCCGAAACATTGATGGCTTTCAGACGCTGAAACCGGTGGTGAACTCTTACTATGCTGGTGCGACGCGGTCAGTGTCGGCTTCTGCGTCGAATGTCAGTCAAGATCGTGTTCAGTCAGAACCCTTGGTCGATGATTTAAATACGGTGAGTGATGGAATGGAAGGTGACACTGTCACTAATTCGTTGTTGGAAACTCACCTTGAAGAATCGCCCAATCAAACAGCATCACAGCGTGCTCCAAGCAGACAAGATGAAGTTACGGGTAATCACGATGTGACCATTAACATCGAGAAAACACAGGTTGGTTCTCATCCTTCTCGTATTTCAAAGACGAAAGGCCAAGCGAACAATACTGATGTGAGTGATGCTTTTAATCATCCGGTCTCCACCAATCCGTCTTCATCGAATACACCTATTCATGCACCGCTAAATACACCGTCGACTCCAACTCGAACACGACATGATTTCACGCAACAAGTGGCGGCATCCATTTTGGGTGAGACGGATGCGAATCAATCGCCAAGTGAGCAACCCGTAATTGAACATGCCTCAGTTGAAAGGCATATACCGAATAACAAACAAGATGAACAGAGGATAGCGTCGAATTTACATCT
Source organism: Enterovibrio sp. FF113 (assembly GCF_041439165.1). Lineage (NCBI taxonomy): Bacteria > Pseudomonadati > Pseudomonadota > Gammaproteobacteria > Vibrionales > Vibrionaceae > Enterovibrio > Enterovibrio sp. FF113. Next base: position 153,802 of record NZ_JBGONO010000002.1, on the reverse strand, counting down.
TTTAGCAGAACAGCGCCTTCGCGCAGAGCCTGCAGCTCATGATCTTCCGAATCGTGATGAATCGCCTCGTCATGCAAGAACAGACAAGCCTGCACTGCGCAGTGTCACCAACCGACATCGTGCCGATTCCCCGCAACCCATTACGGTAAATTTGACGATTGATCAAGTGTCGATCATTGCTAGCAAAGCGGATTCTCAAACCCCATCGCAAGCGCAGCGTCAAACAACCACTTGGAAGCCCGATCTCACATTGTCTGACTATTTACGTCAGCGTCAGGACGGTGAACGATGAGTAGTGCACTTGCCATCGCAGGCGTCACCCAATTGTTGCGCGATCTGCTCAATGATGGGCTGGTGGATCACGATGTGGCGGCGGTGGTGAACACTAATGTGCCTGTTCACGCATTGGCACCGGATCAAATGCTGGCACAAGAAGACAACAATGCCCCTGCGCTAAATGTTTTTCTCTATCACACAGAGGTGAACGCAGCGTGGGCGAATCAGTGTCTGCCAACACGTAATCCAGAGGGGAATCGAGTCAACAACACGCCATTACCGCTCGACCTTTATTATCTGGTGTGTGCTTATGGCACGGCAGATCTGCATGGCGATGTATTGCTCGGTTATGCGATGCAAATACTGCACGAACACCCTGGATTTACGCGAACAGAAATCCAAACCGCATTGAACCCTTCGCCAGCCATTGCCGCGGGCTTACCGCCACTTTTGCAAGCGTTGGCTGACACCGGACTTGCTGATCAAGCAGAAGCGCTTCGTATTGCGCCACATCAAATGCCAATGGCGGAAAAATCCGGCCTTTGGAGCGCTCTGCAAAGTCAATATCGACCCTCGATGGCCTATCGCGTTTCCACGGTATTGATCGAAGCGGAATATGGCACACGAAATCCGCTCCCCGTGCTGACCATTGGCGAAGATGATCTCGGTCCTACGGTATTTCCTCACCTGTTATCGTCCTTGCCTCAACTCACCCGTGTTATTTCGCCTGCACACCAAGCAAGTGCAAGGCTGGGCGATATTCTGGATGTTGAAGGCCGTGCACTTGATGGCGCTAATCCACGTTTCACGCTTTCTCATCTCTCACTCGACATAGAACACACGGTGGCTGCCAATGCTGGCGGCTCCGCGCAAGGGCAGTCTTTAACGCTGCCAAACGTCCCCGCCAACTGGGCATCAGGTATCTATTCAATCTCTTATGCCGTAGATGTCAATGGGGCAACACAACAATCCAATGAACTGACAGCACAAATCGCGCCTGTATTGGCGCTGCCACCAAATAGCGTTGTACGAAATGGCCAAGCCGTCATCGTCACCGTCGGGGTGTCACCCAATGTACACCCCGGTCAACAAGCAACACTTTGGTTAGGCAGCGAAGGCGCTCAGGCTGAGTCGGTGTCCGTGATTACGAGCACACTGGTCTTTCACTTTGGGCCTTTGGCTGCAGGCATCTACCCCGCGAGATTGCGGGTAGATGGCGCAGACAGTTGGTTCATCCTCAAAGACAGGCCGCCCATCGCGCCGGATTTCACAACACGCGCGCCCATTTATGATCCCACGCAAAGAGTAGAGGTGCCAGCATGACTGATACCTTCCGTGTTAATACCTCAGCGCAAGAACAACGCGCAGAATTTGGAAATAATCCGTCAGGTAGTGGACCCGCGGTTGATCTGTTTTCTCAATGGCAGGCGACCAATCAGGCACATATATCTCGACTCATCGAATGGGTACTTGTGTCGTTCGATGCGGTGCGAAATGAAGAGTCAGGGCACTGTACGTTAGCGGATATCAATAAAGGCTTCGTCTGTGATCCTCCTACCGCCTTTAACGTGTTAGTGCAGCAGTTCGACTTGAATGAGGGCGATCAAGCCGTACTGGCTTTGGTTCTAGCGATGTCATTTGATGGTCGTGTTGCTGCAAAATGCGCCATGGTGACAGAGAATTCAAGACGTTCTCACCCAACAGCAACACTGGCATTTTCAGTTTCTCATGATTGTGATTGGGGCAGTTTTTCCCCTCATAGTCCGCTGCGCTATTGGTTACTTTTGGAATGGCAGCCGATAGGAAATGGCGATGCCACGCTGGTTGTCGATGAACGTATCCTCAATTTCTTACGTGGTATCAACTACCTTGACGAGCGCTTGGCGGTGATGCTTGAGCCGATGCCCGCGGTCGCCAGTGATGCGTCGCTTTCTTATTCTCAATCACGCGGGTTGCAATCTGCACTCACCTACATACAGCAATCCCATCAGCATCAACTCAACCTGCATCAATCGCACCCGCATCAATCTCATCGCCAGCAAGTGGTGATTGAGTTTTTTGGTGAGGACAAACCCAGTAAAACCTTGATGGCTGCAGCCCTTGCACACCAACTTGGTGCGACGGTTCAAATCCTTCATGCCACCAGTTTGCCAACTCAGCCCAATGATTTGGATGCGCTGGCAAGGTTATGGCAACGCGAAGCAGGGTTAATGCCATTGCTGTTGCTCATTGAAGGGGCTGACGACCCAGCGCGTCTCAGACAGTTGCAGCAGTTTGTTGGCCGTGTCGGCGGGCTGGTGATGATTGATGCGGGCGTCATGCCCATGGGTGTGACACCCAACAGCTTTCCGCTTTTGGTTGAAAGGCCGACGGTGGAAGAGCAAGAAGGTTTGTGGCGAAACGCTATTCAAGGGGCAAATGAAAGTTTACCGGCACGATTGTCGGAGCAGTTTTCGCTCAGTCAGCAAGACATCAACCAAATGACCTTGATTGCTGAATCCGGCGGCGGAGAGTCACTCCTTCATTCTGACCCTCGATTTGAAAAAGCGCTTTGGACATGTTGTCAGCAACGCGCTGCATCATCACTCGCGAAATTGGCGCAGCGTATCGACTGTAAAGCCAGTTGGCAAACGCTGGTGTTGCCGCCAGCACAGACCAAAATGCTGGATCAGCTCACCGCACAAGTTGGGCTTCGCAGCCGAGTTTATCAGCAATGGGGTTTTCGTCATCGTATGAGTCGCGGCATGGGGATCAGCGCCATGTTTTGTGGTGACAGTGGCACAGGCAAAACCATGGCCGCTGAAGCGATTGCTAATGAACTTGGCTTGGATTTGTACCGCATTGATTTATCCAGCGTGATCAGTAAATACATCGGTGATACAGAAAAGAAAATGCGCGAGTTGTTTCAAGCGGCCGAACAATGCGGAGCGATTCTGTTTTTTGATGAAGCCGATGCCTTGTTTGGCAAGCGCAGCGAAGTGAAAAACAGTAACGATCGCTTTGCCAATATCGGCATTGATGACTTGTTGCAACGTATTGAAACTTATCGAGGTTTAGCCATTCTTGCGACCAATTTGAAATCCTCCGTCGATAAAGCGTTTCTGCGTCGACTACGCTTTGTCGTCGATTTCCCCTTCCCCGGGCCATTAGAGCGCGAACGCATTTGGTTTACTGCATTCCCGCCTGAAACACCGCTCTCAGCCGATGTGAATCCCACTCGTCTTTCTAGGCTCAATTTAACGGGCGGGAGTATTCACAATGTCGCTTTGAATGGCGCGTTCTTAGCTGCTCAACACGGCGATTGTGTTTCCATGCAATGGCTAATGGAAGCGGCGGCGGCCGAGTTACAAAAGCTAGATCGACCGATTAAAGCGGGGGACCTAGAATATGAATGAATTCGCCAACCCAAGCCTGCATGCCGTAAAAGATCAGCCTGCGCCAGCACCCTTTCAGATGTCGAGGCAATCGCCAGTTCTGCAACGTAAATGCAGTTGTGGTAACACCGCGACACAAGGCGCACCTTGCTCAGCGTGTGGGGCGAAAGCGCCTATGTCAGCTCAGTCTAGCGCTGCGTTCGCGGGTTCAGGTGTGAGCATGACAAAGCCACCGATGAGCACCAACTCGCAACAGCCAGACGGGCATTTGCCTGAAGCGTTACGTCAGCGAGCAGAAAAGACATTCGGCGCAGAGTTTCCGGAAGCCAAGCTTTATACCGGAGGTGTTGCCCAGCGTTACGCCCGTCAACTTCAAGCAAAAGCCTTTACCGCAGGGTCAGATGTTTACTTTGGCTCAGGCTTTTACAACCCCGATTCGCAACAGGGTCTCTCACTCATAGGCCATGAACTCACCCATGTTGTTCAGCAGCGACGAGGTTTGGCGTTCTCAAAACTTCATGGCGAAGGGGATACCTACGAGCAAGAAGCGGATCGAGGCGGCGAAGCGTTCGCTGCAGGTAAGCGGTTTCAGATTTCATCACCTAAAGGTTCTGTCGGTAAATGGGCGCAACGCATGGGAGCGGCGTCATCTGCAAAGGCTGTAGGAATGGATGACCCGACTCATGATCTCGATTTCTTGGGCGAGATGATGGAGGAGCCAGAAGTCGAGAGTCTGTTTGCAGATTTGCAGTCTTTGGAAGATCACAAAAACAAACTCTATTTAATCCCAGAGTCTGCCATAGAATCATTCGGTAATAATGGCACACCAACGCCGACCCCAACACCAAAGGCTGCACCGATCCCACAAGCCAAGCGACTGGATGGAGTGACACCAAGAAATAGCATGCCCCTCATCCAAAGGGCGGTTGTGGCGGGGTGTCATGTACCCGCGATGACCATGGGGCAAATTGGCATCGTCGCTCACCGTCAGATTGGCGGATTTTGTGGTGTTATTCATCAAGCCATTTCACCGTCAACGCCTTGTCTCGGTGGTGGTCATCCCGGGTTCCAAATCCCGGGCTCAACGCGCCCAGATATGGTCAAGCAATACAGTCAGGGGCCGTTTTTGGATGAAGTTGGAGAAATTAAGCCCGCCTCTTGGCTCAATGGTCGTCAGGCTGACGCCGAAGCGCAACTTAATCGTGATATTGCTAATTACCAGAGGATTATTGGTCCAGCGACAAGTATGTGGTCATACGCTTTTCCTACCATGCCATTCGTTGGCAATCCCCTGCAGAACATAGATGTGTGGCCACCAACGGGTGGGGCGACTTCCAACGGCGTTTACTACTATCGCTGTCGAAACACGCGCCGAAGACGCGCTCCTCGTCGAGTCAGAATTCGCGTCAGATTACCTGTTCCCGTGTTACTTCCGCGAACAGCACCGAGGTTGGTGCCGCATCCAACGCCAGCGCCTCAACCACAACCCACGCCGAGGCCAGTAGAACCCCAATCTGAACCGTGGCAAGTGCCGGAAATGCCGGATCTTCGCCCCGCTGTAAAACCCGTACTTGTTGGAGCCGCGGCTGTAGGACTTGGTTATTTGATTTATCGCGGCGTTCGCATGATCCCGTCGCTGGCGCCGCCGCTATGGTGGACGATACCCGGCAACTTAGCGGTGCCATAAGGGAGAACGAAATGACACAACTTAACGTGCACTTCCGGCACATTGAAATCAGCAGCGACGCGGGTTATGCCGATGTCTATCGCGCGATGTCTACCGCCGTGTCGACGCAATGGCCAGTGATGGAGTCGTTCAGCACTGAGCAACAGTTGGTGGCCAAAGAGAAGGCGATAGTGAGGGCCACTGATGCATTGATGCATCAACTGACTAGCCACAAACACAGCGTAAAGGGGCGATAAATGTTATCGAGTCAGCCGAACTACGTTAAAGCCGGCATTGTGTTGCTCGATCCGCAAAGTGGCGAGCCCGTAAATGCGATTCCATTGCTGATCAATCCTTCCACGCTCAGTACGCAGTTTGAAGTGAAATCGCAGGCAGGGTCGCAAACTCGTACAGAGCAGATGCGACTCAATGGGCCTCCAACCGAATCGATCAGTTTTGAGGCCATTCTCGATGCCACTGATGCGCTCGAGCGGGGCGATGAGGATGCGGTGACTTATGGCATTGGCCATTACATCGCCGCGTTGAGAAGCTTGATTTCGCCGACGAAGCGGCAACTGCTGCAAAACGATGCGCGAGCCCGAGAAGGAAAGCTGACCATTATTCCGATGGTTCAGCCATTGCCCTTGTTTAGTTGGGGCGCGTATCGCCGCGTACCAGTGAAAGTCAAAAGCTTGGCTCTGACAGAAGAGTTTTTCAGCGCGCGGCTTAATCCATTAAGCGCGAAAGCCAACTTGAGTTTACAAGTGTTGACGGTCGACGATCTTGGCTTTGATCATCCCGCTTCGTCACTGTTTTTGCATTACCTCACTGGGCTAGAAACGCAGGCGGGGCGGGTCATTAAACCTGTCACAAATAGCTAAGTCCTGTTAGCCAGCTGCTGATTGCAAAAAGCAGCAACCGGAACACCACAAAACGGACGCCAATAAGGAATCATTGATGACTGATCTCACGCACTATTTACTCAGCAACACGGAAGAAACGGCGGACTTTGCGTCCAGCAGCCGTTATGCCGGTGCGCCGTTGAATGTGATGATGGATGATCGTGGCACAGAGCGTGTGTTTGTCAGTCGCCGATTCCTGCCGCAGCCTGCGTCCATTGAAAACGTGCAAAGCATGACGATCAGAGAAGGAGACCGGCTGGATTTACTCGGTGCGGCGTATTACGCCGACCCAACCCTTTGGTGGCGAATCGCCGATGCCAACTTGGTGCAGAATCCGAGCGAATTATTGACCATCGTCGGGCGCAGAATTGCTCTACATGGCGATGAAGGAGAGCAGTAATGTCAGAGGTGGTGATGAGTCTCTACATTGGCCCTGTTGCCCCTGTACCCGTATCAAAAGTGGTGATTAACGCCTTTGTCTCTTGCGAAGTGCGTTCAGTGACGGAAGGTAAATCAGGGTTTCAACTGGTGTTCGAGATTGACAATAACTCACCGCTTCATACGGTATTTCTGCTGTCAGCCAACAATCCCATCCCCTTAGTACGCACCGTGATCGCGATAGATATGTTCGGTCAAAAATCCGTGCTTATTGACGGTGTCGTCACCGATCATCGCGTTAGCCCCGGCAGTGCACCCGGTGTGTCTCGGCTCACGCTGACGGGAGAAGATCTCAGCCGTGTGCTCGATTACATCGATTTCAGTTTTATGCGTTATCCCGCCATGCCGGATTTTGCCCGCATTAATCTGGTTCTGGCGAAATACGCGTTTTTGGGGCTGATACCAAAAGTCATCCCGTCTGTGTTGATTGATGTGCCTATCCCCACAGAACGTATTCCGTCTCATCAAGGCACTGATCTGAATTACATCTTGTCGTTGGCGGAGCGTGTCGGCTACGTGTTCTACATCGAGCCCACGTCTCAAGTGGGTGTTTCAACCGCCTATTGGGGGCCTGACATTCGCATTGGCAAGGTTCAACGCCCGATTAATGACGACTTAGATGCACATCGAAACGTGGAATCCCTTTCAGGCAGTGTTGATACCCAAAGTGCGGTGATGCCTACGATCACGATTCAAAATCCGCAGACCAAGGTACCGCTGACGTTGCCCGTTCCTGATGTTAATCCCCTTAACCCGCCACTTGGCGTGTTGCGCCCAATCCCCCTTCGCACAGCACCGATCACAGGCACGGCCAAATACTCGCCCGTTCAAGCCGCGCTGGTGGGGTTAGCCAAAGCGGCAAGGTCTGCCGTTAGGGCGGTGAAAATGTCGGGTTCGCTTGATGTTTTGGCGTATGGCTCCTTATTGGAAGCAAGAAAATTGGTGTCAGTGCGCGGCGCAGGTCATGCGTTTAATGGACTGCATTACGTGGAATCCGTCACCACGACCATGAGCGAAGGCCAACTCAAACAGCAATTTGAACTGAGCCGAGATGGGCTGCTTTCAACCGTCAGTAGGGTGCCAGTATGAGCGAAAAGTTTTACGGGAAATATCGCGGCGTGGTGGTGAACAACGTCGATTTATCTCAGCAAGGGCGAATCCTAGCCACCGTTTCCGATGTGACAGGCATGCCACCCGGCAGCTGGTGCATGCCGTGTTTACCCGTGTTGGGTTTGAACGCCGGCATCTTTGCTGTGCCGCCCATTGGCGCGGGTGTCTGGATTGAGTTTGAACAGGGCGAAGTCGACCATCCGATTTGGACAGGGTGCTTTGCAGGCTCTGCGGCAGATGTGCCGACGTTGGCAAAAACCGCACCCGCGCCGATCTCCGCCATTACGCTGCAAACCATGGCGAAGAACGGCATCGTGATTTGCGATGCAGGCGGGCCTATGGGGTTGGGGGGTATTACCTTGCAGACCGCCACCGGCGTCACCTTGTCGGTGACTGACGCAGGAATATTCATCACCAACGGGAAAGGTGCACAAATTAGCTTGGTCGGGCCGACGGTAGATATTAATACCGGTGCGCTCACCATTACTTAGCGCTTAATGCTTAGTGATTAAACGCTCAACCACACCGTAAGCGCGAAACGAAGGAGACAGCCATGCCCGGGCCCTTGTTACATGTTGGTGCGACAGTCATGTGCTCCCATGGGGGTCAAGCGACACCGACAGTGCCGAATCCGCGAGTCGTGGTTTCGGGCGCGGCCACCGTATTGCTGACGTCTCCTTATGTCGTGGCAGGGTGCGCCATGCCACCCCCGACAGCGGGCAATGGACCTTGTATAACAGGGCAATTTTTATCGGGTTCGGTGCGTGTGGTGTCGATGGGGCAGCCTTTTGTGCTGCTAACTGGCCAATCTGTCTGCGCGCCAACAGGGACACCCTTGCTGCCAACTGTGGCGCAAGTACGTGTGATTGCGAGTTAATTTCCGACTTATTAACGGCTTAACTTATTAACGTCTTAATTTCGCGGAGGAAAGATGAATTATCCAGATTTCCCCTATCGCATTGATACTCAAGGGCGGACAGCGACAACGCTCCGCTTTGACCTCATTCGCGATCGCATTGAGCAGGTGTTATTCACTGAGCCAGGAGAGCGGGTGATGATGCCAACTTTTGGCTGTGGCTTAAACCGTCTGCTGTTTGCGGGAGTCAGTGATGCTTTGATAGAAGATACCCGCACATTGATTGCCACTTCGCTACAAAGCTGGATGCAAGATGACATCGAAGTGACGGATGTCTCTGTGCTATTTGATCAAGGTGCCATGTTTATCGACGTGTCCTATTTAGTGCTGCCATCGGGTGATCCCCAGCAAGCCCAATTTGTGAGGGAGTCTGCCGCATGATTTATTTTTGCTGTGACCAACGACGCAGAGAAGCAGTACGCAACAGTGCATTCAACGGTATCGACTTCGTAGAAGTATTGGACTTGGAGGCGGTGAATCCCGCTGATCGTCAGCGTTTTTTGCATCTTCACCTTGTCAACGACCCCGGCGCGGTGGTGTATACAGAAGACAATATTCGCATTGAAGGCGACGCCGCCGTTGAGATAGTCGCAGTCACCATGGGGCTGGACGGACAGCAAAACGTGGTCGTGATTGAACTCGCACAACCGGGCGATTTCGGCCCCTATATGCTCAATATTGTCACCAGCACGTTAAACCCTGCGCCGCCGCCCGAGATAGACCCCTTTCTGGCATCCATTACATTTTCGTTCAAAGTAGAATGTCCGACAGCGTTTGATTGTGTGAGTGATTGCGAGTGCGAAGCGCCGCCTGAACCAGAGACAGAAATAGATTACACCGCGCGTGATTATCTGTCGTTTCGCCGCATGATGCTCGATCGCATGGCCATTGTTGCTCCCGCTTTTGCCACTGGGCATCCTGCCGACCTTTCTACCGCCATTGTCGATATTCTCGCGTACACCGCCGATCAGTTGGCTTATCAACAAGATGCAGCCCAAACCGAAGCGTATCTCAACCGTGCGCGTTCGCGTATTTCACTGAAGCGGTTAACACGATTGTTGGATTATTCCGTGGATGAAGGCTGCAACGCGCGATGTTTTTGTCACTTTGCCGTGTCGGCTGATGTGCTGCCCATTGCGCCAAGCACAGCGGTGATCCCACAAGGTGCAGCAGTGTGTACAAGGCTGAGCGAACAGCCGATCACCTTTGCTAGAAACAATGCGTTACTGGCTCAAAGCGCCGCGGTGTACGAAACCTGTCACGACGTGCCAGCCTTGTTTGCCGCACACAATGAAATGGAATTTCATACGTGGAGTAACGCCCGGTGCCATCTCGCCAAAGGGTCAACGAGCGCGACGTTGGCAGGGCATCTGCCAAATCTCAGCCAAGGCCTGTATGTCGCGATGGAGGAAATCACTGGCGCGAAAACAGGCAATCAAGCCGACCGATTTTTAAATCATCGCCAAGTCGTGCTGTTGACAGAGGTACGCGCATTTGACGTCGCTAACGCGCCGCTGACTGACCCCATTACGGGCGATTTGATCACCGAAATCGTGTGGCATGATCGTGATGCCTTGCGTTTCCCCGTCTGCATATCGTCAGAAACCTCGATGGAAGAAGGAAGGCGATACATTGAGCCTGTCAGTGTCGTTCGTGGCAATGTGGTACTCGTCGATCACGGGCACACACAGGATGACGAAAATCTCGGCCAAGTGCCGTCACCATGGCTCAGTTGGGCGGCGGGCAAAGGCTTTGAATCAGGTCAGAATCACGGCGTGACTTGCGCCGATAGTCAATGCGATCAAGAACAGGCAGAAATGATCATGCCTGCATTTCGACCCAAACTCGCTCAATCACCACTGACCTTTGCACCAAATTATGCGTCAGGCGTACCGGCCTCAGATGCGTTGCGCACCCCTGAGCCGAACGCGACGTATCCTTGTATTGAACTCGATGGTGATGATGGTGTTGAAGTGCTGCCTTATCAGCCAGTCGCAGATTTGTTAGCCAGTGATGCCAGCGCGCGTGTGTTCACCGCTGAAATTGAACGCGACAACAGTGCCTCACTGCGGTTTGGTGATAACCAGTTTGGCCGTCGTCCACTTTCCGGCACCGCATTTAGCGCCCGTTATCGCGTGGGCTTGGGCACGTCGGGACATATTGGGCCTGATAAGCTGCATCACTTAGCGATAAACCTGCCTGAAGTGATTGAAGTGAGAAACATCACGGCGGGCGCAGGAGGGCGAAACCGAGAAACCAATGCCGCCATTCGTAAGCGCGCACCGTTCTTGTTCAAAACGCAAGAGCGAGCCGTCACTCGAGAAGATTATCAGACCCTTGGACGCCGCGTGGAATGGGTGCAAGACGTGAGTTGTGCCTATGTGCACACGGGCAGTTGGATCACCACGTTTGCATTGCCCGACCCAAAAGGGCGTATTGGTGTCACCGAAGATCAGCGCACGCAGTTACGCGGTCATTACGAAACATTCCGACTTGCCGCCCATGATGTCGCCGTGTCCACGCCCGTTTATGTGCCGCTGGAAATTACGCTGCATGTTTGTGTCGCGCCCAATGCGTCTAAATCTCATGTTCGCCAGCGCTTATTGACGATTTTTTCTCCGCAGCGACAAGCCAATGGTGCACTGGGGCTACTTCATCCCGATCAGTTCCGCGCCGGACAAATCTTGCACCTGTCGCCCATGTTAGCGGCAGCACAAAACGTAGAAGGGGTGATCGCCGCCAAAGCGACCCGTTTTCGTCGTTTTGGCGACCCGCGAACCAGTGGGCTGACAGGGCGAAAACTCCTGTTCGGTCGCACCGAAATTGCGCGAGTAGACAACGACGCCAGCCATCCTGGCAACGGTGTGTTTTTGCTCGACTTAGAAGGAGGGCGCTGACATGGTCGATTCTCTGTTAAATGCTCGTTCACAAGAACAGTCACATTGTGGCGCGTGTAATGGCACTCGCGTACTGACGCCGCAAGCGCCTGATAACACAGCGGGCTTACCTCGGATTCGTTTTCGTGCAGGTAGCCACCAAGATTTCTATCAAAGCATGGTGGCGAGGCTTTCTTCATCGCAATACGGCGCACTCGGTACATTAACCACACGAGAAGGGGAAGATTTTACTCTGGCGTTGTTAGAGGCTTGGGCAGCCAGTTGTGACGTGCTGACTTTCTACAATGAAATGTGGCTGAACGAAGCCTATGTGCGCACCGCGCAACTGCCCCAATCGCTGCATGAAATGGCGCTATTGATTGATTACATTCCCCATCCCGGCGCGGCAGCCAGTGCCGATCTGTCGTTTAACATTGCCGCGGGCGCAGGCATTCCTGAGCGTATTACTGTCCCAGCAGGCACCAAAATACAAAGCACGCCGGGGCAGGATGAAACGCCCGTTATTTATGAAACCCTTGATGATCTCTTGGCTCGCGCGGAATGGAATGCCATTCGTCCAAAACTGACGGCTCCCCATCCGTTAACGACCTCGACGACGCAACTGCCGTTTTGGGGCACCAATACCAAGCTGAAAGCGGGAGATGGGGTCTATTTTATCGCCGACGACGGCACGCCAGTTTTTGCTGTGGTGAATGCTGTCGATCCGGTGTTGGCGAATATCGCCCAAGACCCGGACGCGAAAGATCTGACATGGGTGACGGTATCGCCAATCGGCACGGAGCCGATTTCTGAACCTGGTTCGGGTCTGGGATTTTCTGCGTCAAGCAGCTTTTCCGCCACGGTGTCTGGTGCGTTGGCAGAAAAGCTTGATCACACCCTTGGCACCTCAGAGCTGGTCACGGTATTGGCGGATGCTGAGTTGTCAGAAAAAGCCTTTTTCGCCCCTTTGGAAGCGGCGAGCCAGAGCAACAAAACCGTGCTGGTTTTTCGTGCGTCAGCCGCTATTTTTGGTCACGCCGCACCGCCCCTGAGCAGCCTTCATCATTCGTTGACGGGCATGGTGCCAGTTTACAGTGTGGACGGCAGCGATGTGGTGGTAGAAAGCCTTGAACCGGGTCCATACGCTGACAAGACTGCTGCAACATGGGCCGATGCAGGGACATTATCTTTGATGAGAGACGGCGCTAATCATGTTTACCTTGAACGGCAGATAGCAGAAATCGCCAATGACAGTGAGGTTGTTATTCGAGATGGAGACACATGGGCGCGTTATCAGGTCACAGACACTGCCGAGGTCGCGGCTTCATTTTTTGCCGTCACCGGAAAAAGTAGCCGCTTGGCGTTGGATCGAAACGAGGATTTTGGCGAGTTCTCTATTAGACAGACTACGATATTTGGTGCCAGTGAGTTGTTAACCTTGGCAGACCCGCCGATCACTGCCCCCTTGGATGCTGACACGGTTTCCGTTCAGCTTAATGGCTGGTTCCCCGGCCTAGAAGAAGGGCGCAAAGTGATTCTCAACGGACTGGCTGAAGGATCAGGCGCGATGCCTGTCATTGCCACGCGCATTGTGCAGTCCGTTAACCATGAACTCACGGCGGGTACGGGCACATCAGTCACTCTGACTGAACCCTTAGGCGCGGCTTACTTCCCGCAAAGCCTGCGTATTGCTGCCAATGTTGCACAAGCCACTCAAGGTGAATCGGTGGTGGAAGTCTTGGGTGATGGCGCGGCCTTGCCCCATGCTTCTTTTACTACCCGCCAAGCGCCACAAACCTTTGTGCCCGCGGCGACGCCAACGGGCGTGAAACCCACGTTAGAAATTCGAGTTAACCAAATCCTGTGGCATCCCGTGGCGAACTTTTTGAACACACAACCCGCTGATCGCGTGTATTCGATGCGTGTTGATGAACAAGGTTACAGTCACGTCACCTTTGGCGATGGCGTGAAAGGCGCGATGCCGGGTAAAGGTCAGCAAAACATTCGCGCCAGCTATCGTAAAACCCATGGTTTGATGGGGCGAGTAAAAGCCGGGCAACTCAATTTATTGATGTCGCAGCCGCTTGGTGTACAGGCGGTTAATAATTTGCTCGATGCTGACGGCGGTGCGGATCCCGAAGGGCGTGATGCGATAAAACTCAGCGCACCTTTGTCCTGTCGCACCTTGGGACGCGTGGTTTCTTTAACGGATTACGCAGACTTCTCCCAAGGTTATGGCGGCATTGCCAAAGCCAGTGCGCAGTGGTTGCATCTCTCTGGTGGGCCACAAGTGGTGGTCACTGTAGCAGCAGAAGACGGGGCGCAAGTGCCAGAGGGCAGTGCGTTGCATAGCAGCTTAACGGAAGCGTTGACCGCAGCCGGCGACCCGTTTGCACGCTTTATTTTGCGAAGTTATCGCCAGCGCTTTTTTAAGCTTGGTGTGCGTCTTCAAGTCCATCCTGATTATCTTCCCGATGAAGTGAGTGTGAGTGCCGAAGCTGTATTACGTGCGGCATTGTCGTTTGACGCTCGCCGTTTTGGTCAGCCTGTTTTTGCCAGTGAAATTATTGCGCTGTTGCACGATGTGGCGGGAATCGACGCGGTGGTGATTGAACGTTTATACACGGGCGAGATCCCTACACGCCACGATGGTCTCGCGGCAGCGAACGCCGAGGTGATGGGTAGCGGCGTTGATGCCGAAGTGCTGGGCGCATCAGTGCTGAGCTTGCATCCTGGGCCGCTCGATTATCTGGAGGTTAGCGTATGAACAGCTTGTCACCTGACGCGCTCTATCAACTCTTGCCAGAGGTTTATCGTAAACGCGATGAAGCACAGGGATTTCCCCTCAAAGCCTTAATGGAAATTCTCGCCGAGCAAGCGGCGATCGTGAAAAACGATGCTGATCGCCTTTATGATAACCAGTTTATTGAAACCTGTGATGAGTGGGCTGCGCCTTACATTGGCGAGTTGGTGGGTTATCGCTACGGGCCAAATATTCCCGGTGTGAGTCAACGCGCAGCAGCAGCTAATCAAATTCGCTTAACCCGACGCCGCGGTGTGGCGTTAGCGCTGGAACAATTAGCATCTGATACCACGCGCTGGCCTGCCAAAGTGGTGGAGTTCTTCCAACTGCTGGCGCGCCCAGAACATCTTGCCGCGCCGCGTCCTGATAATCATTACACCTTGAATGTCAGAGACAGTGCGAAGTGTGAAGCTATCAACACGCCATTTGATACCGCCAGCTACACGATGGCGACAGGGCGGATCAGCCAAGGTGAAGGGAAACATCATTTTCAACATGTCGGCATATTCTTGTGGCGATTGCGTCATTACCGTCAATCGTTAACGCCTGCGTTTCGGTTGGCAGCGCGACGATATCTGTTCCAGCCGATGGGGTTCAATGCTCCGCTGTTTAATGAGCCTCAGACTGAGCCTGATATTAACCATTTAGCTCGCGAGGAAAATCTGCCTGTGCCGCTGTTGCGCCGAAGCATCGCAGCAAATCGGCTCGACGGTTTTTATCCTCATACGTTCACTGTGGTAGTTGATGGCATTATGCAAACCGCCAATCAATTGCAGATCTGTAACCTCAGTGATGACGGCGCAGATTGGGCGCATTCGCCCGTAGACAGAATCTCGGTCGACCCCGAACTTGGGCGCTTGTCGTTTCCTGCCAGCATGGTTGAGCCAGAAACCGTGGAAGTGACATTCCACTATGGCGCAAGCGCTGATATTGGAGGCGGGGCGTATTCTCGCAGTGAAGGCTTTATTAGCCATTCCGCTAACGTGCACAGTGTCGGCGCGGGCGGCGATATTCAAGCCGCACTGGGCAATGTGGAATCCGGCGGTGTGGTTGAAATTGGCGTGTCGCATCGTTTTGCCGTTTCGCCTGACGTGGCCGTGAATATTGATCAAACGGTGTCGCTGCGCGCCGCAGACGGACACCGCGTATTTATCGATCTTGAAGGTGATGATTTTACCGTGGTCGGTGGCGTGGAATCCGAAGTGATCATTGATGGGTTGGTGGTGTTTGGTGGAAGGCTGGTGGTGCCTGATAACGGCGATAATCAATTACGCCGCTTAGTGCTGCGAAACGTCACCTTAGTGCCTGGACACGCGTTGTCGATAAACCGACAGCCGATGCTGCCCAATGCAGCGTCGCTGGTGGTTGAAATCCCCAATGTTACCGTGGAAATTGAAAACAGCATCGTCGGTGCAATTCGCACGGTAGAAGGGGCGTCAGTGTCGGTGAAAGACAGCATTGTCGATGCCACTTCACATAACCATGTCGCCTTTTCAGCCCTTGATGAAATCAGTCATGGCGGTGTGCTGACTCTGTGCGAAACCACGGTCATTGGCAAAATAGCTGCGCGGTCTTTTCCACTGATATCAAATTCCATTCTCGACGCCGCACTGGGCGAAGGGGATGCGTGGACATCACCGGTTTGGGCATTACAACGACAAACCGGATGCGCCCGTTTTTCTTATATCCCTCCCTTTTCTCGTGTACCGCGTCAGCATCGTTGTCAGCCGCAGTTCGCAGGGTCAAACGCTATCGAAAAAGCCGAAGCGCGCAACCCCTCGCTCACTGATGCCGAACGCGAACATATTCTTCATGGTGTTCGGGCGCGTGTCGTGCCTGCGTTTACCTCTACCCGTTATGGCGACCCCGCTTACGGGCAGTTACTGCTTTCTGCGCCAACCGAGATATTACGTGGTGCAGACAGTGGTAGCGAAATGGGTGTGTATCACCATCTTTATCAGCCGCAGCGGCATGATGCGCTGCTGTTTCGTCTCAATGAATTCTTACCCATCGGGCTCGATGCTGGTTTGATCTATGTGACTTGAAGGAGAGTTCCATGGCTGTAGATATTTCAGGAAAGACCTTTGACCCACGCCACAATTACGCCGAATTGGTGTCGATGCAAGGCAGGGTGGTCTCCGACACGCCGCTGAATGAAGCGGCGGCCATGATAGATCGCCGCTTTCGTGCTGAAACTATCGATTTAGCAGGCTTCTGTGGCTATCCCGCGCATCTTCCAGACAGCTTTCGATTGGATGTGGTTGCAGGCAGTTTGCTGATTCATCCAGGTCGATATTATGTCGATGGCTTGTTAGCTGAGAACTTTGGCGACGATGAGCATCACTTTTCATTGCCCCTTGAAGAACTGCACAGTGAGGTGCCGATCCCCTTTGATGATCAGCCTTATCGACCGATGCTGACTAGCGCCGATCCGGGAATACAGCCTGAAGACGGACGGTATCTGGCCTATCTCGATGTGTGGAAACGTCCGGTCACGTTTTTGGAAGCCCCCGATTTAGTTGATCCGGCGATTGGCGTCGATACCAGCGCCCGCATGCAAACCGTATGGCAAGTGCGATTGTTTGGTCCTGTCGGTGAAGGCGTAACGTGTAATACCGACGATGAAGACATTGAAGGTTGGGACGCGTTTATTGCGCCATCTTCAGGGCGATTATCCTCCCGTGCCAATCCCGCATCTGCGGTCAACGACCCTTGCTTGCTGCCGCCAGAGGGCGGTTATCGAGGGCTAGAAAATCGCACCTACATGGTGGCGGTTCATGATGTGAATGAAGCGGGTTTGCCCTTGATGAAATGGTCGCGGGTAAACGGCGCATTCGCTGGACGAATATTGGCGCAACCTGCCAACAACACCCTGACCCTTGAGCAAGTCGCCAAAGACGATTACCTGCGCTTCAGTGCAGGCGATTGGGCTGAAATTACCGACGATGTGCGCGTGTTGGAAGGCCTGCCTGGCACCATGTTGCGTATTCTTTCAGTCAATGATGCTGCCAATACCGTGGTGTTGGTAAATCCGCTCGCAGCAGGGGAAATCGTATTGGTTCCCGCCTCGACAGCGGCTAACCAAACCCTTCATCCTATTCTTCGTCGTTGGGACCAGTTTGGTGTGGTACTCGATACCGATGGCAATGAAATCACCAATCTTGATGCACCAGCCAGTGACGGTTTAATTGCCGTCCCTGAAGGTGTGTTTATCGCACTCGAAGATGGGGTCGAAGTGGCCTTGTCCGGCGATGCAGGGGCATACCATATTGGTGATAATTGGAGTTTTGTCACCCGCTATGCCGACAGTTCAGTTGAAACACTGACCAATGCGCCGCCACAAGCTTTTCATCATCATCGCTGCCGCTTAGCGGTGATCGATGCGTTAAATGGTGAGTTTGTCGTCCCGGTTTTTCAAGATTGCCGTGATCCAATAGGTGTGACGGGCTGTTGTACCGTGGTGGTGCGTCCCGGCGAAGATATTCAAACCGCATTAGATAGCTTGTCGCCAGAATTTGGGGGCTGTGTCTGCTTAAAAGTGGGCGTGCATGTCATCCGTCGTCCGCTTCGTATTCGTTATCCCAATGTCACCTTGCACGGTGAATCTCATGGTGCGCAAATTCGTCACCTTGGCAATGATGCCGCGTTGCTTGTCAGCGGCGAACAAGAAGAAACCTTGTCGGGCATTCATGTCACCATGATTTCTGTTTTAACGGGTTTAGGCACTGAAAAGCCGCAAGGCGTGATGGTGTTTCGTCACGTGCAAGACAGCTTGATTGAAGATTGTCGAGTGATCTCGACTCGAGAGAGTGCCGTGCCAACCGATAACCCTGCCATTGGTCTATTTGATTGCGAGCGCGTCCGCGTGGCGCAATGTTCACTGTCAGGTACACAAATTGGTGTTTGGATGGACGATGGCGGCGAAGATCTGGTGATTGAAAACAACCAAATCAACGCCCATGTCGACAAAGGAGGGCAGGAAAGCGGTATCGTCGGCGTAGGCGTTGCACGTCTAACGGGACGAGTACAGGTGCTCGGCAATGATATTCAAGGCTATGTGCGCGGCGTGGTGATCAATAACCAGCCACTGGGTCGCTCGTTCTCTACAGCGTCCTACAGCACAGTGATGGGAAACCGAATCGTGTTGGGACGATTGCAAAGCAATCAAGAAGCTGTCGCGATAGAAAGTGCCTGTGCGTTTGGCGTCGTGTCAGAAAACCTGATCATGCTCGCCGCTGAAGACAGTACCGGCATCATGGTGCGTGGATTGGGTGCGTTAATTGAACGTAATCGCATACAAACCAAAGAACAGATTGAATCTCAGATTGCCATTTTGTTAGGGGGTGACGATGAAATGTTCACCGGCGGGATCACCGTTGCGCAGAATTGGATTCAAGGTTGTACCGGCAACATTGTGGCAGAGCAGGTCGCAGGGCTGCGGATCAAAAACAATGATTTTGCAGGAGATTCCGGTGACGAACTTGCTGTGTCTCTCTCGGAATGCACCGTGGTCAATGTGGACGACAACACCCTATCGGGCTGCACCATCGGCGTATTTGCCAGCCAAAGTGAAGACATTCAAGTGCAGAATAACCACATTGTGGATGGCGGCGCGGCGGTACTTTGCGAGCGCTGTGTCAGGGTGGATATCGCCAACAACCAAATCAGCAATTGCCGCAACGGTGGGATTTTCGTCGCGCTGTGTTTGGCGCGTGCCGCCATTATTGGTAATCGGCTCAATTATGTCGGTGCAGAAGGTAAGAACGTGCTGGCGTCGTCCATTGCGTGCATCTTTCAGCTTGGCGAATGTCATGTGGAATCTAACGAGGTTTTGAACACGGGCGTGAGCAAAGATGAAAAGGTCAATCCCGCTCGCACCGTGGGAATTGGCGCACTTTTCGTGCTGGAAGCGCGCATCGAAAGCAATCTGGTGTCTTATTCCGATTTGTTAACGCGAGAGCGGACATTGGAAGACAGGGCGCTGCTGATGCAAGGGTTGATCGAAATTGCCTTCCCTTTGGGTGCAACGGCACTGCGCATTGGTTATTCCGCGCAGATCAGCAATAACAAATTTTTGGGTCGAGGGGCTGACACGGTGGTGGAAATTCTCTCCAATTCCTTGATAGATAACTTCCATATTCGTTTTGAACGCGTGTTCTTCAACAACAATTATGTTGAACATGTGGGCTTTGTGCCGGATGAAATTGGGCAACATGCCACCGTCGTACTTCGTGGTTTCCGTGCGGTGGTCATGGGCAATCAGGTCAAAGCCAATACCCGTTTTTTACCGTCGTTTGATTTCAACAATATGCAGGGGCCATTCGTTGGCAACATCACGACCAGTTCAGTGATAAATCATGCTGAATTTCCTGCCCCTCAGAACGCATTTAATCAGCAGATTTGAGTAAGGAGTACATGATGGCTAAGGCAAGTGAGGTACTGAAAAAACACATTTCTCTGGTCGAGGCGTTGCAGAAAGTCAGTCACCCCGACAAAGAGCCGGATCCGATTGGCAGAACCAAAGCCAATGCGCTGGCACAGCAGTCTCGGGTTGAACGTCGTATTGTCGATCTGGAGCAGCAACGTGCAGTGTTTAATAAGCAAATTGATGAATCTATTCAACGTGAACGTGAGCAGTTGAAAGAGATAGGCAAGTTTGAAGACATGGTTTCTCAGACGACTGAGCCCAAAAAGGAGCAGCCAAAAGAGGAGCCGATCAAGCAAGACGAAATAAGACCCGAGAAACCCGCGCCGAAACCGCGACCTAAAACGACACTCAATGTGGACGAAAAATTGAAAACCGCTCCAACGGAAAAAGCCGCAGCAAGGCGCAAGACAACGTTAAGACAACCCGTGAAAGGCAGACCGACGAAGAAATAGCCTAAAGCAGTTTGGAGTAGCGGTAACCATGCCTGATTTTGCGCCGCCACAGAAAAAGACGGAGACTGCGAATTCCGAACGCAGTAAGAACGGCCTCGTCCAAAAATCGCGCACCAGTGCTGTGTTATCGGTGGGGAATGGCGCTTTGATGGAGACAAGTTCTTTATTATCAGAATCGGGCTCTTTACTGTCAGAAAGGGGTTCTCAACTGCTATCGAGAAGCGGTGGCACGCCTATGTCAGGCACACCACCGGCATCTTCGTCATCTTTGCCATCATCACAAACGCGCCAGCGGTCGCTTCCAGGTGGCTCCGATACGAGGCCCATGGATATGGCACGGGTGATCAAGCGGTTTACGCCGACAAAGCCCGCACCCGCATTGCCGCCCGTTCCTCGTTCTGTGTCCTCTTCGCTGGGGGCGTTCGGGAATGCGTTGTTGAGCGCAGCAACTGAAAGCCCCTCTCCGGCAGCTTTCTCCCAGCAAGAATCCACGTCACGTTTCGCGTCTCCGCGCTTGGCACCTCAGGTGCACTCATTGGGACTTGAAAGCGGACAGCCCATTCCCGCAGCAGTAAGAGCGCCGTTTGAACAATCGTACGGTTACGATTTGTCGCCCATTCGTTTGCATCGAAGTGCAGCAGCCACTCAATCGTTGAAAGCCCTAAACACGGTCGCCTACACGCTCAATGATCATATTGTTGTCGATAGCAGTCTTGATCTAGCCAGTCGGGCAGGGCAGCACGTTCTTGGTCATGAATTGGCGCATACGGTGCAAGGTCGTTTAGGCGCGGGAACGGCTTATGCCGATCTGCGTATTAGCCAACCTTTTTGGCATTCTGAATATGAAGCGGAATATGCAGCGAGTGCGGCGCTGCGTGGGAAAAAATATGAGATTAACCGGGCCGTTGATCAGGACCTTCACCAAATCGCCCCTTGGCTTATTCTGGCAGGCATTGGTCTTGCCGCAGGGCTGGTAACGTGGGCGGTGTCCGACAGCCCAGAAGAGAACCGCGCAAGACACGCGGCGGGTGAACCTGACCCATCACGCAGTCTTTGGACCTTAGTGCCGATTTACGGCTCAATCCAGCAAATACGCGAAGCCGAAACCTATTTTCAGCGTGTATTGGGCGTCGGCTTTCTGATGTTGGACATGGCAACACTAGGTTCGGCGGGTGTGGCTGCACGGGCTTTGATCCGCGCGCCTGCGGCGTTAGTGAGAACAGCAGTGCAACGGCAAGGCTCACGACTCGTGGTGCGAGAAGGCGGCGAGATTGCGACGGAAGCCGTGTTAAGGGAAACCGGTGAAGCGTTTGTTCGTGAAGGTGGCGCAGTGTTTGCTACTCGCACAGCTGCGACGGCTGAAATGATGCAAGCGCTTCAGCGCGGCGCCATGATTTTGGTGACGGAAGGTGGAATTAATCACGCCGTCATGTATGCGCGAAATGCCGCAGGCCAGTTGATCAAGCTCCATGGTGGCCCGCTTAAATTGTTGTTTGAAGTTGCGCCAAGAGAAATCACAGAAAGAGCCGTGGCGGGCATGGGGCAGCGTGTCAATGCCTACGTGGTGATCGAAGCCGCAGAAGCCGCGGTTGATATCGAACGCGCGACGTCTCTTGTGCAAAACAGTGCACCAGCGATTGTTCGTTGGTTAGGCGGCAACCCAACCAGTTGCGGCATTATGCAAGGTGCGTTGCTCGAGGCTTCAGGGCTGTCTGCCGAAGCACTCGCGCGATTGATGCCAGCAGGTGCGGCGGCAAATCGACTCGTTCCCATCACGATTTTGGATCATATTGCCCAATCAGGTGCGGGATTACGTCTAGTTGAAGGGGGAACGGCAAGGATCATTGGCGGTACCGTAGTACAAGAATCCATGTTAGCGGCAGGGGCGGTTATTCCGACCATTGTCTCCACGCTGATGCGGGTGATGTTAACGCCAGATGGCGGCTCATCGGGTTCTGGCAGCAGAACGGCTAGCCCTGCCCCCGGTGTTGGCAGTCCGGTGACGGGCGGCGAACCGCAAGTGATCACCGTTGAACCCGTTCCAGAGTCACAAATAGAGACCACGGTGGCTGTGTTTGTTGACGTACTTTCCGATGCAGATAGGCAAGGTTATCGTCGAGTTGTGTTCACGATTAGACGATCTGCCAGTGAGATTGCGCCGGGGTTTGAGAAATTGGAGCGCGGAACACCCATGACAGAGCAGGGCGAAAGTATGCGTAGCATCATGCCATTTTTTGTGGCTCAGGCAGCGCGAGCAGGCATGGGAGAGTATCGAATCATTGCCACGCGATCGGCTTCTGGGTGGAGTTTGGATTATCAAGGGGGATAGGCTACAAAAAACGCCGCCCTGTTTTAATCGGGCGACTAAGCCTGTTTTCATTGGCACTCACACCACGTGTATCATCTTCATTGGAATGGTTTTCATTTGGGCCTTCTTCGCATGACATTTTCTGAGAGATCCGCACAATAGATTTCGTGAAAGCACTGTCAGGATCGCGATAATAAAGCCGAACTTCAAACGGGACATGCCAGCTTTCATCACCTGCAATACACAATTCGCCGCGCATCAATTCGTCTTTAACAAACGAGCGGGGAAGCCACGCCACGCCATAACCGCCCAACACCATAGATTTTAAAGTATGGGCAAACGGATTCTCGTAGCGTCGAGTCAGATAGCAAGGTTGTTTATCCAGTAATTGATTAATCGCTTTGCCAAACAGTGATTGATGGGTATAAGCCACTAACGGGAGGGGTTCATGCTCAGTGCCAGGAAGGCAATATTTAGGTTGGGCGTTCACGGCTAAAGAGACGGGAACTAAGGTTTCCATGCCAATCACCGCGCTTTGAAAGCGCGATGGGTCAATGCCGAGCCCCAGTTCTTTGTGGGTATAGCACAGTAAATAGTCCACGGTGCCTTGAACGAAAAGGTCAATGCAATCCGCGAGTCTGTCTGAAGAAAGGCGGACATAAACCGGTCCTACCGCTTTCTCGACGTGTTGCATCCATTGCATAAACAAGGTTTGCACTATCGAGTTTTGCGCGGCGACTGAGATTTCATTGTTCGCGTTCTTTTTCAGCGCTCGGGCAGAATCACGTGCCAAATAAAGGCGATTAAGAATTTCCTCCGCCTCCACCACAAACGCTTGCCCTTGTTCGGTTAACTCAAGCTGTTGCGATTCCCTGTTTACCAGTTCTGCTCCTACCCATTGCTCGAGTGCTTTAATTCGACGGCTAAACGCAGGTTGCGTAACAAATCGTTCTCTTGCCGCTGACGTAAAGCTGGTGGAATGGGCGAGACACACCAAATCTTCCAATAGTTTAAAGTCCAAACATCCTCTCCAAACCCGTTATGCATCCAAGTTGCTCGTAGCGATGAGGCTATATCTAGTTAACCTCACATTGCAGAGTCCAGAGCCTTTCATCACATTCCTTTGTGTGAACTGCGTTCCGCATATCGCTTCTTTAAACTTAACAAAGCGCATTCATTGTTCAGGCATTAAAGATAAGAAAATACTCAATCAGCGAAAAATCCTTACGTAAAAACCCTTTTCTTTTTCAGGGGTATAGCAGGTGAAATTGCTCCAACTCTCTGATTATTCGCGATAGATCTTGTGCCCTTAAAAATCGGCATGCCGACCAATCGAATCGGCATAACGCATAAAAACGGTATGTGGTCATGCTTATTACTAGCACCAGTTGTCAACCTCGCCGCAAATCACCAATGGGCGGCCTCATGTTTTAAACGTTCCAATCTGTGTCGAAAGAGACAAGGAGAAGTCACATGAACATTGCAAAATCTGCCAACGCCTTCCGCCTCACCGCAATCACTTGTGCGCTTATTGGCGCGATGCCGATTGCCGCACAAGCGGCAGAGACCATTCGTTTGTCGACGTATGTGAATGAATCGGATGTTAGGTATCAAGGCTTTCAGAAGTTTGCTGAATTGGCTGCTGCGAAAAGTAACGGTGATTTGAAAGTACAAATCTTCCCATCGTCGACGCTGCACGGTTGGAGTGAAGGTGTCGATGCCGTCCAAGGAGGGGTATCTGACATCAGTTGGGTTCCTGCGGATACACGTCTGCCGTGTTATCGCGTGACTTCTTTATATCCCGTCGCCATTGATTTGGAGAAACAAATTGAGCTTGATGCCGCTTATGCCAGCTTGATTGAAGCGGAAGCGGCGAAGTCTGATCTGATCCCTTTGATTAACTCAAACTATTCGTACGATCAGGAATGGTGGTTTGAAGATCCAGTATCAGACATCGGCAAGTTGGATGGAAAGCTAGTGCGTTCAATTGGTCCATTGGTGAGCCTGATGATTGAATCTTGGGGTGGCAAACCTGTTTTCGTCGCACCCAAAGAAGTGTTCCAGTCGGCAGAGCGTGGCGTCGTTGATGGCATCAACATGGGTGTGGCGACGTACAGCTCTTGGAAGTTGTGGTCAGTGATGCCGTACATGGTTAACGCCAATATGTTCTATGGCAACATCATTTACATGATGAACAAAGACAAGTTTGATGACCTCAGCCCTGCTAATCAAAAAGCGCTGAAAGAAGCCGCAGTAGAAGCAGAAACCTGGTTGAAACCTCGCTATGAAAATTGGGTTAACGAACGCGTCGGTGATGCAGTGATGGCTAACGGTGGCTCTGCGGTTTCCATGTCAGAAGACCGCACTGAAGCGTTGCTAGAAGGCATTGAGAAAAAATGGACATCAGAAGTGAACAAAGCTTGTGGCGTCCCATTGGCTGATGAGATTCGAACCTTGTTTGCTGCGCACTCTGATTAATTGCTGAGGAGCGGGCAATGAAGGCAAACGTGTTTCCACTACTGCGCCTTATGTCTTTGGCGATGTTGTATGCGGGTGCCGCCATCGTAGTGATCCAAGCTGCTTGGATCACTTACGGGGTGGGGGTTCGTTACATACTCAACAGCCCAGATGGCATGGTGACAGAAGCCACCGCACTCTTGCTAGTGCCTGTGGCATTTCTTGGCGTGTCTTACGCGCTGCTCAATCATTCTTACCCAAAAGTCAGCCTGATCAGGGACAGGCTGCCCAAGGGAATCCAATTTTGGGTCGATAAGTTCAACATGCTGGTCATGCTGATGGTCGGCAGTTTCTTCTTGGCTGCGTCATCCAAAGCCATGTTCAAATCCATCAGCTCAGGTGCGGCGTCTGAAATTTTACTTTGGCCGCGCTTTTACTTCTGGATCCCGGTCGTTATTGCCTTACTTAGCTTCTGTATCACCGCGTTTTGTATGCTGATTTTCGGTGATCCACCTGAGGAAGAGCACGCATCCCCTATTGATGATGACATTCGCTCGCAGGATGCGACGTGAACATATTGTCATCACGTGAACACAGTCATCACGTGACAACAAAAGATTAACTGAAGACTAAACAAAGAAAACAAGGATCAGTGATGGAATGGTACGTAGTTGGGTTAGGGATGCTGGGTTTGTTGATGGGGTTTATCCTCATTGGCGTGCCGATCCCTTTTGCGCTCGCCGCCGCTTCAATCCCGTTTTTGCTCGATATTCTGAGCCTCAAATCGTCGCTAGTCACGGTTGAGTTGAAACTCTGGGGTGTGTGGTTTGATTATATTTTACTGGCTGTGCCGCTGTTTGTGTTTCTGGGAGAGCTCATAGGGCGATCGTCAATTGGGCCAAATCTCTATTGGTTTATGCACAGCAAACTCCCGATCCGTGGGGCAGCCGCCTACGGCAGTATTGGTGCGTGTGCGGGCTTTGGTGCAGTATGTGGTTCCAGCATGGTGGGTGCGCTGACCATTGGTGGCGTTGCTTTGCCTGAAATGCTCAAACTTGGGTATGGCAAACGCCTGTCCAGTGGCGTGCTCGCAGCAGGGGGTACACTCAGTGTTCTGCTGCCACCAAGCTTAATTTTATTGTTCTACGGCATTGTGACCGACCAGTCGATCGGCGCATTGTTCATCGCTGGTGTCGTACCCGGTCTCGTGTTAGTGACCATGTTCTTCATCATCGTGTTTATTTGGGGAAAAGTGAATCCGGATGATATTCCGGGTCATGAAAATTCGACCCCCATTCCCTGGCTCATCGCGTTCTCTGCATTGCTTCCAATCACCCTTGTTGGCTTGGTGATTACTATCTCCATTTATGCCGGTATCGCAACGCCCACCGAGGCAGCGGGCGTGTCGGCGATGTTTATGTTGGGTCTGGCATACTTCTTCGGAGGGTTGCGACTGAAAGGCTTGCTGGAGGCACTGAAATCCACCATGCAAACCATGGGATATTTGGGTTTGTTGCTGTCGTCAGGTGTGCTGTTCGGCTTTGTGATGACCTACCACCAGATCCCGCAGCAATTCACGGAATTGTTTGTCGAAATGCAGTTATCGCCTTATGCCGTGCTCGCGATGATCATTGTGTTCTATATCATTCTCGGCATGTTCTTGGAACCTGTTTCCATGACATTTATCACCTTGCCGACCTTGTATCCTTTGATACATGCCGCTGGATTCGACCTTATTTGGTTTGGCGTGGTGTACACCATCACCATGGAGATTGCCGTGTTAACGCCCCCCGTGGGGTTAAACCTCTTCGTAATTCAAAATCTCGCCCGGGACAAGGTGACCATAGGCGACGTGATTATTGGGTGTCTCCCATTTATTGCCGCACTGGTGGTCTTGTTATTCGTGCTGATTGGCATGCCTGATACTGCGCTTTGGCTCCCTGAATTAATGGAATAAAAATACGATGAATTGTTTACGTGTCGGTACTGGGCCCACGTTGGTGCTAGTGCATGGATTTCTAAGTGGTCTGGCTTATTGGGAAAAACAGATCTCACTGTTTTCCTCACGCTTTGATGTCGTCGCCTTTGATTTACCGGGATACGGCGGAAAAGCGGATGTGATTGGCTTAGACAGTGTTGATGGCTTTGCTGATTATGTGTTGGAGCGACTGGACGAAATGGGCATTGACCAGTTTCACCTGATGGGGCATTCCATGGGTGGCATGATTGCACAGGAAGTGGCGCTCAAAGCCCCTGAAAGAGTGATCGGTTTGGTGCTTTACGCGACTGGGCCAATGGGGAGTTTGCCTGGGCGTTTTGAATCTATCGAAGAAAGCATCGTGCGCGCCGAAACTCAGGGGACTGAGCAAGTCGCGCATGATACGGTCAAAACCTGGTTCTCAGATGGAGAAGGCGATCCTGATTTTGCCGGCGGCATGGAGTTGGCAGAACGTGTTCAGACACAAACCTATATCAACGGGTTGCGTGCGATGGCGGGGTGGCGCTCGCTAGAGCGTTTGAATGAAATAGAGGCTAAAACGCTAGTGCTTTGGCCAGACAGTGATCGCTCTTACATGTGGCAACAAACCGAGTCGCTGTGGCGGGGAATTACGGGGGCAAATCTCGCGGTAGTGCCGCAGGCCGCGCATAACATTCACCTTGAGAAAACCCAGATCTTTAACTTGCTCGTGCTTGATTTTCTACAAAGTGACAAGGTGAAACAGCGGCGTTTAGCACTCAACGAATGCATTTAATACGATTCTAGATAGACAACTCCCTCGCTGTGTTGATAACGCTCAGCGCATAGACACAGTGAGGAAGTTTTTAATGTTGAACGGTTATTGTTTTCTCAGTGAATCGAGATAAGCAATGTGTTCGGGGAAAATGGCGCAACAGCCGCCAACAATGTTAGAACCTGCATCCAGCCACGCTTTCACGTAAGCCGCATATTGATCGGCAGATAATTCTCTCACCGTGGTGAGGGCATCGTTTGCTTGGTGTGATTGCTGAATCACGGAAAACCCGTTGGCATACGCACCCAATGAAATCGTGTTTGAATGCCCGTCTACTATCACGCGAGCCACGCCGATTGCATCCAGCATCACTTCGGGTTGAGAACAATTAAACAAAATGCCATCCACATCGCGCTCGCAAGCCGCTTTCACTGCATCTACCACGGATTCGCCAGAGCGCAAGCGAGGCTGATCCATTTCCGCGTCCATCAAAGAAAACGCAAAATAAGCGGGCTTAAGCGACGTGGCGCGAGTAAGGGCATCACAAATCGTGTGGAACTCTTCAATAGAGCCAATGGTTTCGGCTAACCAGAAATCAATGTAGGGTGCCTGTGCATCAATCAGATTTTCAATGATAGGTGTGGCGGCTTCCGCGTTAAACAAATCAGGGCGATAAGAACCTAGCACGGGCGGAATACAGCCAGCCACACGCACTTCGCGCTCGCTGTCTTCGGCAGCGCGTTGGGCAATTTGTGCGGCCAATTCTGCAAGCGCAAAACCGTGTTGCTGATAGCGATCTTCGCCAAGGTGGAAAGGCACACAGGCATAGCTGTTGACGGTGATCACGTCACAGCCCGCATCAATAAAGTTCTGATGCGCTTGATATACCGCATCGGGTGCTTCAATTAACGCCTGAGCGCTCCAAAGTGGCTGTGAGAAGGGTGCGCCAATGCGCTGAAGTTCTCTTCCCATGCCTCCATCGAGTAGTACAAACATCCGTTTCGCTTCCTTGTAACGTCTATGAGCGAGAAAATCGCATATGTTGACAGTATTGTCGATAGAATTTCGGAAGCGAATGTTTGGCAGCAATATTTTATAGGCGTCAAGTTACATATTCACCGCTTTGCGATTGTCTTTTCTTCCTTGCAGCATGAGCAAACCAAAAATCGTGAGGGCATATAGCATTGACCAGCCCAAACAGATAAACACAAAAGTACATAGCGCAAGCGACAAAGCAGCAAGCCACTTGGATGCGCCTTGGAGTAATTTGAACGCGGCGAGCATCGCCATCAGATACACCAGCACGAAAATGCCGTTGGCGAGTTTAAGGAAAAACTCCAAATTCAACCCTGACAATTCACCGATTACACATGAAATAGCCAGCACTGCGCCTATCGCCAAGGTGGCGTTTTTAGGCACGCCACGTTCAGAAATCTGCGCCATTTTCCCGTCGGGTTTATATTCTCGTGCTTGTGCCCACACCATGCGAGATAGGCTTTGTGTGTAGAGATTGACGCTGGCAAAGCATGCAGAAAAACCGACAACACTGACGAGCAGTTTAAAATTGGGGCCGAACAATTTTTCACTCAGATAGGGAATGGACGCGGTATCAAACTCAACACTGCCATAGGCGTGGAATTTTAAGATAACCACTGACATGGCCCAATAGGTCGCGCCCGCCACAAAACAGCCGACGATGATCGCGATGGGGAAATCTCGTTGCGGGTTTTTGAATTCTTCACCCATATGCGCAAAAGCCTCAATGCCGACGAAGCACCAAAACATCACACCCAATGCCGCGCCAATCGGCCAGAGGGAATCTGAACTCATCGCAGGCATGGTTAAATCCGCGATGCCGACTTCGCCGCGCCACAGAAATGCGCCGACAAGAGCAAAGATGCTAATCGCGATAAGGGTTTGTAATTGGCCTGATGATTTCGCACCCATCAAATTGACGCCGATCAGCAGCGCTACCGTGATCAGTTGTGCTATCAGAAAATCATTCAACGCACTGGGAAGAAGTTGTTGTAGGAACCCCGCCGCCAGTGCAATTGCCGCCGGAACACCCACGGGGATCACACTGACAAACAGCCAAGCGACACTGCGTTCTAGGTGAGGGTTAAATGCTTTGCGAACGAAATACGCCGTGCCACCCGCGTTGGGGTAGCGTTTCCCCAATTGCGCAAAGGTTAATGCTATTGGGCAAATAGCGGCAAACAGCACCAACCACGCCCACAATGAAAATTCACCTGCTATACCAGCAACAATGGCAGGGATCATAAAAAGCCCCGTGCCTAATAGCGTGGTGGACAGTTGCCCAATACCCGATAACAAGGTGATTTCTTTTTTCAGTTGGTTCATTGGCGTTCCTTGAGCGGGGCAAATACCTGTGAAGCAATGACAACAGGTTAATGAGTTGTCAGATAAAAAGCATCGGTCAAACTGTCTTAGTTCAGTGTCAGATTAACGGAATTTACTTGCGTCGCCGTCAAAGTGACGCTTTTTCGCGAAGGTAACGTGTTCTTGAACGAAATTTATGAGCGATAAACGAAGAGGAAAGATAAAATAGAGGGCTAAAGTGATGGTGAAGACGCGATAACAAAATCAACAGGTAAGTTGAGAGAAGAAAGATGGACAAATTTGATAAACAGATCTTAAGCATATTGCGTGTTGATGCCCGCCGTACAGTCAGTGAAATCGCACGAGATGTGAGTCTGTCTCGCTCTGCGGTCACCGCCCGAATTCGCAAGCTAGAACAAGATAAAGTCATACTCGGCTACCACGCTGATATTGCCGAAGCAGAATCAGACATCGGCGTGACAGCGTATTTAGCATTGAAGTTTGATACATCTGCATGCTCTCAGCACTGCGAAGCCTACGCGGCTGACATTTACACGATAGATGGCGTGAAATGGTGTCATGCGATCAGCGGCGAAACGGACATGATGCTGTATGTTGATGTGCCCAACATGGCGCGTTTAAATAAAATTCGTGAACACATTCAGGCCTATCCTGAGCTGAAGCAAGTGATCACCCATACGGTGTTAACGGAGTTTTTCAATACATCCAAGTAGCCGTTTTGGCTGGCGAATACCCGTTCGATTGGCCGCTATTGCTGCCCATAAAGCTCGCACAAGTACTGCCAAAATCGCTCAACTTCCGGTTTGGCAGTATGGCGGTTTCGGTACAGCAAAATTCGCAAATCAATTCTAGGTAACGCTTCATCGAGCTCGACCAATCGCTTTTCTTCTAACTCCTGCTTGATCAAACTTGATGGCAACCAGGTTGCACCAAAACCTTGCGTTGCCATCGCCTTCAATCCTTCTGCCATTTCGTTTTCACACACCACCTCATAGCGAAAATGGGAAGGGATCGCACTTATCGCGGATCTCTTAACCAATCCGCCAAGATAGATTTCTTCGGGAAATGCCAGCAAGCGGCAGGTTTTTCCTTCGGCGAAGGTGTGTATTGGCGCGCCAAATTCATCCGGCGCAGAAACAGGAATAAGGCGGTCACGTCCCACTTGAATCGACTGACTCTTGCGCTTCATTTGTGGGCTATCAAACGCTTGAGATGCAAACGCGAGCAGAAAATCCCCTGAACCTGCCAAAAACGATTCATTCAGATGGTGAATATTGCCCGGAACGAGTTTCACCAAAGCATCACCAATTAATGGACTAAGGGTTTGTATCCACCCCGGAAAGAAAGAGACCGCCGTGGAGTGTTGAGCGAGAAAAATCAACGAATGCGGGTTCTTACGCTGTTGCAGTCGATGCCTGACATCCGTGATGTCATTGATTAATCGCCGCGCCTCGTCAACAAAATCGGTCCCAGCCTCTGTCAACGTTGTGGGCAGGGTGTCGCGGTTAACCAAGGCAATGCCTAACCAATTTTCCAGCGAACGGATCCGCCGACTAAACGCTGGTTGTGTCACAAATCGCGCGTCAGCGGCTTTAGAGAAGCTGCCGTTCTCACTGAGCGCAATGAAGTCTTTAAGCCATTTCAATTCCATCAATTCAATCCCTTAGCGTCCTGCTAAAACAGATATGCCGAAAAGTAACCGGTGTCTATTCAATATAGGTATTGGCGGAAGTCCTCGGCGTCTCACAGGCTGTAATTATTGTAAAAGGCCACTTGAGCCGATTTTTTTAGTTATTGATTAAAAGGGACATGACCATGCATTTATCTCGCTTTCCTCGTCTTCACTTCGCACACCTTTCTACGCCGTTAGAACCTATGCCAAACCTGTCTAAAGCGCTTGGCGGCCCCAATTTGTGGATCAAGCGTGACGATTGTACGGGTCTGGCCGGTGGCGGTAACAAAACGCGCAAATTGGAATTTTTGATGGCAGATGCCATTGCTCAAGGAGCAGACATCATCATCACTCAAGGCGCAACCCAATCAAACCATGCGCGTCAAACCGCCGCCATTGCGACCAAGTGCGGCATGGCGTGTCACATCCTGTTGGAAGATCGCACCGGTTCAGAAGACCCTGAATATATATTCAACGGCAACGTCATGTTGGATCAACTGTTTGGTTCTTCTTTGCAGAAATTCCCAGCAGGCGTCGACATGAATGCGGCGATGGAAGATGTGGCAGCGACGATGCGCGCTGAAGGCCGCAAGCCTTACATCATTCCGGGTGGCGGTTCTAACGCAATTGGTGCGCTGGGTTATGTGAATTGCGCATTGGAGCTGTTGACGCAAGCCAACGATCAGAGCCTTCTGATTGACCACCTTGTTCATGCAACAGGTTCAGCGGGCACACAAGCGGGCTTGATCACCGGTTTATGCGCCTCGAACAGCCAAATCCCACTACTGGGCATTGGCGTGCGTGTGCCAAAAGACAAGCAAGAAGCCAACGTGTTTGCACTGGCAGAACGCACGTGTGACTTATTGGGCATCCCAGGCGCAGTACCGCGTGAAAGCGTGGTGGCTAACTGTGATTACGTGGGCGAAGGCTACGGTATTCCTGCTGAAAGTACGATTGAAGCTATCTCGATGTTTGCCAAGCACGAAGGCATTTTGCTCGACCCTGTTTATTCAGGCAAAGGCGGCGCGGGCTTGATTGACCTTATCCGTAAGGGTCACTTCAAAAAAGGCGAAAACATCGTGTTCTTGCACACAGGTGGTGCACAAGCGCTACCAGGCTACCGCGACGCGTTTGGATTTGAAGATTACTGTTAATCCGTCCTGATAAAGCCGCTTTCTTTGAGCGGCTTTTAGTTTGGAATCTTCACGTATCTCTTTCTTTTTGAATCCGAATATCAGTGAGTAAACACAATGGAATATCTAAAACGCGCTGAGCGGGAAGCCGACGTGCAAACCGATGATGAGCGCATTCAGCAAGTGGTCAAAGACATGTTGACTAAAATCCGTCGTGAAGGGACGGCGGCGGTTGAAGAATACGCCATGCAGTTCGATAACTGGCAGGGTGATTTCGTTCTGTCCGACGAAAAAAGAGCAGCACTGATTGCCTCTGTGCCGCAACGCGTAAAAGACGACATCGATTTTGCGCATCGTCAGATCCAACGTTTTGCAAATGCACAACGGTCGAGTTTACAAGCTTTTGAGATTGAAACCGAAGAAGGCGTGAAACTGAGCCAACGGGTGATCCCTGTCGATTGCGCAGGGTGCTACGTGCCCGGTGGTCGTTATGCTCATGCAGCGTCTGCATTGATGAGTGTGGCAACGGCGAAAGCGGCGGGTGTGCCAACCGTGATTGCCTGTTCTCCGCCTCGCGGTGACTCAATCAACCCCGCCGTGGTGTACGCCATGGATCTTGCTGGTGCAGACATCATCCTTGAGATGGGGGGTGTGCATGCAATTGCAACCATGGCATTCGGGCTCTACACCGGAAAATCCGCCGATATTCTAGTTGGCCCAGGAAATGCTTATGTGGCAGAAGCTAAGCGTTTGTTGTTTGGCGAAGTGGGCATTGATGTGTTTGCAGGGCCAACCGAGTCCGCCGTCATTGCCGATGAAACCGCTGACCCGATGACCATTGCAGTTGATCTGGTTTCACAAGCCGAGCATGGCCCGAATTCTCCGGTTTGGTTATTCACTACGGATAAAGCACTGGGTCAGAAAGTGATTGAATTAATGCCCCATGTGATTGCAGACATGCCCAATGCAGATGTCTGCGAAGCCGCTTGGCGAGACCACGGCGTGGTGATTGTGTGCGACGACCGTGAAGAAGCCGCGAAAGTGAGTGATGAATGGGCGTGTGAACATGTTCAGGTTCAAGCCGCAGACTTGGTTTGGTGGAAAGAAAACCTCACCAATTATGGCTCGTTGTTTTTAGGCGAAGGCAGCACGGTCACGCACGGCGATAAATGTGCCGGAACTAACCATATTCTGCCCACCAAAAAAGCGGCGCGTTACAGCGGTGGACTGAATGTGCAGAAGTTCCTGAAAATCTTAACCACGCAGGAATTGAGCAAAGAAGCCAACTTGACGTTTAGCACCGCAGGATCGCGGATTTCCCGTACGGAAGGCATGGAAGGTCACGCACGCGCATGTGATTGGCGATTGAAAAAATACTTCCCAGATGCGGATTGGGATTTCGAGGTCTATCAGCAAAAGCGTTACGACTGATGACGACCCGATCGAATACGGCTTGAATGCGCAAAGCGTAAGGAACACGACGATGCACACGTTTAAAAAATCGTTTACGCAACAAATGCCAATACCGGAAAGCGCCATTGCCAGTGCCGTAGAAGTCATGCGTACTGGCAGGCTTCATCGCTATAACACGGTGAGTGGTGAGCGCAGCGAAGCGGATTTGTTGGACAAGCAATTTGCTGATTATCTCGGTGTGAAATATTGCTTGAGCTGCGCATCCGGTGGTTATGCCCTTTATGTGGCTTTGCTCTGTGCGGGCCTTAAGCAAGGTGATCGGGTGCTGTGCAATGCGTTCACACTTGCACCTGTTCCAGGGGCGATCAACAACGCGGGTGGTGTGCCTGTGTTGGTTGAAACGGCAGACGATCTGACGATTGATCTGGACGATTTAGCAGCCAAAGTGAAGGAAACTGGCGCTAAGTTTCTGCTGCTTTCACACATGCGTGGTCATATCGCTGACATGGATGCGGTGATGGCGATTTGCGAGCAAGGTGGCGTGGCGCTGATAGAAGATTGTGCCCACACCATGGGGGCAGATTGGAACGGCAAGAAAAGCGGCACGTTTGGCTTAGCCTCGTGTTTCAGCACCCAAACTTACAAACACATTAATTCCGGTGAAGGGGGCTTTTTAGTCACCAACAACGATGAAGTGATGGCCAAAGCCATTATTTATTCCGGCTCATATATGTTGTTTGGCCAACACCCCACGCTTCCGCCCCTAGAAACGTTTGAAGGTATTGCCAAAGGTACACCTAATTACAGCGGGCGAATGGACAACCTTCGCGCTGCCATCTTGCGCCCTCAATTGGCGCATTTAGATGAGCAGTGCGAGCGTTGGAATCAGCTCTATCTCGCCATGGTGTCTGCGCTGTCATCGTTGCGCGGCATTCGCTTAATTGAACGTTCGCCCAAAGAACATTTCGTTGGCAGTTCTATCCAATTCTCATTCCCTGATCTGACGGCTAACCAGCTTTCACAGTTGGTGAAAGGATGCACGGCGCGAGGCGTCAGCCTGAAATGGGTCGGCGACAGTCAGCCTTCGGGATACAGCAGTAAATATGACCATTGGGAATATTTGCATGATCAACCCCGTTTACCACAAACCGAACGCGTTCTCGGCTCGCTATTGGATATGCGTATCCCACTGACGTTTGAACAGTCAGACGCGGCCAGTATCGCCCAAGTGATCGCAGAGGTGCTTGAGACCTTGTAAGCATCGCGAATGCGGTGTCTGTAGTGCATTAAACAATACAACAGGTTCTAGAAAGCGGCGTGTTAGCGCCTAGAAATTCACGGATGTTATCGACTAAGAGGTAAAGGATATGAAGTTAAAGCAATTGGCAAAATTGGCCGTCATTACTATTTTGGCACTTCCCGTAATCGTCAGCGCTAAAACGATGAAAGTCGGAATGGGCGACCCAATTGAATCCGATCAGGGCGCGTATGCACTGCGTTTTAAAGACTTGGTTGAGTTCTATTCTGGCGGCGATATCAAAATCAAACTCTACCCCGGTGGTGCGCTCGGCGGTGAAACCGAAATGGTGCAAAACATCCGCTTGGGTTCATTGGATATGGCGTTAGTGGGCATAGGTAACGTAACCCCGTTTTCGAAAAAACTCGGCGCACTCACCATGCCGTATTTGATCACCAACTCTTCTGATGCGGTGTTAATTACCACCGGTGAATTGGGCGAATATTGGAATACCCTCGCTAAAGAAGAAGCGGGCGTAAACATTCTGGGTTGGACCTATTCCAACTTCCGCCACCTGACCAATTCAAAGCGCCCCGTGAAAAACATGGAAGACGTGAAAGGGCTGAAAATCCGCGTTCCGCAAAACAGCATCATGCTGAAATCATGGGAAGTGTTCGGTGCAAACCCGATTGCGATGGCGTGGACAGAAACCTTCACCGCACTGCAACAAAAAGTGGTGGATGGACAGGACAACCCGTACATCGTGAACAACACCATGAAATTCTACGAAGTGCAGCCATACCTGACAGAAGTACACCACCAGTATTCGTTGCAACCGCTGCTGATTGGTAACCGTACCATGGGCAAACTGAGCGAAGAGCATCAAGCCATTTTGAACCGTGCAGGATTAGAAGCGCAACAATACGCCTTGGTGTTCCAGATGACAGAAGCGGAAAACGCCAAGCAAAACATGATTGATAACGGTGTGGAAGTGTTCACGCTGGAAGACGAAGACAAATGGGTTGAGTTGGCGAAAGAGAAAGTATGGCCTGAGTTTTATGAAGACATTGGCGGCAAAGAAAGCTTCGACAATGTACTGCAGAAAATGCAGAAGTAATAGTCCTCTCTACTAGGAATAGTTGACGAACTGTCCAACTAACAGAAGGGGCGGCAACGCCCCTTACCAGGACGTGTCTATGCAAAATTTACCGCAAAATGTACCGCAAAGTGTATGGCAAACTTTTTGGCAAAGAATGGACAAATTTGAAAGTTACGCCTGTCAGGCGCTGCTTTGTCTGTTTGTCACCTTACTGTTTATTCAAGTGATCCTTCGCGTGGCCTTCAATTACGGCATTCCATGGAGTGAAGAGTTATCCCGTTTCGCCTTTGTGTGGTTTGTGTTCCTCGGCGCATCGTATGCGGCGCGTCTTGCTGCACATAACCGTGTGACCTTTCACCTGAAAATGCTACCGACCAAAGTACGCACCGGTATTGAGCTGATCGCCGATATGCTTTGGATTGCTTTCAACACCTTAATGACAACCAAAAGCATTGAAGTGATTGAAAGCTTGATGGAATACAAGTTCATGTCTCCGGCACTTGATTGGTCAATGGCCTACCTCTATTGGATTTTCCCCATTTCTTTCACGTTGACCTCCATTCGGATCATTCAGGTTAACTACTTGAAGTTAGTGAAAGGTGTTGAGTTCAAAGATGTGGACGATGTTCAGGTCGATTGACGGGTCGTCTCGATAAGTTCTAGCAGGGTTCAGCCCTATAACCCGTGACGATTGTTAACAAAGACAAAGCCGCAATACGGATTGTTGCAATCAAAAAGAAAAGGAGTCCTCCATGGAGGCATCGCTCGTTCTCTTCGGCTCATTCTTTGGGCTTCTTCTCATTGGCGCTCCCATCGTCATTGCACTGGGTGGCTCGGCCATGCTGGTGTATTTGCTGTCGGGTGACGATTACGTTTCTCTCGTACAAACCGCATGGAACGCCGTGGACTCATTTCCCATTATGGCGCTACCGGCATTCATTCTTTCTGGCGCATTAATGCAGGCTTCGGGTATTTCTCGCCGTTTGGTACACATTGCCGAATTGATGGCCGGCCCAATGGCGGGTGGTCTCGGTTTTTCGGCCATTCTTGCCAGTATGTTTTTCGGCGCGATTTCAGGATCAGGCCCAGCAACCACAGCCGCTGTGGGCATGTTGATGATCCCCGCGCTCGCCGATAAAGGCTACAACAAAGGCTATGCCGCAGCACTTACCGCGTCTTCCGGTGGTTTGGGTGTGGTTATTCCCCCGAGTATACCCATGGTGATTTATGGTGTGACTGCCAGTGAATCAATCGGCGCACTGTTTATTGCGGGTGTGGTTCCCGGCATCATGTTGGCGGGTGGTTTGATGATCACCAACTATGTGATCAGTAAAAAGCGCGGTTATGTCGGCGCGGTAAATGATGAACCCGGCGCACTTCGCAAAGCGTGCAAAGAGGGTATTTGGTCGATTCTCGCACCGTTTGTGATCCTTGGTGGTATCTACTCGGGCATGTTTACCCCAACCGAAGCTGCCGTGGTGTCTGTGTTCTACACCTTGTTCGTGGGTAAATTCATTCACAAAGAACTGACGCTAGACGGCTTGAAAGAGTCGCTCAGTTCCACCACCTGGCTGACGGGGCGTGTGTTGATCATCATGTTCGCCGCGACTGCGTTTGGGCGCATTCTGGTCGAAAACGATACACCCACCGAAATCGCCAATGCGTTATTGTCGATGACAGACAGCCTCGCACTGATCTGGCTGGTGGTGATCCTGTTTTTGATCTTAATTGGCATGTTCATGGAAACCCTTGCCACCATCATGATTGTCACGCCCGTGCTATTGCCCGTTATGGTGCAGTTTGGTGTTGACCCGATTCAC
This sequence comes from Enterovibrio sp. FF113, assembly GCF_041439165.1. Classification (NCBI taxonomy): domain Bacteria; kingdom Pseudomonadati; phylum Pseudomonadota; class Gammaproteobacteria; order Vibrionales; family Vibrionaceae; genus Enterovibrio; species Enterovibrio sp. FF113. The sequence continues at coordinate 115,329 of NZ_JBGONO010000002.1, read as the reverse complement.
TTCGGCGTGGTGTTGGTTTGTTGCTGTGAAATTGGTTTTTCCACACCGCCGCTTGGGGAGAACATGTTCATCAGTTCCAGTATTGCCAAGGTCACCATTGAAGAAATATCCGTGAAGGCGCTGCCGTTTGTATTGGTCGAAATACTGGTGGTGTTCATCATGAGTTACTTCCCAGACACGGTGCTTTGGCTACCCAGTATGATGGGATATTAAAGAGAGAATAGGTGTGAACGATAAAGAAATGACAGTCGGTATTCTCGGCGGCATGGGGCCAGATGCCACCGTGGATCTTATGCGCCGAATTATTGCGGCAACCCCCGCAGAGGACGATGCCGACCATATTCGTCTGTTGGTGGATAACGACCCCAAAGTGCCATCTCGCATCAAGGCGTTAATCGAAAAAACGGGCGAATCGCCTGCGCCCTATATGGCAAACATGGCGCAGGGGTTGGTCAAAGGCGGCGCGGATTTTCTGGTGATCCCGTGTAATACAGCCCATAAGTATTACGACGATGTGGCGCATGCCGTCACGGTTCCCGTGGTGAACTTATTAGCGTTGTCAGCGGCGCAAATCTTGCGGCGTTATCCAAATATCAAAAGGGTGGGGCTATTAGGTTCAACCGCGTTGCAAATCACCCAGCTCTATACACCGGCTTTTGCGCATTATGGCGTTGAGACCCTGTTCCCTGGAGCGAAAGAACAAACAGCACTCATGGCACTGATCCGCGAAGTGAAAGCCAATGCGCACAATGACAAATCAATCGAAGCGTTTAATTGTGCTGCTGAAGATTTGGAAGATCACGGCGCGGAATGTTTGCTGATTGCCTGCACGGAATTGTCGGTTATCTCATCGTCACTGAAAAGTGCACTACCGTCATTTGATGCGGCACAAATACTGGCAGAGCATGTGGTTGAGCGCGTGAAGGGGGCCAGAGCCTCACCTATGATTGATGATGAGTCGGCATGGTGATGGGGAAGTTGCTTTATCGCTAAAAGCATAATCATTTATTTTACGGGGGTTTATTACGGATTCCATGTGCTGGGTGTTATTTTCAATGTCGTTATATTGTTGAACTCACCCCACCATGATTTAGGTGTTTTCAGCTGATCTTTCATTTCTCTTTTCTTTTCATGCTTCTTTCTCTGCTTTTTTCTATATGCCTATCCTATTGGCGATTATTTTGTTCATCAGAATAGCGCTGCAAATCAATTTTCCAGACTAATATTCGCAACTACTTTTACAAAAATGCACTTTCATAGATGCCTTCGGATGTTCATTAAATGCATGGTTGGGACGTTTTTTTTGCAGAAATGCTTGTTATTTAAGGGCTAAAAGAACTAAGTGCATGTGAATGTTCGGATGGGGTTTGCGGGTGGAAAGGGGGGTTGGTTTACGTCTGTAAACTAATGCAGATATATAAGAAGTAAAGTGAAAGTCAGTGGTCGATTATTCTTAAGTATTGACTAATTTATGTTTTCATTATTAATGCTTAGCGGTTTCGATAGAACACCTCAGGCTAAACGTATTGCCTTAAAGGGTGCTTGTCTAATTTAGTTATATCTAATTTTAGGCTAAATGGTTTCCATGCCTAATTGCTTATTAACAGCAATATATTTATCTGTGTTTTGTATAAGAAATGTATTTTAGTATGAAATGGCGATGAGTAAATAAATTAACTAACGGCTTATAAATGGCTTAATTAAAGCACTATGACTTGTAAGGATAAAAGGTGTTGGCCAAACTTTACACACTTGAACGGCTTGTACACATAATGTCTCGATTATGAATCACATGCAATTGTGATAAAGCCAAGCAGAAAGCATTAATGTGAAGAAGGCAAACGCTTGAATTCGACCCGTGCTGCAAGGTGATCAATCTTATGCAGAAACGCGTCAATGTACCGTGTGTGAAGATCTAACCCATACTTCAGCACCTCTACATGTTGTAGCGTTACCTCTTGTTTCAAAAGGTTTCCCCATTTTATTTGAACAAAGGAAGGACTGAGAGTTATGAGGAATGCAGTAGGTATATTTACATCAATAGTAGGCTTGTTCCTAATGACCACAATGAGTGGCCACGCTGCAGCGGCAAGCGGTGCCATCAGCGAGGACAAACCGCAAGGATGTATTGTTAGCCTCCAAACGGGTGATAAATACTGTTTACCGGTTGGCGAACGCTCTGGCTATTCACTGCCTTCATGGATCAAATCGCATGAAGTCTATGTTCAGGCGGAAGAAGGCAGTGCGGTCATACTGTCGGATTGGGATAACTTGTCTTACAACCGCTTGGCGGTTTTCGAAGGCACGGTAGACAACAGAAAGTTATCGAATGTAAAAGCGTATAACGGTCAGTATCTTGATTTCTCTGCTCCTCGTTCAATGCGCGTAGTATCAAGCGATAAACCGTTGGGTTGTATTATCAGCCTAGAATCGGGTGATAAATACTGCATGCCTGTTGGCGAGCGTTCTGGCTATTCTCTTCCATCTTGGATCAAATCCCACGAAGTTTACGTACAGGCGTCAGAAGGCAGTGCAGTCATGCTGTCAGATTGGGATAACTTATCTTACAACCGTTTAGCTGTTTTCCAAGGCACTGTCGACAACGCAAAAATGACCAATGTGAAAGCATTCAATGGTCAGAATCTTGATTTTTCCGCTCCTCGTTCAATGCGCGTTGTAGCAAGCGATAAATCGCTAGGTTGTATCGTGAGTCTTGAAACGGGCGATAGATATTGTTTACCAGTTGGTCAACGCTCTGGCTATTCGCTGCCATCGTGGATTAAATCTCATGAAGTCTATGTTGAGCCTTCAGAAGGCACGGCAGTGATGCTTGGAGATTGGGACAACCTGTCTTACAACCGTATAGCCGTATTTAGCTGTCACACACCTAACTTAGCGTTGGAAAATGTGAAAGCATACAACGGTCAGAATCTTGATTTTTCTGCTCCTCGTTCAATGCGTGTTTTAGCAGCAACGAAAGCCAGCGATCAGGTAATCAAAGGAACGTCTGGTGACGATGTACTTCATGGTTGCTCAGGAAACGATGTCATCACAGGCTTCAATGGCAACGACACCCTTTATGGTGGTGCGGGTAACGATATCATCAATGGTAGCAATGGAGACGACGTACTTCATGGCGGAGCGGGTGACGACAAACTGTTTGGCGCGGGTGGTAATGATTCGTTGTTTGGCGACGAAGGCAATGATGTGCTTCAAGCGGGTTATGACGACGACGTTATTCTTGATGGCGGCGCTGGCTTGGACCTGTATATCGGTAGCGAAGGCAACGATACCATGGTATTCGATCAGGAAGATTTCTCGAACGAAGCGTTCTTAACCAAAAATGGCACTGCTTATGTCGGCGACCGTGGTTTTGACAAACTGACTGTGAATGGTGATGCGAATATCGACCTTACAGGCAGCAGCTATTACGCCAGCGGTGACGTACCGGGAAGCAAAGCCATTTCGCAAGTTGAAGCGATTGTGGCTGAAACAGGCAACCAAACAGTCACTGTTAATGCGAATGCGATTTTCTCACAGTCAGACAATATGCAGACAGTGACAAATACTGACCCTGGCGCTTGGAATGGCTTTGTGGCGTACCTTGGTGACGGTAACGATACAATGAATGTCGAAGCCGGTATTTGGCAATATGACGCAAACGCTTCAGCGTCTGTAGCCATTGCCAATGATATGATTACCTTCATGTCGCTAAGCTTCCAGCAGGTTACTGAGCTGCGTGCTTATGTGTTTACTTACGCAAACTCAAAAATTACGGTATGGACAGACGCTGAAATCGTTCAAGCAAACGGTAACGATCTTTAATATCAAGCAACCTCTCGTTTGAAGTTCGTGTTGAAAACGTAACAGCACAACGCTGAATTCAAACCGCTAAAAAAGCCCCCGTCGAGAGACAGGGGCTTTTTGTTGTTAGTGCCGTTCATGCTTCGTGGGTTGTGTTTGGTCTTAAATCAAAGCACGCTTCGCCCAAAAGCACTTAGCATCAAAGACACAGCGCGTTCAGCAGACACGTTTTTCTGATCCAAGAACGGATTCAATTCGACCAGATCAACCGAAGTGATGAGATTTGTCTCGGCCAATTTCTCCAACAGCAGATGCGCTTCGCGGTAAGTGACACCACCCGGGACAAGCGTCCCAGAGCCGGGGATGAACTCAGGGTCGCAGCCATCAACATCGAAGCTAACGTGGAAACCCACCGTGTCTTTGGTGACAATTTCGATGATTTCGTCACTGACTTTGCTCATGCCCAACTCGTCGATATCGCGCATGCTATAAACCTTAACGCCAGACTCCTTGATGAGCTCCCTTTCTTTTGCATCAATGTCTCTCACGCCAACCAATGCAACGTTTTCAGGCTTTATCTTGGGATTTGCACTCAGGATGCTGGTGAAATCTTTGTCACCATAACCAAGAAGGTGAGACAGCGGCATACCGTGAACATTGCCAGAAGGCGAAATGCCCGGAATATTCATGTCTGCGTGGGCATCAAACCATACAAGCCCAATATTCTGATTCTGTGTTTGATAGAAGTCAGAAATGCCCGAGATGGAGCCCATCGCAATGGAATGGTCACCGCCGACCACCAAAGGCATGTCACCCTTTTCGAGCGCAGCTCTCGTCGCGACGGCTAAATCGCGGCACACCTGCAGAATTTCGCTTCTAAAGCGCATATTGCCGCCAGTATCGACAGGTCGAGATTCTTGGGATGGGACGGCGATATCAAGCTCTTGTGAAATGGTATATCCCATTTTGTTGAGTTTTTCTCCGAGTCCGGCAATACGAACGGCCGAAACCCCGCCATCAGTGCCTCTGCGCGAAGCGCCTAAATCTACTGGCACGCCGATAATTTGAATGGATTTCGCTACGCTTTTTTCTTCCATGACTTAGACCTCTAAAATTAGCCTCAGAATGAGGATTTTTTCACATACCGATTGCCAAAAACGTGCTTTAGCTACATTTACATAACATAGCAGGGTTCATAAAAGAGAGTTGTCATAGAAAAAGCCATTTACTAAAACGTATACGCCGCCCCAATGCTAAATTGCCAGCCAAGATCTTGCTGCACCAATGGACTGGCGTTGTCGTGATGTTCAAGCTCTAACTTGGTTAAACCAATGAATTCGTCAGAAAAATCGTATATTCCTATCAAGCCTGATTTATAAACCCAAGTGCTGCCTGAGTCGAAAGCATCAAGACCAGAGACACGGCTTTCGTTTGTTGACACGCTATAAAGATGATTGGACAACTTAGCATCACGGTAATCCACTTCGACATACGGAGAGAGAGTGAATGGTTCAAAAGGGGTATCAAACGCTCGCCCCAAATGCAGTTGCACTTCGTAGCCGTTGTGCTCATTGGTGACATCATGTAAATACGTCAGCCTAGCGCCGACAGTGCCAATGGTGAGGCCTAACTCCCCGTTGCCGTCGCGATCATGGATACCATTTGGAATGTCATCAAAATCATTGGAGACTTCTGCGAATCGCCACTGGCCTGAAATGCCCACCCAAGGCAACACGGAATAATTCAACAAGCTGCCATCTATAAACCCATATTCGCCGTTGTAGAAAATATTGGGTTCTACGCCGCCTTTTGCTCCATCGTTAGAAAATACCGATTCTCCGACAGTGGCACTGCCACCTACAAACCCATAGTCGTCATACTTGCCATTGGCGGCCACATTGATGGATAGCGCCAACAGGGCAAGCCCAGACACGGGGAGCACACAGAGTCTCATCACGGAACACGTCCTATCATTTTTTGTGTATTGAGTAGAAACAGAACAGACGGCAGGCCACAACATTGCATCAATGTGGAAATGTTCAGATATTGAGAGATTTAGCGGGGCATTGAGAGCATTTTGTGAGAATTGAGAGGCTTTTTGCTTCTTGGTTATCGAAAATTGACAGGAAGAAGAAACGACGCGAACAGCGTCGTTTTTGGTTCATGTTCATGTTGTCGAATTGTCTTTTCCTGCCTTAAAACGGATAAAGCTCTCCATTTGGCGACAAAGAAAGGTAGCTGCTGCGAAAGCCGTTTTGCCATTCATGAAGCATGTAACCGCCGGGTTTTTGTGTGAAACCCACTGGGGCGTCCGGTCGGTGGTCTGTCATGAAACTACTGGCGACAGCGGGGGAGGACAACACGGTCGCGTTGCCCATGCTGCACACAATGCTGTTATGCAAATGACCGCAAATCACCCGGACTTCTCGTGAGGTCTGGTTCAACAAATCGGCCATGTCGTCAGCGCCTTTTAAACCAATGCTGTCCATAAACCGAATGCCAGATGCAAACGGCGGATGATGCAAGGCAATCAACGCCGGTTTGTTTTGGTTTGCCGCTAGTGCGCGTTCCAAAAACTGCAAGGTGGATGGCGACAACGCGCCACCACCTTGTTGCGGAATGACAGTATCCAGCCCAATCACATCGAAATCTGAAAATTCCTGCACCCAATTGATTTCATCGTGAGGGGCGAATCCCGCCAATTGCGGAAAGCTCGCATTCATGGATTCGCGGCTGTCATGATTACCCGGTATCACCAAGTAGGGCAAGTTGAGGCGCTCAATCTGTGTCTTAAACAGCTCATAGCTTTCCACATCGCCGTAATCCGTGATGTCTCCTGTTGCGATTATGGCGTCAACGTCACCGAACAAAGGAAGATCTTGTTCAATCTTATCTATCGCCTGTTCAAACAGTGCGTAAGTATTCAACTGACCGGACACCTTGTGAGGCGGCACAGTCAGGTGAATATCTGTGATTTGAATAATCCGAGTCACAATAAAGCCTCTATTTAGCAATTCGACTATTTAATGCCCGCACGCAAGAACGCTTGTACGAACTGACGTTGGAAAATCAAAAACGCGATCAGCAGTGGCGCAACCGACATCATGGTCGCGGCGGAGATCACCGAAATATCGACCCCGTTCTCTGGTGCGCCGAAAATCGACAAACCTACGGTTAATGGGCGTGTATCGTCGGAATTGGTCACGATTAACGGCCACAGGAAGTTATTCCAATGCGTTGAAACCGACACCAGTGCATAAGCCAAATAGGTTGGCTTCGCTAACGGCACATACACCTTCATTAAGATGCCAAACAGTGAACACCCTTCAACACTCGCCGCTTCGTGCAATTCATAGGGCACGGATTTGAACGACTGGCGCATCAGGAATATCCCGAAAGCACTCGCCATGTAGGGCATACCCACACCCAAAATGGTATCGAACAACCCCAGTTTTGATGTGACCGCGTAGTTTTCGACGATCAGCACTTCAGGCAAAATAAACAGCTGAAGCAGCACCAGAATAAACACGAAATCTTTACCCGGGAATTTGACCTGCGCGAAAGCAAAACCTGCCAACGTGGTGATCACAAACTGGCCGATCAGTACGATGGTGACCAGAAAGAAGGTATTGATGAAGTATTTAATCCACGGTGCGCCATCCCAAGCCACCCTGAAGTTATCCAATGTCCATGCAGACAATAGATTGAAGTTTACCGCATCAGAGGTGGTGTGAAACGCAGCCCAAAATGCAAATAGCAACGGTGAAATCCAGATAACAGCAAGCAGCAATGCACCAAAGGAATCGAGGTATTTTTCGACGATTTTCATCGGAGATACGCTTTTCATTGAGGATACGGAACTCATTGGTAATGCGTCCTTTTATCGAGGTACAAGAACTGTACAGCGGCAGCAATGCCCAGCACTAGCAACACCAATACCGTCATGGCGGCGGCATGTGGCGCATCGAAGAAGGCGAACGCCATTTCCCAGATGTAATAAAGGATCAGTTTGGACGAATCAGAGGGCCCGCCTTTGGTCAGAATAAACAGATGGTCAATCAGTTTGACTGAGTTGATCATCGCATTCACCGTGATGAACAACGTGGTTGGCATCAAAAGGGGTAACACAATGCGGCGCGTGTAAGTCCATCGGCCTGTGCCTTCAATGTCGGCGGCTTCTTTATAGTCCGCCGGAATGGTCTGCAACGCGGCAAGATAGAAAATCATGAAGAAGCCCGCTTCTTTCCAGATAGTCACGATGATCACCGCCCACAGCGCGGTTTCAGGTCGACCTAGCCAGTTGACGGATTCAAAGCCAAAGAATGCCCCGATTTGATCTAACACCCCAAGGTCAGGCGTGTAGAAAAACAGCCAGAGATTCGCAGCAGCGATCATCGGCAGCACGGTCGGAGTGAAATATGCCGTTCGCACAAAGCCTTTACCCGATATTTTCGAGTTTGCCCACAGCGCCATAGCCAGCGCGATAGCAATCGAGATCGGAATCGTCATGGCGGCATAAAAGAGGTTGTTCTTTACCACAATCCAGAACGTGGGATCGTTAAACAGATCCGTATAGTTCTCCATGGCAACAAATTCGGACGGTCTGCGTCGTGTCCCTTTGGAAAATAAGCTTTCCCAAAAGGTCGCCATCGACGGATAAAACGCAAACAGTGTCAATAGAATGGCCGCAGGCGTGAGGAGAAACCACCCGTAGAGGTGTTGTCTGCGACGTTCCATTTCCGCGTAATGATTCATAATACTGCTCGGTATGAGACATAAACCCCGCCACGACAGCGGTGGGGCGTATGCAGGTTAGATTATTGATATCTTTCTTACTGGTTTACGAATAGGTGTTCGCCAACTGACGTTTTACTTACTGGCTGTACCTATTTGTACTGACTGACTTCTAACGACTGGCCTTTACTTGCAGCCTATTGATAGTACTTAGAGCCTATAGATAGCACTTAAAGCCTATTGATAGTTTCGAAGCAGGCGTTTTGCAGATTGCTGCGCTTCACCCAGTGCCTCTTCCGGCGTTTTATTACCCGTTAATGCAGATTGAATCGCGTTGTTCAACCCTTCACGAACACGTGCAGTTTCATAGGTCGAGAACTCGGCCACAGCATGTTCAAGTTGGTTACTCGCAACCAGCGCAGGTGGGAATTCCACGACGTAATTTTTCAGAGCTTCCGTTTTATATGCGCCTTTGGATACGCCCATATAACCCGTTGCGATTGACCATTGCGCCGCTTGCTCAGGTGCAGTCATAAACTTGATGAGTTTGAGTGACGCAGCTTTTTCTTCGTCAGTGGTGTCTTTGAAAAGGTAGAAGTTACCGCCACCCGTTGGTGAACCAAGGCGGACATTGCCTGGTAGCATCGCCACACCGAAATCAAATTTAGCGGCATTTTTCACTGCGGTGAGGTTACCTGTTGAATGCCACATCATGGCTGTTTTGCCTTCAAGGAATGCCTGACGTAGCGTGCCCCATTCAACCGTACCAGATGGCATGACGCCGTGCTCTTGAGACAGGGATTGCCAGAATTTCAACGTATCCACCACGTCTTTATCATCAAAGTAAGTGGTTAAGCCGTCATCAGACATCAGCTTTTTGCCGTTCTGAATCGCCAATGCTTGGAACATCCAGTAGGGGTAACCGGTAGAGGGGATCATGATGCCGTAAGTGTCATCATTGGTGAGCTTTTTGCCCACTTCCACCAGTTCAGCCCACGTTGTCGGTGGCTTCTCTGGGTCAAGGCCAGCGGCTCTAAACATGTCTTTGTTGTAGTAAGCCACAATGGTTGAACGCTGGAACGGAATGCCCCACGTTTGACCTTCAGCTTGACCGTTTTCCATCAAGGCAGGATAGAAATCTTCCAGCCATGCTTTGTCGGTTTCGCTGTTCATCACTTCATCAAACGGAGAAATGAGTTCTTGATCAATCAAGTCATACACATCAATAGAGAACATCACCGCAAGCTGCGCCGGTTCGCCAGAATTGAGTGCAGACAAGGCACGAACGCGGGTGTCGTCGTAGTTGCCTGAGTAAATGGCATTGACCTTGATATCCGGATTTTGGGTTTCAAAATCATCCACCAACTTGTCGACCACTTTGGTCAACGAGCCGCCCACGGCAATGGGGTAGTACATGTTTAGCTCTGTGACGGCTGCCGCAGATGTGGTGGCTAAAGCAAATGTACCCGCAAAGGCACAACTGAATAACGTAGAGAACTTCATAGTTTCACCATTGGTTTAGTTGAACATTTATCTCAAGTTCGATTCCCTGATTGCCTGCAAACCCCATGGATTAGCGGCGAGAGAATAATTGCTCAGCAGGCTTTGCTAAGACATTCGGTTTCCCTTGTCATCGAAGTAATGCAGTGCCGAATCTTCAAATGTAATATCGACGATGCTCCCTTCAACTAACGACGTATAACCTGGCATTTTCACCACAAGCCCTTTGGCGGCAGGGTGTTCTAACAACACATGGGTTTCTTCACCAAGATATTCGCTTTCTGCCACGGTGCAGGTCAGTCGGCCTTTACCGGCTTCCACCACCGTGACGTTTTCAGTTCTCACACCCACTTTGTCGGCATGGTCGCTGCCAGAAATCGTGCCGCCGTTGATCAACGCCATGGGCGGAGCACCAATAAATTCAGCAGCAAAAGTATTCTGAGGTTGGCCATAGAGATCTCTCGGCGAACCGGTTTGCATGATGTGACCGTCTTTCATCAATATGATGATGTCGGCCATGCTCATGGCTTCGGTTTGGTCATGGGTGACATACACCACCGTCATGCCCAGGTCGCGTTGCAGTTTCTTAATGTCTTTTCGCACCGAATGGCGCAGCTTGGCATCAAGGTTTGAAAGGGGTTCATCCATCAAACACAGTGGCTGACGCGCAACAATGGCGCGAGCCAATGCCACACGTTGACGCTGACCGCCGGATAGCTCGCCGGGCTTTCTGTCTTCGTAACCCAGCAGCCCCGTAATATCGAGCGCGTTGTTGAGCTTTTCTAATCGTTCTTGCTTCGGGACTTTTCGCACCTTCATGCCGAACATGACGTTTTCCGCCACAGAGAGGTGCGGGAAAAGCGCATAAGACTGAAACACCATCGACAGGTTTCGCGCAGACGGCGCCATTTCTGTCACGTCGAGGCCATCAATATGAATTTCACCTTCATCGGGAATTTCCAATCCCGCCAGTAAACGCAATGTGGTGGATTTACCGCAACCAGATGGCCCAAGTAATGCCACAAACGACCCTTCAGGGATTTGTATAGAAATGTTTTCGACACCAAGCTGACCGTTCCAGCGCTTGCCAATATTGTCGAATACCACAAAGGACTCTGCGTTCATCAAACCTCGCCTCCAACTAACTTCAGACGATCTCCAACACGCTCACTGAGCGCAGAGAAATCATCGCCGGGATGCCGATCCATGATGATCTGGTCAACATCGAAAATACTGCCGCCAACGGCAGGTGCTGTCCGTGTGAGTTTCGTGCTGTCCATCACCAACACGGATGTTTTGCAATGGGTACGAATGGCCTCACGAACACGCACTTCTGACGCATGAAAATCCAACATGCCGCCGTCTTCCGTGACGCCTGCTACGCCAAAAATGCCGAATTCAGCGCGGTAACTATTGAAAAAATCCAACACCCCATCACCCAGTATGTCGCGATCAGGCATTCTTAATTCACCGCCGGGAATGATGATGCGATTAGACGGCTCATTACTCAGCGTCATCGCGGCATTCAGGTTATTGGTCATCACGGTCAGTTCGGATTTTTGCGTGAGTGCTTCGGCAACAATGGCCGGGGTAGAGCCAATAGAAATGAAAATGGTTGCACCATCAGGAATGATGTCTGCCACGGCACGAGCAATGGCACGTTTTTCTTCCGATTTGGTCAACGCCCTTTGCTGATAGGGTGCGTTGAGTTGGCGTTCAAAACTTTCGACGCCACCATGTCGTCTTCGTAACAGGTTTTCACCGCAGAGCTGGTTAATGTCACGTCGTACCGTTTGTGCAGACACGCCAAGAAACTCGGTGAGCATCTCTACCGATACGTTGCCTTTCGCCTGCGTCATCTCGATGATCAACTCGCGGCGAATCTCTGTTTTTGATTTGAGCTTGGAATCCAGAGTCATACTGCTTGTTTCTCCATTTTCCAATCAACCTAGTCCGTTATTTAACATTTTGCCAACATCTTTGAGCGTTTGAACGAAAATATTGTTCATTTGTTGATCAAATGCTCATTTATGATTACTTTTATGGTCAAGTGCTCACTACTGCAAGATGTGGCTGTGATTTTGAGCAATTGGTCATTTAGGTGTTTTGTGATGCGTATTGTTAGCAAGCGAATGTGAAAATCAGGTTTCAGCCAGATGAAGGTTTTGCGTGCCTACCACTCATCAGCAGGTGGGTATAGCAAAGTCAGGGCGGCTGCATTAGCCTTTAGCCATGCAGCGCGGCGATTTTCTCAATAGTGCTTTTCAGAACACCAGAACACAGGCAGAAAAGCAGAGTTGCCCCGAATTGAAAGAATAAAAAAGGAAGTGCGATGACAGTGTTTAACAATACCTATTTGGTGATACGACATGGCCAAAGCCAAGCCAATGTGGCTGACATAGTGGTCAGTGACCCCGCCATAGGCTGCGTGCAATATGGCCTTTCACCATTGGGTGAACAGCAAGCCAAAACCGCCGCAGAGCAATACAGCGGCACAGCGATCACCAAAATATTCACCTCAGATTTCACGCGAACAAGAGAAACCGCCGCCATTGTTGCCAACACGCTGAACTTGCCCGCACCCACCGAAGACATTCGTTTGCGTGAACGTTATTTTGGGGAATGGGAAGGGAAGACCTCCGCCGCGTATGAACAAGTTTGGGCGAAAGATGCGCTCACGGCAGACAACAATGAAAACGGCGTTGAAAGCACGGCGCAAGTCAGGGCCCGCGCATTGAATGCCATATTGGAATTCGATGCCAAATACCACGGCGAAGTCATATTGCTGGTGGCACACGGCGACACGTTGCAAATACTCGCCACCGCGTTTAATGACCTACCGCCAAATAAGCACCGTACCTTGCCCCACCATGAAACCGGCGAACTCAAGTTGCTGGTTAAACAAGGCGACGCCATTCCCCCGCAAGTGTTAAACACCCCGAAAAACTAACAAAGAGTGCGCCTAGAGCGCACTTTTTGGTTCCCTTTCTTTCACCTCGTTTACATCAAGCAAACGCCAAAACTCTCATCAGAAAACTGTTGCGACTCAATAAACACATTTGAATAAAAATCAGGCAGTTGAGTGGGATGTGTGACTCATCATTAGTATGGTTTATTGTGTTTTGTGGTATCTTGCATGCAGGATTTTGGGCATAAATATTGGACGCTAATTGGTAGGGCGTCTGATGCGACGATGAAGGTCGATCGTGTTGTTGTTGGTATTGATGGTGGGATCGAACAAGCCGTTTTGGGATCGAATAGGCTGTTATATCACTTCAATTAGTGCGTCAGTATGGAATAATAATGAAACTAAAAAAACTAGTAATTAATAATTTCCGCGGTATTGGTTTTGCCGAAATAGATCTTGAGAACTTTACGACTCTCGTAGGCCCAAACAATATTGGTAAATCCACAATACTAAATGCTATTCATTTAGTATTAGATAATAAGAAGCCTAAACTTGAAGATTGGCCTGCTCAGCAGGCATCAGCAGAGACGATGGAAATTATTTGTGAGTTTGGTGATCTAGAGGAATGGGAAAAACGCAAGTCGGCGATATCAACATTACTGCACGATGAAAGATTAAAAGTAAAAATGTCTGCATGTTGGAATGGTGAGCAAACCGAATATTCTTACGAATATTCGGTTTATTGCGTTGAAACACAATATCCATGGTCGGAAATGAATTTCACTAAAGCGAAAGTAGATGATATCTGTAAGCCTATTTTCAAGGCTTTAGGGATTAGTAAGGCTGGTGATCTTAATGATAAGCAAGAAGAATTAATTGCATATGTGACTGAAAATTTGCCAGATTCGATTAGCTCTGTCGAAGCCTGGCATGTTAAAAAGTTTGCTAATTCATTACAGCAAGCCGTGCCACATGTGATGTATGTACCTGCTAGTTTTAAGATCGAAGATGAACTTAAAGCTACAAACAATAGCCCTTTCTCTTTCTTATTTACTAACAAGTTGTTTCCTAAAGTCAAAGGCGATGTAAGTTATTCTGCTTACATTGAAAAAGCCACTGAACTGCAAAATAAGCTCAAAGGGAAAGCCGAAAATGGTGATGAAATTGAGGGATTAAGTGATGTATTAGGTGAGGTATCAAAGACGCTAAACCAAATACTAGACTTTGATTCCAAGGTTAAACTAGCTGTGGGTGATATTGATATAGAGCCACTATTCATGAAAGCAGCTACGTTCTTAATTGATGATGAGATCGAGACAAGCTTACAATATCAAGGAAGCGGTGTTCAAAGGGCTTTAGCATTTGCAATGCTAGAAGCAAATGCCGAAGTTGAATCTTCAGTGCAAGGTGAGCAACGAACAGTTGTTGTCTTGTATGAAGAGCCAGAACTTTATATTCACCCTCATTTAATGCGCAGACTGAAAAATACGCTACAAAAACGTTCAGAATCCACAAAGTGGCAAGTAATTTGTTCTACTCACTCACCGTTTTTAATCAATATTGCTGAAAAGCCTGAATCTTTAAAGTTGATTAAGAAAGATACTGGCAATGTACGTTCTGTTCATCAAGTTTCATCTGCGATTTTTGAATCAACGGAAGAATATGATGAAAGAGATATACTTAGAGCTGCTTTAGATTTTCACCCAACAGTTTGTGAAAGCTTGTTTGCAAAGCGAGTAGTGATTGTTGAGGGTGATACAGAAGTGGCAGTATTTAGTATGATATCTGAATTGTCTGAAAAACTAGGTGTTGAGGACAGCCTTGATAAGGACACCACTGTGATTTCAGCCGGTGGTAAATGGACAATTACTGCACTTATTAAAGTTCTGAATGCTTTAAGAATAGATTACCGTGTTATACACGATACAGATCGTAAAGGTTTAACTGATGACCAGCTAGAAGAGAAAGCTGCAATTCATCCATTTAAAGCCAATGCAAAAATTGCCTCGGTTGCAAAGGCGGACAGTATCTTTTTAGTTGATGATACATTTGAACATGTCTTATGGGATCAGGTTGAGGGTGAGAAAGCTAAATCAACTGACAAACCTTATAACTCATGGAAACGAGTCCGTGACTATATCGATGGTAAAATTGAGCTAACAGCAAAGAGTGAAGCAACACTTAAAGAAATAGTCACATTTGCTTTTGCGAAACAGTGAAATAAAAATAAAACGGACAGCCACTTTAGTCATCTTCTAGTAATCAATACTAAAATGTCTGTCTCTATCAGTCTGGCTCTGAAATCCGCTACCTGTGCAGTTGCTTTGGTACTTTCCTAAACCATCAAACAAAAGTCACTGCCACTCGCAAATCCACCTGCCGAAAACGCTGGCCAATGACCTGACTCGTAGATTAACTTATTGTTTACAGACAGGTTATTTTGGTCAATCCATACTGAAGAAACCATTATTCACATAAGGTTTCTGACTAACATGACACTCACTTCTTCTAAGATCTTTTTATTTGGTGCGCTTATTTGCAGCAGCTTAGCGATGCCTATCGCTCAGGCGGCAGACGACATTAAGGGCGTTAATCTACTTCACACGGCGAATTGGAAGGCGGCAACCGATAGCTTTGGTTCGAGCTTTAAAGCTTCTGATCCATTGGTTCAAAATGACGAAATTCAGGTCGAGTTCACCTTGTTCAAAAAACAAGAAGGTAAGAACTGGCCATTTGTAGAGCTGGTTTGCGCGACGGATACAGCGCTAACGGGTGTGTCTTTTGTCGAGATCACTTACCGTTCTGGCGCGGACGTTTCGGTTAAGTTCAACCAGTCTGATTTTGGATCGAGCGGCGATGGTTCATACGCGCATTACCAAACCGTGATCCCAGCGTCTGATCAGTGGACAACCATCAAACTAGATACCAGCGATTTTGCACAACCAAGCTGGGCGCCTGAAAGCACACAAAAAATCGCGCTGAATCTCTCCAACGTGAAAGATATCTACCTTTCGCCAAAGCTGAATTTTAAAACCGGCGAAACAAGCACCTTGCGCGTGAAAAGCCTACGCGTGTTGTAATTTCGCTTTTGACTGCGCTGATACAGTGGGTCGTTCGGTGATTAAAAAGGCCTAACCACATTGTGGTTAGGCCTTTAAAGTTTGCGCTATTCGCTATTCGCTATTCGCTATTCGCTATTCGCGTTTACTTCACTTTCCAGTTGATGCTTTCGCCACCACGGATTGGAACAACAATGTCTGAACCAAATGGCATGGTGTCTGGCACTGCCCACTCTTCTTTAGTGAGGGTCACGGTATCGCTGTTACGCGGTAGGCCGTAGAAATCTGGGCCATTGAAACTTGCGAAGGCTTCTAGGTTATCCAATTTACCTTCTTGCTCGAACACTTCTGCGTAAAGCTCAAGCGCGGCGTGTGCGGTGTATGAACCGGCACAACCACACGCGGCTTCTTTCGCGCCTTTGGCGTGAGGGGCCGAGTCTGTACCCAAGAAGAATTTTTTGTTGCCGCTGGTTGCGGCTTCTACCAATGCTTTTTGGTGCGTGTTGCGTTTCAAAATTGGTAGGCAGTAGAAATGCGGTTTAATGCCACCAACCAGCATGTGGTTGCGGTTGTACATCAAGTGGTGCGCAGTAATGGTTGCCGCTACGTTGTCGTTGGCGTTTTTCACAAAGGTCGCTGCGTCAGCGGTTGTGATGTGCTCAAGGACAATTTTCAGCTCTGGGAAATCGTTAACAATCGGTGCCAGAACGGTGTCGAGGAATGCTTTTTCGCGGTCGAAGATATCTACGTCATGGGTGGTGACTTCACCGTGGATAAGCAAAAGCATGCCCACTTCCTGCATCGCTTCCAATACCGGATAGATATTGCGCGCAGATGTCACACCAGAATCTGAGTTGGTGGTTGCGCCAGCAGGGTAGAGTTTTGCAGCCACAACGCCCGCTTGCTTCGCTTTTTGAATTTCTTCACGCGTGGTGTTATCTGTCAGGTAAAGCGCCATCAGGGGCTCAAACTGTGCAGATGGCTTTTCTGCCATGATGCGATCACGGTAGGCAAGGGCCATTTCAGTGTTGGTAACAGGAGGAACCGTGTTCGGCATGATGAGCGCGCGACCATTGTAGCGGCTGATGTCGTGGACGGTATTGGTCAGGACTTCACCATCGCGTAGGTGAACGTGCCAGTCGTCAGGGCGTGTGATTGTTAGTGTGGTCATTTTTAGGCGTCCCTCCATAGAAAAAATTCGGATTGGCGCCTGTCAGCAAGGAATGAGAAAAGAAAGCAAACGCTTGCGCTCAGGCGGCAGGATGATAGTAGAAAAGCCGCTGTATTTCATCTTCTTTCTGCCTAAAGTGTCTGATTAGTGGCTGAGTTCGATTCAGTCACCATAAGAAATTCGACGAACAATGAACGTGAATATGAGGCTTGCTCGTTTAGCTTTGTTGATTGGGTTGCGTGGTATGTTTTCTCGATGCGCCAACTTGATTAGGGGGGCAATACCCCCTAATCAAGTTGACGATGCTAAGACGGTGAAAAGCAGACGAGGTTGAAAATCTCCGAACGATTCTTGGCATAGAAGAAGAGGTTACGAGCAGTTACGCTGAGTGCGTACCTGATCGTTATCCCTTCGTATTCTTTGTAATCACTGTTTAGCACGGGATCATGGTGTGTGACATTTTGCTTTACGGTTTCGAACTTCATTGCAAGTTCATCGCCTTCGAGATCATATGTGCCAAAATAGAAATTCTCTAACTTGTCGATTTGCCCTTTGATGTCTGTGACCTGAACAAACTCTCTGATGGAGAAGTGATGACGAGATGTGAAGGTGAGCGTCATCTTTTCAAGCACAGAACGATATTCGGAATACGCTTGAGAGGCGAAACCTGTTTTGATGGTTTCACAATGCCAACTGGTCGACACTAGGTTCACGCTGCGATGTTCTTTGATCTTGTGATAAGCCATGTAGGCTAACAGCATTATCAAGACAGCGACGATCGACACAGTAAATTTGCTTCTGAGAAAAACGCTTTTAACGCTATCCATGATGATTCACTCTGATATTTTGATACAGCATAGTTAAGTGCCGTGTGTTTTGGGGTCAATATGAAAACATACAATGCATTTTGACTTGGATGATCAATGGAAGGATAAAGCCTGAGAAAAACGTCTAGCTCGCACGTGTGGGGCAGGCTACTTTTAATGCCGTTAAGCAATGAGCTTCCTTCTTCGACTTCTGATTCTTTGTTCGAAAATACGTGAATACTACCGACTGTATTGCTGTATGCGTATTCTGACTTATTGACGAAGTAGGGCTTTTTATCACTCGTCTTGAGAGAAAAAATCGCCATGGTGACCATCATAAGAATTAATAAACATGAACCGATCATTAGAGGCGATGATAGTCGACGTGTCGATGCGTTTTTTTCATAATCGTTTTCACGCAGGCTATCTTTCTCAATATCGGATGTTATATTTTTAAAATTTTCTAACGGTTCATTTAATGGGTGCTGAGTTTTTATCAATACATCTTTATTGTTATTTACCTTATTTTCACTATATTTTTCTTGTTTATTTGATTGATTGCTCTCCGAAGTCTCCTGTTCCACACTAGGTGATTTTGATTTCTCTCTCTTTATTATTTGTGTATTTTTTTCTATTGCTGATTCGTTGTTTACATTTCCAATGGTCAAGTTTCCATCAAAACTAATGATATATCCAACTTTGCTTATTGTTTTTATCTTAATGTCACTATTATTACTTTTCTTGAGTGATTTTCTTAATGTGGAAATGACATTGGTTAATGACTGATCTGAAACCACCGCATTGCCCCAGCAAGCTGAAAATAATTCCTCCTTGCTGACACTAATGTCTACATTGTCTAAAAGGTAGACAAAAACTTTTCCCGCAATTGGGCTTAGTGATTCCGAGTGTCCCGTCGAAAAGGAGAGTGTTCTTTTCCCAGTATCATAGACAGCATCAGAGAAACTATAAAGTTGAGAACTTTCGTGCATTTATTTTTTCCAAAATAAAATCATAACTAATTAAAGCAAAGCAAGTTGGAAATGTCCACTGTGCGAAGTGTCTCAAGGACATAGGCCAGAAACATCTGGCTTAACACCGATAATTGTTGACCCATTTTGGCATTACCTAATGAACGATATTGAATGAATATTGCCTTGTGTATTTGAATATCATGGAAGGCTAATGTTTGGCCCTGAAATGAGATAAAATATAAAATCAATAAAAACATAGACTTACTATAAAAATAACCATGAGAAAATCAGGTGCATGTTAAAGTGATTTGAAAACCATTTGATTTGCATTTAGACCGCTCGTCCCATTTTTTAGAGAATGGCCGCCGAATTCATGACCTGTATCAAACTGGCTCATTGCAGCATGCACTGTACGTGGTGCGAAAATTCAATGCGGTGGCTTATACAGGCTTACAAATGATAATAGAGCCTTCTGTGTTATACGGGGCTCAAACTCAATGCAAACAAAATAGAGTAGTATTCGTAATGAGAAAAAATATTCACTTCGCAGCAATCGCCTTGGCTTTTACTTCCACCTCTTCATTTTCTGCGACACCATTTAACAATGATGCATTGTACCTTGGTTTTGACATTGGTTTCATTAATACAGATTCAGAACTGATATCGGATTTAGGTAATAGCCAGATGGACTCTACGCTTGGCGGATTGGGTGGGGCAATTGATGACTCAATTTATAATGATCTAAAGCTCGGTTACAAGTTCAATGATAATTTTCGAGCATATGCTTTTTGGCGTGTGACCAGTGAAGATTCTGCGCAATCAAGAGTGTTATCCTCTAATCAAGTTCAATTAGGTGCGGTTGATATTAAACGTCAGGAAAGTATTGGTGGTTTAGGGTTGGACTACATGCTGCCGATCAATGACAGAATGTATTGGGTTGTTGGTGGTAGTCTTGGTCGTTATTCCTCAGAAGTTGAGATGGAGTCAAAATCGATGTTTGCCTTTGCCGATAAAACAAACATTAAATCTAGCGGTTTGGCTGTGGGTTTGAATACCAGTATTGGCTACGCGCTTAATGAAAACTGGGCGTTTGAATCTGGTGTTAACTATATGCGCCTTAATGGCAACTCTACCAAATTCGAAAATAGCGGCGCAAATCTAGAATACAAGAACGAAAACCAGTTTGGTTTCTTTGCTGGTGTTAATTATACCTTCTAGAGAATAGTCATCAATTGCGATGGTATTTATTGAAAACTAGAGCCATTAACGTAAAAGGTTCGCACATAGGGATGAAGTGCGGATCTTAATGAAAATAAAAATGTGAAACTTATGCGAACACTATTATTAGCACTCTCTCTTTTATCCCTTTCGGCATGCACTATCGGCGTTAACCTTCCGGAAACCGACAAAAGCAGCACATGCGGACAGCACTGCATCGCAAACGTTGAAGTACTTGTTGACCCGACCAAGAGCACAAAAGAAGAAATCGAACAGTCAGCGCTTCAAGGCTACGAAATCAATTTCTATCAGGCCGTCGCCAACGTGACTAGAACTGAGTTGTTGAACAGTAAATATTCCGTTGCTGATGGCAACGCCCTTACCGTTGGCAGATCTGATTTTCCACACTATGCCATTGCCTACCACATTGAACACAAAGAATTGTCTATCCCGAGTACGGTGTTTGGCGAGAGCCATGCGAAAGCAGAAATCGTCTACGAGCTCTTTGATAGCAGTAAACAACTGCTCCTGACACAAAGAGAAACCTGCTCATTTTCCGATGAAATGTCGAGTGGTGAAACGACTTCCCATTTATTGATGCCTTTCGATAGCCTTTTTGCGGTTTCTTTCACTGAGTTTCTAGGACGTGTCTGGATCACGACAGTGGAAGATTGCAGCCATCGGTTCATAGAGAAAGTCAATGTCATCGCGAACAATGCGCACTAGTTTTCGCCCTAGCGTTGCTACTAGCACCGGAACGGTTGCTCTCTTTTACTCTACTTTTGGAAAATATATGAAAAATGTCTTTGGGTTTCTTTCTTTAGCGATCGCGGCTGTATGCTCGGTGAGCACCACTGTTTCTGCTTCAGAGGCGGCTTTGAAGGACTCGCCTTTCTCTCCGTATATTTTGAACGGCTCAGACACAGATATTTCGGAGGCGCCTTGGCAAGCCTATGTTGAATCCCATTTGTTTGACAAAGTGGGACGCTGTGGCGGCACCGTGATTGAAGACAATAAAACGGGTGAAGCCAAATGGATTCTAACGGCAGCACATTGTTTTTATATTGATTACGACATTAGCGGAATAATCATTACCATGCTGCCTCAAGATGCAGCGGACGTATTTGTCTCAACAGGTGAAGCCGACACACAAGCGCCAGAATTTAAGGCGAGAGCTGTTTCTGCCCGAAAAGTGTATATCCATGCAGGCTGGGACCATGAAAGCCACTCAATGAATGCAGACATTGCATTGATCGAATTAGATTCGTCGGTAGCGTCTCCGGCCAAAGCCATTAAGATCGCGTCGCCCTCTGTGCAAGCGGCCTATGACAACGCTGCATGGCAGAATCGCTATGCGCCTGAAAAGTCGCAACTTATTAGCGGCTATGGTTTTATCAATCCCCGTCACAGCCAATTCGATATGCCACGTAAGCTGCAATCGGTAAACACCTACGCAATGACGGATGCAGCGTGCCGACAAGAGTTCAACACATTTTCAAATCAGCATGATGCGCTATTGCCTTCCATGTTAGATGACGACAATGCCTTTATTTGTGCAGGTGCTGAATCGGTCGCGAGTGTTCATCCCATCGATCAGATTGGCGCGTGTCAGGGTGACTCAGGTGGCCCAATGGTGTGGAAAGATACTCACTCTCTGGAGCAGTACCTAGTAGGAGTGACCAGTTGGGGAGGAAGCTACTTTGGGTCTATTTACCGCTGCGGGAATACCTCAACAGTTTACACGCAAGTTTCAAACTATACCGCGTGGATAGAAGCGTGCATGGATGGCATTTGCAATGAAGCCAAAGTCATCACAAGGGCTGATGATCCTGGAACCGGCAACACAACAACACCAGACACCGATAATGGGACGGATACAAAAACGATTGTACCGCCAAAAACGAATGAAAAGGCTGGATCTGGTGGATCGATTGGTTGGCTTTCTCTGCCATTCCTAATCGTAATTTCCCTACGCCGCCGTAATGGCTCGATTGTGGAAGGTCCACTTCGCTGCATGGCAACAAGGGCGGTGTAATAACTATGCTATACCCTTAAGTCGTGAGTAGGAGAATGCGATGCTTAAACAACCCAAACTTCAGCCCAGTGCGTTGGTTAATAAATACGAATTAACATGGGACTTTGAAATTGAAGCCGATGGCGTGGATATTGTTGTTCCTAAATATTTTCGTTATGACGGCGCAACAATTCCAGCCATCGCTTGGCAGATCACGTTCACGCCGTTTCACCCAGACGTTATGATGCCAGCTTTGGTTCATGACTGGCTGTTTTACAATCATCAAGTTGATCGAGAGCAAGCCGACGATATTTTATTCACATTGCTTCGCCAAAACGGGGTGGATAACCTTCGTGCGAACATGATCTGGGGAGCTGTGAGGACAGCAGGCGGATTATTTTGGGACAATGATGATGAAGACATCGAGACGTTGAAAAAGCTTTATAGACTGGTGAAGAACAGAGAGAACGTTGATCGATATCGTTTCCCGCAAGCGATCATTGACGCCATTAATAACGAATAATCTGTAAGGCTTGTTGTTCAGTTTTGGTGTGTGTGGCGGCTAAAATCAGCTGCCACCAAGCGTCGATTCATTCACACATCTACTTCACCCTAAAAAGGCAATGCTCTGCGTTACCGACTTTGAAATTGGCCGACTGAGAAAGTTTGAGTTGGTCTAGCTCGTCAATCATGTAATCAGTGTAGTTTTGGCGCTTCATCCATTGCATGGGTTCTGAGAAGCTGTCTTCGCTCACCACAAACGATTCATTTTTCAACGTGCTTTCTCGTACGTTTACAATCCACATTCTTTGTTGAAATTCGCTGGTCTGGTGAAGCTTGCCAATTAGGTTCTTGTTTAACTGCTTAAAGAAGTGCGTCACCTTCATTGGTCTTTTTCTCCTTACCAAAAATGTTTTTATATTAAGCGTTTAGCGCTATCGGGATTATTCGAATACACGGCATTAGCTTGATGTTTTGACAGAATAATCTGTGTTGACTGTGTTTTAAACCTTAATCCGTCTAAAGACAGAGAAATGTGGGTGTCTTTCGATATTGATCAATCGCAGAATACCGTTAACGTGGGTTGCACCGTCACAACCACTGCGATGGGCAGATTGGTCAAACGTCATTTTGCCAGGCGTGGCAAACACGACATCATGCCTTGTGGTAGGGTGAAGGTTCTTATACGGATACCGTTTGGGTGTTTGTGTTGCATGGAGGCAGGTATGTTACTTGTGGGTTCTTTTCTACTGATATTTATTGGATTTGTTCATTCCTATCTTGGTGAAAAGTACATTCTCATTCGCTTATTTAGACGTGATAACTTGCCTAAACTGCTCGGCAGCGATTGGTTTACGAAACGTGTTCTAAGGTTCGCGTGGCACATTACGACGATCGCTTGGTGGGGCTTTGCGGCGATATTGTATTTTTTGTCCAATCCCAGCGGTGACATTCGATCAGAAATACTCATGACTATTGCGGTGGTATTTTCATTGAGTGGCGTGGTGTCGCTATGGTTTTCACGCGGCAAGCATTTGTCATGGTTGTTCTTTTTCGGCATTGCGAGCACATGCTTGTTTGCCGTTTTTGCACATTGAGCATTTTACGTCTCACTGCTTGTGCGCGCGCGCATGATGAAAGTGACATCATATTTTAAGGAATGAATAATGGAAGGGTCAGACAAAACACGCGCAAGTTGCCTTTGCGGAAGCGTTAAAGTTGAGGTTGGTGAAGTGAACCCGAACTTCACCGTGTGCCATTGCGATACGTGCCGTTCATGGGGTGGGGGGCCGTTGTTTGCCGTTCAATGCGGAACCGACGTTCAGTTTGAAGGCTCAGAGATGATTAAAGAGTATGAGTCGTCACCTTGGGCAACGCGTGGCTTCTGCGGGAAATGTGGCACTCATCTATTCTATCGTTTGAATAAAACGGGCAGCTACAACATGCCTTTGGGTTTGATCCCTGAGTTAAGTGATTTGGTGATGTCTATGCAGTATTTTAGCGATCAACGCCCAGACTATTACTGCTTTTCAAATGAATCCAAAGAAATGACCAAGGCAGAAATCGAGGTGTATTTCGCGTCGTTGGTGTGAATGAACGCTTTTTTTTCAATCGATGTGATTGTCCGCTTATTACGCCTCAGTTCGTTAACCGTATACGTGGGATTCAAACACCAAACATGGAAAAGGGGCTTTCGCCCCTTTATTTATGTTTGTCGTTTTGATTCAGAGGTTCGACTTAGTCGTCTTCTCTTTCAATCTCACGCGCAACATAATCACCGCTGATGATCACGCCTTCAACTTCTAGACGTTCACCTTCAAGAGTATCTATGGTTAGGCCGTCGTCAAAGCGAGTTTGAGCATCGATGTAGATAGTTTGTTCTTTACCTTTGACCTTGATAACGAATGTTTCGTCTTCGGTATTCACGTTTGATGCAGTGCCTTCGGTTTCAAATTCAAACGCATCCCAATCAAAGTCAAAATCAACGTCGTCTTCAAACTCGATTTCTTTGGCAATCAGCTTGTCGCCTTTTTTGATGTAATCGACTTCCACTTCAGCGCCGATGCGCAGAGAGGATTTGTCGCCATCGTCGTATTTGGTCGATGGGTGAATATCAAAGGTGCCGCGATAGTTCACTTCAAACGCACTCTTGTCTGTCGCTACCCAAGTGACAACACCTTCAATCTCGCCTTCACCATGGACGTCGTTGTAGTTTTTGAGTTTGATCTTTTCGGCGGTCAATACACCGTTATCTTCGTTGTAACCACCAATCACCTCAACCCAGGTGCCATTGCGCAGTTTCTTTGGATTGTTAACGAGGTTTTGATCAAACAACACGGTTAGCGATTTACCAATTTTAAAAGTGCCGTTGTTGAAATCAATGGATGAAATGCGGCCTTCGGCTTCCGCCAACCCGTCTTGATCAAAGTCGAATCTAATCACAGACAAGACTTTGTAGCTGTCGTTCGCGCTTGGGAGGGAAGAGACCATCACCCAGTCACCGTTTTGAATGCGTGGTGAAAGGGCGGCAAAGCTTAACTCAATGCCATTAATGGTAAATGTGCCTTCAGGTTCGCCGATTTTTTCAATACGACCGGTAAACGTTGGCTCAAGCTCAATGTGAGCGCCAGTTTGTGCGCGTGAGGCCATATTTGCATTGACCATCATATTGGTTTCAAGCATTTCTGTTTGAATGGTTGCGCCACGATATTGAACGCTATTTACCTGATACTGATGCCCGTTAACCGTCACGGTATTTCCTGAAATCTGTTCGATCTTGCCTTCTACTGATGCTGGCGTTGTTGGTTGAGTTGTTGTATTGCCGCCGTCGCTACCGCCACCACAGGCAGTCAGAGCCAGGGCTAGCAGGGGGATCATTGCGTATCGTTTCATTCAAAAGTCCCTAAAAGACAAAGTGCTTAATTTTCGGCGCGGAATCTATCACAGCAGTTGTGCGTGAAAATCAGGGTGAATGTCAGGGTTTTGTCAGATGTGATATTGGTTCAAATTGCTTGGCGTTATAAGTGTTTGATTGCTTACAAAAACAGCATGAGTGTCAGGGTTAGTGCGGTGATGTTTGTCGATCATACTCGTCGTGTCTCTAAGTTGAGCGCATGACTCACCGATGAAACTCGTATTCATTTTGGGTGTTTATTGGCTGGAGTGACGCTGCTTGAGATGTAAAACTCTTACTCTCAAGGTTTTGTGATCAACAAAGAGACATCTGTTTTGATTGGTGGTACTACAGTTCAATTGAAGTTAATCAGGCGGGTTGTCATTAAGATTATTTAGGCGAAAAGAGAGCGGCAGATGAAAGTCCAAAACTACCTTAAATCCTATGATGATTTTTTTGAAGCTATCGACACCCAACTTGTCGATGGTATGTATGTGATTGAGCGGCGGCGACCACGTGAACGCAGAGATAATCGCGTGAGGTTTCAGGGGTACGATCGCCGGAACAGTGCAGATCGCCGCGATACGATTATCATCGATGAATACATATAGGCGTTAAACGAGCAGTGAACGTGCTGGCGTTGATAATAGGATCATGAACTCATCGACGATGAGCGAGACAATGGATATATAAAAACGGTGCCTGATGGCACCGTTTTTCGTTTGGGTTAGCGCTTTGGTTTCAGTGTATTTCGGTTTGTCACTTCACCCATTTGTTCGCTTCAAGGGCAAAGGTTTCTAGCACTTGAATGTTTTGGTTCAGCTGCGTTTGTAATCTGTCTTTAAACAGTGGGGTTAGGGTATCCAAGCGGTCAAACTTGGTGTGCCAAATTTTACCCCAATGCTTCTCTTCTTCACGGTTACACGCACTAAGAGTCTTGTCGTCAAAGCAACTCCAGAGCGCGTCATTGGTGGTTTGTGAATATCCGTCATTCCCTTCTTCACCATCAATGGCAAAGTTCGTGGCTTCAAGGTATCCGATAGGAATGCCGCCACATGCAAACGGTGCATGATCAGACCAATTGCCTGTTTCACCCTCAGGGTATCCTTCAAAGGTGGGGTGAAGTTTGTGGCCATTTTCTTTGTAGAGTTGATCAGAAACCGCTTTCAAGCCTGACCGAACAGATGTGTCGCCCGTGTAATTGGCTTTTCTCACATAGTCACATTTGTACGGCGTGGAGTGAGCGCTGTGAACATAGAGTTTGTCGCCGCCAATGATGGTGTCGAGGTTGATCATGCCGACGACATTATCGAGTGCACCCGTTTTATTCACATAATACTTAGAACCATTGAGGCCAAACTCTTCTGCACCAAATGCGATTAAGCGAACTGTGTAGGGAAGTTGTTTCCCTTTTAGATCTTTCGCCATGGCGAGTAGGGCAACAACGCCGGAGCCATTGTCCGTCGCACCGAGTGAGCCTTTTTCATCGCCTTTGGTGTCGTAATGCGCGCCAATAACCAGCACTTTTTCGGACTGGCCGGGGATATCGACCATCACGTTCTCAGACTTCAGTACTTTTCCATCAAGCTCGAAAGAGAAGGGTTGAGTGGTGACTTTGTAACCGGATTTTTTCCATTGTTCTGCAATCCAATCTGCGGTTTGTTTTTCCTGTGGTGTGCCAACGCGTCTGGCTCCAATGCCATTGGTTTCATCGGTTAATGCAACGAGTTGATCCCATGCGTAGTCGTCTGCAAACGCTGCGCCGGAGACAAACACCGTGCCTGAGAGTAAGAGTGTGCCGCAAAGGACGGTTGTGATCGTATTTTTCATGATGATTTCCGTATCGGTGATTATTTATTATGTGTCGATTTTAGTGGAGCACAGATTGGTCTAATTTCCTTGGGTGTGAAGCCCAAAAAACACGGACGAACAGGGTTTCAAAGCCCATTCTTATTGACATGACGCTTTGTCCCATAAGTGGGGTGTGTTGAGAATATTGCACTGTTGCTTTGAGATATTTTGCCCAAATTTTCAGCGTTCGTATTGCCTGTTAGCTGCGAGGGCGGTGTGATGTCTCTGAGGCACAGGGAATGTTGGAGAGAAATTAAACCTTATATGACTGGTGCGCGTAATGATGGGTTATCGCCAATGAATGCAAGAAATAACCAATAGAGGGCAAGCGATGAAAATGACACTGAGAGCGTTGGCAACACTCAAAAGCATAGACACCTTGATTATCCACTCACTCGACCTGTGTTTGTATCAAGCGTCAGTGATCATCGAGGGCGAGGAATTCTTGGTCACGGATGATATTGGTAACTTGATCCGCGCTCATTCGTTGCTAGAAATTCAAAAGCAGTGTCAGAACGTGAAAGCGAAATCGCAGGTGATGCGCCAAGAAAGTGCTTATGACGAGATGGTTGGCGGCCCCGAAAAAGGCGATGGAAATCGATTGGAAGTGCTGATCAGTGATAACAAGTTGTATTAATTGAACGAAACCAACCCAGTATCAAAACTGCCTCACCACAGATGAAATGTGCCTGATAGGCTTAGAACCGAGTGACTGACAAGACGTTTCATACTGAATATTGTTGTTGCTCAGGACACATTCATCGCAGAGAGGGCATATATGTTAGATCACGGGGTTCGTCAGTACGTCACCGACAAGTTAGCGTCAATGGGGGTCGACAGCGATCCTTATGGTACAGAGCCCACCATCATCTTCCTTCTTGCTGCGGTCGGGGTGGCAGTGATTAGCTATTTGATCGTGTACAAGATCATTGTGCGAACGGTCAATTTTGCCATTAGCAAAAACAAAAAATCATGGGGAAACAGCCTGATCAACCATGAAGTGTTGGAAAAAATTGCCTTGCTTGTTCCCATCATGATCCTCGACTTGCTGATTCCTCCCATTCTCGCGCATCACCCTTCATTAGAAACATTATCTGACCGATTGCTTGGTGTGTCCGTGTTGGTGATGTTCATCTGGATGATGTTTGCTCTGTTAGATGCGCTGCATGAAATTGCGGTTAACAAAGGCGTGACCCGCAGAATGCCCGTAAAGAGCTTTGTTCAGCTCATCAAGCTGTTCACTTTTTTTGTCGGTATTGTGGTGTCGGTATCTATCCTCGCCAATGAATCCCCGGTGATTTTCCTTAGTGGTTTAGGCGTGGCAACAGGCTTGGTCATGTTGGTGTTCAAAGACACCATTTTGGGATTTGTTGCGGGCATTCAGCTTGCAGCAAACCGCATGGTGAGCCTCAATGACTGGATTGAGATGAATGATTACGGCGCGAATGGCTCGGTGGAAGAAGTGTCGCTCACGACAGTTAAAGTACGAAACTTCGACAACACAGTCACCATGTTACCTGCGTATGCGCTGGTACAGAACGCGTTCATCAACTGGCAGGGCATGTCCGATTCCGGTGGGCGACGTATTATGCGCTCGGTGAACATTGACCTGAGCTCGATTAGATTTATGACCGAGGAGGAAATTGAAGCCTTAAAAGAGATTCGAATACTGCGCGAATTTCTGTTTGAAAAATCGCGAGAGATTAAAGAGTTCAATGAGAACTTAGAAGATGTTCATCATGCCGCTAACCTTCGCCAAATGACGAATGTGGGTGTGTTTCGGGCTTACCTCACAACGTATCTTCGTTCTCACAAAGACATCCACCATTACATGCTCTTTATGGTGCGCCAACTTGCCCCAACGGCAGAGGGGTTACCACTGCAAATCTACGCTTTTACCAATAATACGGATTGGGTCTTTTACGAAGGTGTTCAAGCCGATATTTTTGACCATATCTACGCAATAATGCCAATGTTCGGACTGAGACCTTTCCAAGCTTTTGGTGGGCATGATGCCGGCAGAATTGGTTTGAAAGAGTAGTGTTTCTCGCGTTGAGCTAGAAGGAGAAGAGCTGTCGGGCAAAGACGAAATCGTCTCATCGTAGGGTACGCCCGACAGCATGTTCGATGGGGTGAATATAATGACTAACCTGCTGAAATAATGAGATATTCAACACGGTTTTTAATTGTGTCGTCATCGTGAACGTATCTTTATGTACTGCGCTGGTATTTCTGAATTTTCTTATTGACCAATTGGTTAGTATGTTGTTGTTTTTATTCTTGCTATTATCGGCAATAGCGACTTTTTTGACCAACAATAACGCTCACAAGGAAAGTGAAGATTGAACATTCAGCAAATCAACTGGCAAGAGGCCATCCCCATTCGGCATCAAGTGCTTTGGCCTGACAAGCCACCCGTGTTTTGTGAATTAGACGGCGATGAAACGGCATTGCATTTGGGCGCGTTCATAAAAGGGCAGCTTGTTTGTGTCGCGTCAGTGTTCTTTGATGGTAGCCGTGCGCGGTTGAGAAAGTTTGCCACGCTGCAAAGCTATCAAGGGCAGGGCATCGGCGCTGAAGTGCTTTCTGCGCTGCTAAGTGGAAACGTGCTCAAAGACCGAGGAGTTGAGGTGTTTTGGTGCGATGCGCGTGAATCTGCCATGCGGTTGTATCAACGCTTTGGTATGTCGCCAGAAGGCGAGCGTTTTTACAAAGGTGATATCCCTTATTTCAAAATGAGTGTACGGCTGGAGCATTGATGCGCTCGCTAAAGTAAGCGCCAGTGAAACAGAACAGTGCAAACAGTGCACTACAACAGCGCCCCAGCCAGAGATGAAAGTCAGGTAATTTAATTTTTTGTGTTTAAAATCAAACAAATAAAAAAGTGGCAAGGGGCTTGCTATAAGAGAAGTGTGCGTAAGGCACATGTCCTACAGACAATAAACGTTTACTCCTTGCTGTAAAGATATTTGTTTCTCTGGTCAATCGTCCTCGTGACGGTTGACAGAGAAACTTTTTTTTACTTTTCCGTCGATGCATCTCAACGCCCTTTTTTCCCTGTCTTTTCTTTGCCTTTTCATTGCGTTGTGTGTCGAAAAACCTTTCTTTGCTGCTGTAGCTATATATAGACACCTTGAATGGCTATGCCAATCTACGCTTTTCTTATATTCCGTGCTGCGTACGGCAAAATATAAAAAAGAAGGTGAAAAGATGGCAAAGGTAATCGTATTGATTCACGGGCGCTCGAATAAGCCAGCGCCTGCGACATTAAAAGACAATTGGATTGAAGCCATTCAAGAGGGGCTGAGAACTACCACTTCTTTAACTTCGTTAGGGGATATCAACGTTGAAATGGCGTATTACGCCGATCTCCATTATACCGGCGGCCCCGTGAACGATGTTGATAACAGTGAGCCTTATAAAGAAGCCGCACTGGGTAGTATTAAGCGTTACAAAAAGGGCTTTTTCGATAGGATCAGAAAGCTATCTGGCGATTGGATTGAAGGCGTGGTTGATAGCGTTGAAGAGTACAGCGGCGTGTTTTCTCATCTTGCGCGAAGTGTCGCCAAGAAATTACTGAGAGATTTGGGCAAGTATTATAGCCAACCTACTTTCCGCCGCAGTGTGAACAATCGTTTGGAAGATATCTTAAAGAAACATCGTGACGACGAAGTGATTTTGGTCTCCCATTCTATGGGCACCATTATTGCCTATGAAGTGCTTCGTGATATGGGTAAAACAGGCTATCAAATTGATCACTTTATCACCATGGGCTCACCACTTGGCATGGCAGCAGTGCAGGGCAACATGCTGAATCATCGTAATCAACTGCGCACTCCGTCTTGCGTGACAAAGTCTTGGGCGAACTTCTCTGATCCTGGTGACTATGTGTGCATTGATACCCACTTAGCGGATGATTACAGCCGCAACAGCACGAATATTGGGGTGAAGGATCATTTGGTCTGCAATGATTACCCGAACAATGAGCATAAATCTTACGGTTATCTGCGAACCCCTGAGTTCTCTGAACACTTGGCGTCGTTACTGTAGTCGTTATTATTGCTGAAGCCATTTGTAATGGGCATCGCCATTCATCGTGTTTAAAAGAAAGTGCCGACGAATGTGTCGGCTTCTCTTGTTAGATTACCGCTAGATGCCCACACATTGAGCTCGAATTTACCGTGTAAATCGGCTGAGAATAGATCGTCTTTGAGAGTCTTGTGGCTGTTAGTTGAACGGGGAATGCGATGGTCCCAGAATGGAGCAAACGTCAAACGTCAAACGTCAAACGTCAAACGTGAAACAATGTGGTATTACTTTGGCGCTAATCCCATATCATCAAGCCTGTATATTATTTCCTCTCTACGCGTTTTTGCCACTTCTTGCCAATGAATGCCTTCGCGAGCGCCTATAATTGCGTAAATAGAATTTAATCCCGTGCCTTTAACGTTTAATTTTAGTTGCTTATATAACTCAAAAGGGTCAATGGCCATAAAGTCTTCGACAGTGTTAATATCCACTTCTGCTAAAATCTCTTCGCTCTTAGGTCCGAAACCTTTTAAATCCCTTAATCGCATCTGAACCTCAATGGTCACCTCACGCCCATTTTAGGCGCTGATAATGGTTAGTTAACATGTTGAAGAATGAAAACAGTTACCTGTTTATAGTCCTGCTGGTTGGCTTGTTCTCTCTGGTGAGTGACACTTATGCAGGCTTTTTCTCATCAACAAGCATGCTCATAAATTTTGCAAATCGCTTTAGTCGAGTTTCGGGTTTCTTTGCACTTGTTAAACCGTAGGCGATGGTATAACGATTTGATTTTGTAAGTTTTTCGTAAAACGCTTTTGCTTTCGGCTGGTTTTCAAGAGCAGCGATAAAATCAGCAGGTACTTCCATTTCACTTACCACATAAGCTTTTTCCCAACGACCATCAGCTTTCGCTGCACGAACATGTACAAGCCCAGGCTCCATCATCCTACGTTGGTTGATTAAACGTTCAACATGCTCTGTGTTTCTCTTTGACCAGTTACTTCGGGTTGTTCTGGGCGTAATGCGTTGAAGATAGGCTTGATCATCCATTGATTTCTTAATGCCATCTATCCAACCCCAGCATAAAACCTCTATGACTACATCATTCCAGGTGACACTTTGAAGTCCTGAATTTTTCTTGTATATCTTTACCCAAAGCTCACTTTCAGTTGCGTGATTTACTTTAAGCCACTCACCGAGATCTTCCGGTGTTTCAAATGTCATGATTTTCAATGGATCGGGTTCAGGCATCTCGATAGATTCTCTTAGACACAACGTCGTTTTGAATTTATTAGCGTGACTATCCCAGCTCGTTCTGTTGATTGCTAGATGTGCTTGATTGAGCCATCGTTATTTCCAACCTTGAACCCATTTCTCACTATTTTTTAGGTCTGTCCAATCAATGGGGTACGCATTTTTCGACAGCACTGCTTCGAGTTGACACGAAATCACTGAACCGTCTTCTTCAAACTCAATGTCTGAGATCAGAAAATGCTTTTCTCGATTCATCGGTTTCACTGCTGTCCATTTGCTGTTTCGTAACTTGGCTGGATTGATTTGATTCACATGTACTCCATAGGTGTCAGTGTCAGTGTTGGTTTGGGTCTATCTGGAAACCGTTCAATGATTACGGTTCTTCAGCCATTTAAGTTCAGTCAATCTATGGGATGTTTTGGCAAAAAAGGTGAATAGCGTTGAGGTGGCTTGCTCGGTGGGCTTCGGTGATGCACTGACAGAAGATATTTCGGTGTAAATCGGTGCAACTCACGCACTGAATTGGCGCATCGATAGTCGATGAAATACGAGAAAACCTCCTTAAAATTATATTAATCAATAAGATGAAAATCTGGCAAGGCATTTGCTTTTATCGAAACAGTAGCGAGCCAAAGATGTATCGGTGAATGGTGATTTAACATCAACACTACGTAGCGTTAATACTAGATTTCGTTAGCGCTAGACGACAATTTGCAATAGATAACTAGGGTTCCGGCTGTTTCTTCTCTTCGTCAATGTATCGCGGTTAATTGCCCGAACGAAGAAGGTCACGGTGTCTGGTCCGAGAGTTGTCAACCTCACTTGAGGTCACACGGAGGGATAAAAGCCCGGGAGATGAAATCGATATCTCTTTGGCTCCATCCCGTTTGTGAAACTCAAGGTAGAGGTAGTTATGTATACGTTCTCATCAATACTCCGCAATATTTCATCAACCCGAAAAACCATCTCACGTTTGATCCTGAGCGTTGCTGTCTGTTTCTCTTTTCTATCAAGCCCAGCGATAGCGGAAGACAAGCCTACGTTTCGTCTTGCTTGGTCAATCTATGTCGGTTGGATGCCGTGGGACTACGGCAACAATGCAGGGATCATCAAAAAGTGGGGCGACAAATACGGCGTTAACATCGATGTGGTGCAGGTGAACGATTACATCGAGTCGATCAACCAATACACCGCCGGTTCGTTTGATGCCACTGTGATGACTAACATGGATGCACTAACTATTCCGGCTGCCAGCGGCGTAGATTCCACCGCACTGATTGTGGGTGATTTCTCAAACGGTAATGACGGCATCGTGCTGAAAAGTGCTGACAAGCTCGCTGATATCAAAGGCCAACGGGTCAACTTGGTAGAGTTGAGTGTTTCTCATTACTTGTTGGCTCGTGCGCTTGAAACTGTCGATATGACCGAGCGTGATGTCACTGTGGTGAATACCACTGACGCTGATTTGGTGCCTGCATTTGTGACCGAAGACGTGACGGCTGTGACGACGTGGAACCCCTTACTGGCTGAAATCATCAAAATGCCAAACGCCAACAAAGTGTTCGATTCTTCCATGATCCCTGGCGAAATCATTGACCTTTTGGTGGTGAACACAGACACCTTGGCGCAGCATCCTGAGCTGGGTAAGGCACTGACGGGCGCATGGTATGAAATTATGGCGACCATGCAACAGGACAACGAAGCAGGCGCTAAAGCACTCGAGTTTATGGCTGCCGCTTCCGGTACGGACTTGGCGGGCTACAAAGACCAACTCGCATCGACCAAAATGTTCTACAAACCCGCTGACGCTGTTGCGTTTACTGAATCTGCCGCACTGAAAGACACCATGGCGAAAGTGGCTGAATTCTCTTTCAAGCATGGTTTACTGGGAGAAGGCGCACCGGATGCCGGTTTCATCGGTATTGAAACGCCAGCGGGTGTGTTCGGTGATGAACAAAACATCACGCTTCGCTTCAACCCGGATTACATGGCAATGGCGGCAGATAACGCGCTGTAAGGAAGCATGATGACTCGGATTATTAACCGAAAGCCTTCCGCGTTTGGGCGCACTGTTCTGGCCTGTTTGCCCTTTGTTCTTCTGATCGCCGCCTACATGGTGGCATCAGATGCGCGATTGGCGATTAACCCCAACGACAAGTTACTGCCGTCGTTTGACAGTATTGCAGCCGCGATTGATCGCATGGCTTTTGAGCCGAGCAAACGTACTGGCGATTACTTATTGTGGGTCGATACGTGGGCGAGCTTACAGCGCTTGTTTCTGGGCGTGGGGATCAGCGGGTTATTGGCGCTGGTGATTGGTGTGGCAAACGGCATGATCCCGTATGTGCGTGCGCCAATGTCTCCCATGGTTCGCGCCTTGTCGTTGATCCCGCCTATGGCGATTCTTCCCATTTTGTTTATCGCGTTGGGGTTGGGTGAACTGTCTAAGGTGATGCTGATTATCATTGGGATTACACCGATGATGATCCGCGATCTTCAGCTACGCACCGAAAGCCTTCCTGCCGAACAAATCATCAAAGCCCAAACCTTGGGCGCAAACTCTTGGACGCTCATGCTTCGCGTTGTCCTTCCGCAAGTGATGCCTCGGCTCATTGAAGCTGTGCGACTGACGCTTGGCAGCGCATGGCTGTTTTTGATTGCCGCGGAAGCCATTGCTGCGACGGAAGGGTTGGGTTATCGCATCTTTTTGATTCGCCGTTACTTGGCGATGGATGTGATTTTGCCATACGTGCTGTGGATTACGATTTTGGCGTTCTTGATGGATTGGGCCTTACAGAAATTGTCAGCCCATCGTTACCCATGGTTTCACGCACAGGGAGGGAAATCCTAATGAGTGAATCAGCAAGCAACACGTCGAACAGCCAAGGGCCAAAGCCGATTGTTGATGGCAATGCGTCAATGATGGAAGCCAACACGCCGATCATCGAAGCAAAAGGTCTTTGGAAAGAATATGGCAGCCATGTGGTGATTGAACGCCTCAACATCAAAGTGATGGCGGGGGAGTTCATCAGTATTTTGGGTACGTCGGGCTGCGGGAAATCAACTTTTCTCAACATGCTGCTCGGCACTCAAGCTCCTTCACGTGGTCAATTGCTGCTTGATGGCGAACCGCTGAGTTCTGAACCGGGGCCGGAGCGCGGCATTGTGTTCCAAAAGTATTCGGTGTTTCCACACATGACCGCGTTGCAAAACATCATGGTGGCGGATGAGCTAGAAATGAGTCGCTTAACAGGCCGAATATGGGGCAGTGGTCGCGCCGTGTTGCGAGACAAAGCGATGGCGCAGCTCGACAAGCTTGGATTGGCGCACGCGGCAGATAAGTATCCAGCAGAAATGTCAGGCGGTATGCAGCAGCGACTTGCCATTGCTCAGGCATTGATGAAAAAGCCGCGCATTTTATTGCTCGATGAACCCTTCGGCGCGCTCGACCCCGGTATTCGTAAAGACATGCACGAACTGATCAACCAAATCTGGCAAGAGCAGAATCTCACCATTTTTATGATCACTCACGATTTACACGAAGGCTTCAAATTGGGCTCGCGTCTTTGGGTGTTCGACAAACCACGATTCGACCCACAAGCGCCAGAGCGTTTTGGTTCGCAAGTCACGTTTGATATCCCACTCAATTCAACCGGACAAGACGCGCTGATTGCCAGTTTACAGGCCAAGCAGCAAGACGTGGCCTGAGCTGGGAATATTTCGCAAGTGAATAGCAAGGAGAGCAATAAATGGAACTGAAGAATTTGTTTTATCACCGGTATCTCGGTGGTCAACACGGCGGATTAGAAATCCCAGCAGGCCATAGCCTGCGTTTAACGGACGTGGAAGGTGGCGCGAATGCGAGCTTACTGCTGTTCAACCCACGCAACCCGTTAGAGCGCATTAACTTGCCTGACACCCTCAAATGCCAGCACACCTTCAAGCTGACGGCAGGCAATTGTGTCTATTCCGACATGGGACGAATTTTCTGCTCCATCGTGCAAGACGATACGGGCTGGATCGACAGCGTCGGCGGCTTGAGTAACAAAAACCATGTGGCCAAGGTATGGGGCGAGCGTAATTACCAAAGTGATCGCAACGATTGGCTGCAAAATGGTCATGACGCCATGCTGGTGGAAATGGCGAAATTTGGGCTTGGCCTGCGTGATTTGGCCGCCACGCTCAATGTCTTCAGCAAGGTCGAAACCACCGATGATGGTCAGCTCACCTTTGTGCAAAGACACAGCAAAGCAGCCTCAGTGGTTGAACTGCGTTTTGAAATGGACACCATCGTTTTGTTTAGCACCTGCCCGCACCCGATGAATGAAGCCGTGGTTTATCCGCGCAATCCGGTTGATGTCGAAATGGTGAAATCTTTTCCGGTTGAGGCAGATGATGCTTGTCTAAATCATTGTGATGAAAACCGCCGTGGATTTCTCAACACTCGCCAATATCAGCCTGTACTCGTCGATTAAGGAGAATGACATGATCAAAGAGAGTGATTTTAAAATGGATACCGCCATTTCTCGTGAGGTGGTCGATGCGGGTGACTACTACTTCAAAGTGGTGAAAAAAGGCGAACGTGTTCGCATTACCGATCTGGAAGGCAATCAGGCAGCGGATACCTTGTTCTACAACGCCAATAATCCCACGGAGCGTTATAGCGCCATGGATACCTTGCGTGAGCAGGGCAACGCCTACCTCACTGCTGAATCTGTGTTGATGTCGAATTTGTCGAACCCGATGCTCGAAATTGTGGCTGATACGTGCGGGCGTCACGACACCCTCGGTGGCGCATGCTCTACCGAAAGCAACACCGTGCGCTATGCGCTGGAGAAACGTTGTATGCATGCTTGCCGAGACTCTTGGCTGTTGGCGGTGGCAGAGCACCCTGAGTATGGCCTGACTAAGCGCGACATTAGCCACAACATCAACTTCTTTATGAATGTGCCTGTCACCGCCGAAGGGGGGCTGACCTTTGCCGATGGCATCAGTGCGCCGGGTAAATACGTGGAACTGGAAGCGAAAATGGACGTGATTGTGTTGGTGTCGAATTGCCCCCAATTGAATAACCCGTGCAACGCGTATAACCCAACACCCGTTGAAATTTCGGTGTGGGAAGCGGCGTAAGTTCGTACGGTAGACACAAAGAATAAGGTAAGGGACGACCCTAACGCCATCGGGTTCACTCACCGTGTTGGCGACAGACTTTCGGTCTTAATTCGGGACGACCCGACGAATTGAAGGCAAAGCTATGTTTAACAAGAACACTTTTTCTAACAAAAACAGCATGTTCAACAAAGTGTTGATTGCAAACCGTGGTGCGATTGCATGTCGGATCATCCGCACATTAGATGAAATGGGTGTGGCGAGTGTGGCGGTTTATCACGAAGACGATGCAGGCAGCCTGCATACGCGAAACGCCACAGAAGCCTTTAGCCTCGGTGAAGGCAGCGCCGCTGAAACCTATCTCAACATGAACAAAATCATCGCTATTGCCAAAGAAGCGGGCGCAGAAGCGATTCATCCAGGTTACGGTTTTTTAAGTGAAAACCCCGATTTTGTGGCAGCGTGTCAGCAAGAGAATCTGGTGTTCCTCGGCCCAACCAGTGACCAAATTAATCAGTTTGGCTTAAAGCATACCGCTCGTGAACTGGCGGAGCAGGCGAATGTGCCCCTGCTTCCCGGTACGGGCTTGCTGGAAAGCGTTGAAGAAGCGATTGCTAACGCTGAAACCATGGGCTATCCCATCATGCTGAAAAGCACCGCCGGTGGCGGTGGTATCGGCATGCGTTTTTGCGAAAATGCAGAACAGTTAACCGATGCGTTTGATGCCGTAAAACGTCTGGGTGAAGCCAACTTCAGCCATAGCGGCTTGTTCATGGAAAAATTCATCACAGCGGCACGCCACATTGAAGTGCAAGTGGTGGGTGACGGCGAAGGCAATGTGATTGCCCTTGGTGAACGTGATTGCTCCGCGCAGCGACGTAACCAAAAAGTGATGGAAGAAACACCCGCCCCAAATCTGGACGATGAAACCCGTCAAGCATTGCAACAGACGGCGATTCAGCTGGCGGAATCGGTCAATTATCGCAGCGCGGGTACGGTGGAATTTATTCTTGATCAGTCCACGCAGCAGTTCTATTTCCTCGAAGTCAATACCCGTCTGCAAGTGGAGCATGGCGTCACTGAAATGATCTTTGGCGTCGATATTGTCAAGCTGATGGTGGAAATTGGCGCGGGCGAATATCACGCAAGTTGGGTGGAAACGAAAGCCGCCAAACCACATGGTCACGCGATTCAGTTCCGTTTGTACGCGGAAGATCCAAACCGACAGTTTCAGCCATCGACAGGGTTGATCACGACATTGGCCTTCCCTGAGGGCATTGATGCAAACCGCGTGATCACACAAGAAAACGGCAGCACAGTACGGATTGATACCTGGGTGGAGGCGGGCGTAGAAGTCAGTCCGTTTTTTGACCCTATGATTGCCAAAGTCATGGTGCACGGGGGCGATCGCCAAAGCGCACTGGAAGATATTGCTGAATTATTGAATAGCACTCATCTGTATGGCATTGAAACTAATTTGGCTTATTTAGCTCAGCTTGCTGTTGAACCTATGGTGAAGCAGGGTACTGTGCTGACATCGAGTCTCGCTGGGTTCAATTATCAACCATCGACGGTGGATGTATTGGCGAGCGGGACACAAACGACGGTTCAAGACTATCCCGCGCGCAGTGGCTATTGGCATGTCGGCATTCCGCCATCGGGCCCAATGGACAGCCTGAGTTTTCGTCTCGGGAATCAATTGCTCGAAAATGCAGAGACGTGTGCGGGTTTAGAAATCATCGCTAATGGCCCGATGCTGCGCTTCAACCAGCCGACTCAAGTGGTCGTAACGGGCGCTGACATCAATGTGAAATGCAACGGTGCGGACGCGCCTATGTGGACGGTACTGGATATTGAAAAGGGCGATACGCTTGCGCTTGGTGCGATGACAGGTGAGGGGGCTCGCGCGTATCTTCTGATCAGAGACGGGTTTGATTGTCCTGAATATCTCGGCAGCCGTTCGACGTTTACCTTGGGGAAATTCGGGGGGCATGGTGGCCGCGCGTTAATGGCGGGTGATGTGCTTCATCTTCATCCCGTTGAACACGATAAAAGCCTGACTGGCAAAACCATGGTTAAACCCGATCTGGGCATGACGCATACATTGCGCGTGATTTACGGCCCGCACGGTGCGCCTGATTTCTTTACTGAAAATGACATTTCGGCGTTTTTTGATGCGGAATGGGAAGTGCACTTTAACTCCAGCCGCACGGGTGTGCGTCTTATCGGGCCAAAACCTGAATGGGCGAGAACCGACGGCGGTGAAGCAGGGCTGCATCCATCGAATATTCACGATAACGCTTATGCGGTAGGTACGGTCGATTTCACGGGAGATATGCCTGTGATTTTAGGGCCAGATGGCCCAAGCCTAGGAGGCTTTGTCTGTCCGGCGACCATTATCAAAGCGGATTTGTGGAAAATGGGGCAACTAAAAGCCGGCGACAAAGTGCGCTTCCAGTCTGTCACTATGTTTGATGCCGAAGAAGCCGAGAAACATCAACGCCTCGCAATTGCCCAGTTACAAACCCAAGAACTTCCACTCGCGGCTTTCATGCCAACTACGCCTGTGTTGAAAGAACTTGCTGCCGACAAATACGGTGAGACGGTGGTGTATCGCCCAAGCGGTGAGGATTTCCTGCTGGTGGAATACGGCCCTCAAATGCTGGACATCCGCCTGCGTTTTCGTGTTCACGCTTTAATGATGACCTTGGAAAACATGGCCGTCCCCGCGATTAAAGAGCTGACGCCGGGTATTCGATCGCTGCAAGTGCATTACGACAACTTGCAGTCACCTTGCGAAGAAATGCTGGCGATCCTCGAACGTGCAGAAGCGGCTATCGGTGATAT
This sequence comes from Enterovibrio sp. FF113, assembly GCF_041439165.1. Classification (NCBI taxonomy): domain Bacteria; kingdom Pseudomonadati; phylum Pseudomonadota; class Gammaproteobacteria; order Vibrionales; family Vibrionaceae; genus Enterovibrio; species Enterovibrio sp. FF113. The sequence continues at coordinate 74,660 of NZ_JBGONO010000002.1, read as the reverse complement.
TTCACAGCTCACCGTGCCATCACGCGTGGTGCATCTTCCTTTGTCTTGGGACGATCCTTCTATCCAATTAGCGATGCGTAAATACGACGAAGTGGTACGAAAAAATGCGCCGTGGAGCCCGAATAATATTGAGTTTATTCGTCGTATTAACGGCTTGGACTGCATGGATCAGGTCAAGGACATCGTGTTTGATGCCAGCTATTTGGTGATGGGGCTGGGTGATGTTTACCTTGGCGCGCCTGTCGCGACGCCGATCGATCCTCGCCATCGTTTGGTGACCACCAAATACAACCCCGCGCGTACATGGACGCCTGAAAATGCCGTCGGTATTGGCGGCGCGTATATGTGTGTGTATGGCATGGAAGGGCCGGGTGGCTATCAGCTGATGGGGCGAACGCTCCAAATGTGGAATCGCTACGGAAAGAGCAAAGCTTTTGATAAACCTTGGCTGCTGCGCTTTTTCGATCAGATCCGTTTCTATCCGGTTTCCCACGAAGAACTGTCGGATATTCGTCGTGATTTCCCGCGCGGGAAATTTGACGTCCGCATCGAAGAAACCCGCTTCAGCCTTGCTGACTATGAAGCCATGCTTGAGCAAGAAAAGGCGTCGATCACCGCGTTCAAATCTCGCCAGCAACAGGCGTTCGATGAAGAGCGTCAGCGCTGGGAAGAAAGCGGTGAAGCCAACTTTGTTGCCGAAACGGTGGAAGAACAAAGCACGGCTGACGACATATTGGAAGATGGACAATTTACCGTTTCTAGCCAATTGGCGGGCAACGTGTGGCAATTGCTGGCAAAACCCGGCGATACCATTGAAATTGGCCAACCCCTCTTGATTGTTGAGTCGATGAAAATGGAAATCGAAGTCACCGCCACCCAATCGGGTCGCGTGGTGCACTATGCCAAAGCGGAAGGTGAGCAAGTGCGAGCAGGTCAAACATTGTTAATCATGGAGCAGATCTAATGGAATTCACGTCAATTCAAGCCTTGCTGGATGCCTACAAAAGCGGTGAGACGACGCCAGAGGCATACTTACGTCAGCAGTGGACGCAAGCCAAAGCTGACGTCAATCATTGTTGGATTTCGAATATCAGCGAAGCGCAATTAGATGGCTATATCAAAGCGCTCAAAAACAGCAACCCCGAACTAAAACCACTTTATGGCGTGCCATTCGCGATCAAAGACAATATCGACTTATTGGGGCTACCGACCACGGCGGCCTGCAAAGAATTCGCCTACTCGCCAGGCAGTTCAGCCTTTGTGGTACAGGCATTGATTGAAGCGGGCGCTGTGCCGTTAGGCAAAACCAACCTCGATCAGTTTGCCACGGGCTTAAACGGCACACGTAGCCCGTATGGCGCGTGTCAAAATAGTATCGACCCAACGTACATCTCAGGGGGGTCAAGTGCTGGCAGTGCCGTGTCTGTGGCATTGAAGCAGGTGTTGTTCTCTCTGGGGACAGACACCGCAGGATCAGGGCGTGTCCCCGCGGCGTTTAATCGCCTGGTGGGCATGAAAGCGAGTATCGGTCGAATTAGCTGTCGCGGCTTAGTGCCAGCATGCCGAACGCTGGATTGCATTACTGTGTTCGCACATTCGGTGGATGACATTGAACACGTGTTGCCCGTAGCTGGGCAATACGACCCGTCTGATTGCTATGCGAGAGACTTTTCTGACTCTGATTTAGAGGTCACTTATTCCTTCGATAAGCCACGCATTGGTGTGCCGCGTGATACCCAATTGGAATTCTTCGGCAACGATAATTACAGGCGTCGTTTTACCGAAAGCAAAGCCCAATGCGAAGCGTTAGGCGCAGAGTTAGTGGACGTGGATTTCAGTCCGTTTTTGGATGCGGCCAAGTTGTTGTATCACGGCCCTTGGGTTGCTGAGCGCTATGCCGGGATCAAAGCGTTTTTTGATGAACATGAAGCTGACTGCGACCCCGCAATTCAAGCCATTATTGGCGGCGCTCGTGGGTTAACAGCGGTAGATGCGTTCAATGCCCAATATCAACTTCAAGCATTGAAAAAACGTTGTGATGCGATTTTGAATTCTGTCGATGCCATATTGATCCCAACGGCAGGGAGTATCTACACCATTGAGGAAATGCAGGCTGACCCGATCCAGTTGAATACCAATTTGGGTTTCTACACCAATTTCATGAACTTGTTAGATTATGCTGCCATCGCTGTGCCTGCAGATGACGAATCCGAAAACATGCCATTTGGTATCACGCTGTTTTCAGACAAAGGCACTGAGCCAAAGCTCTTAGAAATGGCCAATGCGTACACGGGTAAGTCTCGCATTGAAGTCGGTGAGCGTATTCCAGAGTCCATGGTGATGGCTGTCTGTGGCGCACACATGGCGGGACTGCCGCTTAACCATCAACTGATCAGTCGCCAGGCTTCCTTTTTGGAGAAAAGACGCAGTGCCGCGCGATACCAGTTCTTTGCGTTGGCAGGAGAAGGGCCCAAGCGTCCGGGCATGGTGCGCACAAAAGAAGGTGGGAATCGCATTGAATTGGAACTTTGGGAGATGCCTACGGCACGATTCGGTGATTTTCTGGCGGGCATTCCAAGCCCGTTAGGTTTGGGAAAAGTTGAGCTAGATGATGGGACTTGGGTGACAGGTTTCATCTGTGAAGAAGCGGGTGCAGCCGGCGGGCGAGATATCTCTCATTTTGGTAGTTGGCGCGGTTTTTTAGCTTCAAAGAGCGATTCCTGATAAAGCCCATATAAGTCGGTGAATTCCGTCTGCTTATTTCGCTTGCTTTTACATCAACTCAGGATAAACTTCGCGCCCTTGAAACAGTAGAGACGCGTCTTAAATGAAAAAAATTTCGCTATGTGCAGCATGGGTTTCTGCTGCACTGTTATCGGGTTGTGTGACTTTCCCAACCCAAGAGTCAGAACAAGTCCAAGTGATTTGGGATGATATCAATGCGATTCAAGGATGTGAGCATAAAGGCACAGTGATCGGCTCAGAAGGGCATTTTTACGATTACTGGCTACACGCCGACAAAGACATGGTTTGGGGTACGCTAAACCAAATGCGTAAGAAAGCGGCAGAGAAAGGCGGCAACGTGCTGTATCTGTATCAACCGTTTGGTTTCTCAAGCTCTGTCACCATGTTTGGTAACGCGTATGCGTGCGACGTGGACGCGTCATTAGCGGCTGCGGCTGATGCTACAGAGAAAGCGGCGACAGAAACGACCGCAATCACAGTAGACGTTGCTGACACGTTTGAAGTGATCGACGCGAACTAATACACGTTCATGCGGTAACGTTAACATCATACGAAAAAGGGCATCGCAGAGAAATTTGCGGTGCCCTTTTTGTTCGCTGTTTTCTAGGGATCAGACGAAGGTGTGTGATGTCCCGTTATACGAAAACGGGCACTTCTTGATTGGTCACGGCGCTTAACTGTTCGCGCAGACCTGCTGCCAAACGCGTTACCGCTTCGGCAAGTTCTTCGTTTGTCGCGTTGGTGAAATTCAAACGCAGCGCGGCATCAGCGCTTTCTGGTTTCGGGTAGAAAACAGGGCTAGGGACAACCGCGACACCGTTACTGAGTAGCGATTTTGCCAGCGTAAAGGTGTCACACTCAGGCAGTGTTACCCAAACAAACATGCCACCATCAACGGCGTTCAATTCACACCCTTCAGGCAGCTTTTGCTGCAGTTCGCTAAACAAGGTTTCATAGCGAGATTTGTAGAGCGAGCGAATAGTATCAATGTGTTGATCGAAGTCTTTGTGTTCTAACAGGCCAAGCAGCAGGGCTTGCATTGGCACACTCGAATGCAGATCTGCGCCTTGTTTGACTTTAACCATCGGTTCGATATAGCTGCGTTTGCCCGTGACGACGCCAATGCGCAGGCCGGGAGACGCAATTTTCGAGAAAGAACGCAGAACAATCGAGTTTTGCGGGCAGAAATCAGACACCAACGGTAGGGCATCGCCAGCAAAACGCAGTTCGCGGTAAGGGGCATCTTCAATCAGTGCCACTTTGTATTTGATGCACAGCGCGGCGACTTGCTGACGTGTTTCTAGTGACCAGCACACCCCTGTTGGGTTGTGAAAATCCGGTACGGCGTAAAACATTTTTGGTGATTGCTCGGCAAAGCAGGTTTCTAGCGCAGTTAAATCAGGCCCGAATTCTGTTTGCGGCACGGTCACCATGTCAGCTTGTACCAAACCAAACACTTGCATTGCACCCAAATAGCTTGGTGCTTCCATTACGACTTTGTCACCAGGGTTCACGTAGGCGCGGGCAATCAAATCCAAGCCTTGTTGTGAGCCGGTACAAACCATCGCCATGTGGCTTTCTGGCAGTTCGAAATAGGTGTTGAGGAACGTGAGTAGTGGGCCATAACCCGCTGTCGCACCGTATTGAAATACCTCGGGCATGTCAGACAGGCCTTCGAGGGTGGCTTTCATCAGGTCGATAGGGAAGGTTTTCTCATCCGGCAAACCACCCGCGAGAGAGATAACGTTCTTATCTGACGCTGCGGCCAAAATCTCACGAATATAGGAAGAAGGGATTTGCTGAAGCGATGTTGCGATTTCCATATCAGTACCTGAACAACGTATGAATGACTTATCAAAAAATATTACAACGCATTGTGGTTTTTAGAATGTCCGTTTATGCTGTTCGATATGTCCGTTTATGCTATTTGGTCAAATGAGCCATCAACACATTTCCCGCATCAATGATGTGCTGTACTACATTCACAAAGATATTAGCCGCGATTTGCCCGCCAAAACCTTGGCAGATGTGGCTGCGTATTCGGAACAACACTTCCATCGTATTTTCAAAAGCGTGGTGGGCGAGTCGATTCATCAGTATATCCGCCGCACTCGCATGGAATATGCCGCCAATCAGCTGATGTTCGACATGCGATCATCCGTGCTTGAGATTGCCAACAAGTGTGGGTTTAACTCGGTGTCTTCGTTTAGTCGTGCATTCAAAGCCACGTTTGATGTCGCGCCGGGTGAATGGCGTAAACATGATATGCAGATAGCCAATAAGCCTTACTTGAAAGATCCCGATGTGGCAGCAGGTTATCTTCGTGTGGCTGATCTCAAATTGCCTTCGCCCAAAATTGTCGAAGTGCCAGAGCGTTTCGCCGCGTATGTACGCCATGTTGGCTATGACCGATCGATAAAAAACACATGGCGAATATTGCACGCATGGGCGAGTAGTGAAGGGCGTGATTTTTCACAGCAATTTGGTTTGCACCATTCAAACCCTGCATGGGTGGAACTGGATAAGTGTCGCTATGTTGCCTGCATTGCCATTGATGCGCCGATAAAAGTGCGCGGAGTCGTCAATCAATTGGTGGTGCCGGGCGGGTTACATGCGGTGTTTCGATTGCAGGGGGTGTACGGCGAACTGCTTCCCCAAATTAGCAAGGTGCTCGAGCAGTGGTTGCCAGCGTCTGGTTTTAAACTGGGCTCAACGCCTGCATATGTGCATTATCACCAAAACCATTTTCTCGATGAGCAGGAGCGCTTTGAGTTGGATTTCTATCTGCCAATTAGTTTTTTCTGATAACAAAAAGGCCACCGAGAAGGTGGCCAGTTCAAGCGCTATTTACTGTTTATCTAGAAGTAAAGAGATCGGATGACGATCAGGGTCTAAACAGCTTGCGATTTGGCCTGATAACGCCCAGGTTTGTGATTCATCGCTAAGATAAGGTTGGTGGTGATCGCGCCCAGTATCGACAATGCAATCAAGCTCAAATCCACAATGAACAGTGACATCACCACAATGGCGCAATCCAGCGCCATTTGCACCTTGCCAGCACGAATCCCAAAGCGTTCTTGAAGATACAGCGCGAGAATATTGAATCCGCCCAGACTCATTTTGTGGCGGAAGATCACCAACATGCCTGTTCCGATTAAGCCACCGCCAATCAGGGCTGCGTAAATGGGATCAATATGCGCAATATCAATAACGCGATACAGATGATCAACAGCCACTGAGACGATGCTGACCGCGATGAAAGTATTCAGCGTGAAACGCCAACCCATGCGCATGACTGACAGGATGTAGAACGGCAGATTGAGGGCGAAAAAGGCTTGGCCGAAACTTAAGACGCTCACTTTGGTGAGGAAGATGGCAAGGCCTGCCGTGCCGCCTGTCAGTAAGCCAACTTTGTTGAAGAAAATGACGCCCAGCGAGACGAGTGCGCTGCCAAGCAATAAGGCCAAGAGGTTTTCTCTGAGGCTATGATCTTTATCCATGTCTGATGATTCCTTTCTCTATTCCTGATCCCTGCGAATCCATAAATGTGCAGGTAATTGCAAAGTAAGATGCGGTTCTTGCTGACATTTGTCGAGAAACGGGCATGGATTTGCTTAAAAGAGGTGTTCAGCGAAATTTACACTGGGTGTTGCCGCAGTCCCGTATCTGGGATTTTCAAACAGTTTTAAAACGTGAGTTGTCATCTAGCACTACATTCTGTGTGGCGACATGGGTTTGCTGTTTTGTAAGGTATTTTGGCTGAGGTAAATATGTCACCCACGATTGAAGTAAAACTCAAAGACTCTCTGATATCCGCACTGATCAATGGGGTCATTAATGCAGTGATTGCCAGTTATACGTTTGGCTCTAAGGCATTGGTTCCGATGTCGTTGGATATGATTTCGACCAAAGAGCTATCAGTTTGGGGGCAAGCCGTCCCGCTGACGTTTGGCCTTGGCATTATTCTTTCGCTGATCACTGCGAAGGTGTTTGCGGGCAAGGTGAGCAAGGTGCATCCAGAACTCAAAGAGACAGTAACCAAGCCCATTTTCCCAACGCTTTTGGTTATCGCGATTAACAACGCGGCCTTTCTGTTTGGTTGGTTTGTGGTGCTAGCGATCCTTTGGACGCGCGTGTTCGGTGAGGTGTATGTTTCTTCTTGGTTAGCTTCGGCGCTGGTGGGTGTGTTTGCCGTGATTGTCACTGTGTTGGTTGAAACGCGAACCAAGAAAGCGGTACTGAAGGGGGAGTAAGATAAACCATAGCCGCATTGCTGCGGCTATGGTTAGTTTGCTATGACTGGGCTATCTCAAAGAAAGTTACAGTGTCACACTTTTTATCATGCCCGCTTCTGCATGGCCTGGGATGTTGCAGGCGAACTCAACGTTTTTATCACCGTGGAAGTGCCACAGCAGTTGTTTGGCTTTACCCGGTTTAACGGTGACAGTGCTGCCTGAATCGTGGGCGTGATGGCCTGTCATCGTTTTCATCATTTCGCGGTGTTTGAGTTGTTCGTCCATTGAGCCGATAGAAAACTCGTGGTCGATTTTACCCACGTTCATCACCACAAATTGCACCACGTCATTTGGCTCAATGGTCACGTCTTTCTTGAAGTTAATGCGCATGTCATCAGTCAAAATAACGTGAACCACTTTGTCGGGTTTTGCGCCATTTGCTGGCATACCCACTGCAGACATACCTTCCATGTTCATCATGCTCGAATGGTCCATCTTTGAATCATCCATGTCGCCGTGCCCCATGGCTGCGTGATCCATGGTTTCTTGTGGCTTCTTGCCATGATCCATCTTGCTGTGGTCCATTTTGGAATGATCCATGTCAGCTGCCATTACGCTCGTCGTGAAAATAGCCAGTGAAAGTGCAAGTAGTGTCTTTTTCATTGTGTTTTCCTTCCTAAAGTAGATATTCCGCGCCTCGTCGACACGGAAAATTCATTAACTGTGTTGTGTGATTTCTCGGTTTTTCCAAAGTTTGTAAATGGCTGGCAGAACCAGCAGCGTCAGAATGAGGGCTGATGCCATGCCGCCAATCATCGGGGCGGCAATACGCTGCATCACTTCAGAGCCTGTGCCTTCGCCATACATGATGGGGATCAGGCCAATAATGACGGTCAGCACTGTCATCATCACGGGGCGAACACGCAGCCCCGCACCTTCACGAATGGCGCCAGTGAGGTCTTCTGGGTAAAGCGGTTGGTTGTTTTCTTGTGCTTCACGCTTTTTGGCGTGCCATGCCTGGTTGAGGTAAACCAGCATGATGACGCCGATTTCGACAGCCACACCCGAAAGGGCAATAAACCCTACGCCAACGGCAATCGAGAAGTTGTAACCCAAGTAGTGCATGAGCCACAGGCCGCCGACCATTGCCAGTGGTAGGGTTGCCATGATGATCATGACTTCGCCTACGCGACGGAAACTCAAATACAGCAACAACATGATGATGGCGATGGTGATAGGCACGACCACACTCAAGCGCTCTTTTGCGCGCTCCATGTATTCGTACTGACCTGACCACGCCAAGGAATAACCGGTTGGCAGCACTAGTTGTTCTGCAACCGCTTTTTGCGCATCGACCACGTAAGAGCCCAGATCGCGACCATCGATATCGACAAACACCCAACCATTAGGACGCGCGTTTTCGGTTTTGATCATCGGAGGGCCGTCTTCGTAACGAATATCGGCCACATCAGCCAGTGCGATACGTGCACCATTGGGTGTCACGAGTGGCAGGTTTTGCAGCTTCACCACAGAGTCACGGTAGTCTTGCGGGTAGCGAACATTGATAGGGTAACGCTCTAACCCTTCAACGGTTTCACCCACATTCATGCCGCCGACAGCGGTAGAAACCACTTGCTGAACGTCCTTGATACTCAAGCCATAACGGGCTGCGGAGAGGCGTTTGATGTCGATGGTGACGTAACGTCCGCCAGCAACACGCTCTGCATACACAGACGCCGTGCCAGCAACCTGATTCAAGATAGGTTCCAGATCCGCGCCGATGCCTTCGATGACCTTAAGATCAGGGCCAGCAATCTTGATGCCGATAGGTGTTTTAATGCCCGTTGCCAGCATGTCGATGCGGGTTTTGATTGGCATGACCCATGCGTTGGTGAGGCCGGGGAATTGCACCAAATCATCAAATTCTTTACGTAGCGATTCAGTGGTGAGCCCTTCACGCCATTCTTCACGTGGCTTCAGTTGGATGACAGTTTCAATCATGGTCAATGGGGCAGGGTCTGTCGCGGTTTCCGCTCGTCCAATTTTGCCCCACACCGTTTCCACTTCCGGTACGGTTTTGATCAGCTTATTGGTTTGCTGCAATAGCTCGCGCGCTTTACCGATAGAGATACCGGGATACGTCGTCGGCATGTACATCAAATCACCTTCATCCAGCGGCGGAATGAATTCGCTGCCAAGTTTACTGGTGGGGTAATACGCCGAGGCCATCAATGCGATAGCGACCACAATCATGGTCTTAGGGAAGGTCAGACTAAGGTTCAGCAATGGGCGATATAAGGCAATCAGACCACGGTTAACCGGGTTTTTGTTCTCCGGGAGTATTTTCCCGCGAATGAAGTAGCCCATCAGTACAGGCACCAAAGTGATCGAGAGACCTGCAGCCGCAGCCATTGCATAGGTTTTGGTGAAAGCCAATGGCGAGAACATCTTGCCTTCTTGCCCTTCGAGCGCAAACACAGGCACAAAGCTGAGGGTAATAATCAGCAGGGAGAAGAACAGCGGCGCACCCACTTCTTCTGCCGCTTTACTGATCACTTGCCAGCGGTTTTTGTCGGTGAGTGGGGTTCGCTCTATGTGCTTGTGGACGTTCTCAATCATGACGATAGCGCCATCCACCATGGCACCGATGGCGATGGCGATACCACCAAGGGACATGATGTTGGCGTTAATGCCTTGCCAGTGCATGACGATAAAGGCGGATAAAATACCAATCGGCAAGCTAATGGCAATAACCAGTGACGAGCGAATATGAAAAAGGAACAGGGCGCACACGACGGCGACCACGATGAATTCTTCCGCCAGTTTCTGCCATAGGTTTTCCACGGCGGCATCAATCAGGGTAGAACGATCATAAGTGGCAACAATTTCCACGCCGTCTGGCAGGCTGCGTTGCAGTTCATCGAGCTTAGCTTTGACATTGGCGATCACCTCGCTGGCGTTTTCACCAAAGCGCATGACAATCACGCCACCCACCGCTTCGCCTTCTCCGTTGAATTCGGAAATGCCGCGACGCATTTGTGGGCCAATGTTGATGTCAGCAATGTCGCCCAACAGCAATGGCGTGCCTTTTTCGGTGACTTTTAGCGGCAACGATTGAATGTCTTCAACACTCGAAAGGTAACCCGTGGTGCGCACCATGTGTTCGGCTTCTGCCACTTCAATGACTGACGCGCCTGCTTCTTGGTTGCCATTTTGGATCGCCATGTTGATCTGTTGCAGCGTTAGGTTGTACGCACGCAGTTTGGCCGGATCGATTTGCACCTGATATTGCTTCACCATGCCGCCAACAGTAGCGACTTCAGAGACGCCATCCACGGTTTGTAGTTCGTACTTTAAGAACCAATCTTGCAGGCTACGAAGCTCTGCCAGATCGTGCTGCCCGGTTTTGTCTTGCAGCACGTAGCTGTAAATCCAGCCCACGCCCGTTGCATCAGGCCCCAGTGTCGGTTTGGCGCTCGGTGGTAATTTTGGCGCGACTTGGCTTAAATACTCCAATACACGTGAACGTGCCCAATACATGTCGGTATTGTCGTCGAAGATGATGTAAACGTAGGAGTCACCAAAGAAGGAGTAACCCCGAACCGTTTCGGCGCCCGGTACGGCTAACATGGCGGTGGTTAATGGATACGTGACCTGATCTTCCACCACTTGTGGCGCTTGACCCGGATAACTGGTTTTGATGATTACCTGCACATCGGACAGATCCGGCAGGGCATCGACGGGGGTATTCTTAACGCTGTATAAGCCGCCCAGCGTAAGAAAGAGGGTCGCGACCAGTACCAGAAATCGGTTGGCAATCGACCAGCGAATAACGGCACCAATCATTGTTTGCCTCCTTCTAGCTCAAGTGCTTTAAGGAAGTAATCTGCCCCGTTTTTGGTGACTAAAAAGCGGACGGTTTGGCCTTCAGCAAAAGCGCCCAGATTAACGCTTTCTTCCACGGAGAAATTCATTTCTCCCGCGTCCCATTTCCACTCACTCACCGGCTGGTGGGTTAGGGTGATCATGCCGAAATCTGCCATCAACATGGAGATTTCGCCGGATACCCAAACTTCATTCGGCGCAGCGTCGTCACTGAGTTTGAAATCAACGATTTCATATTGGCCTGATTCGGCTTTTTGCATTTCAAAATCGATGGCTTGTCCGACGTCGAACTCGTCTAGTTCAATACCCTCGGCAAAGGTGAAATTCATCACCATGCCTGGCCAGTTCCATGCGGGAACGGGTTCGTGATTGATGGTGAGCATGCGGTGTCCCATCATCACATCAGTGATTTCGCCTTTGGCCCATTGGGTTTCTGCGGCCGCTTCAATACCATTGATTCTGGCTAAATCGGCAGACTGGCTGGATTCTGAGTCCAGCATAAAGTGGGCAGAAGTGACGACACGATGTTTGTCGGTTAAACCTTGCAGCACTTCAATGGTATCTCCCGCTTCACGTCCCACTTCAATACGAGCAGAGCGATACTTGCCATCGCCTTCAGCGAGTACCACGCGGGTCATGCCGCCAGAGCGGATCACTGAGGATTTTGGGATAGTGAGAACGGCATCTTCCGTGACAGGTTGCAGCGCAATATTGGCAAACATGTTGGGTTTGAGTTCACCGTCTGCATTGGTGAACTTCAAGCGCATGCGCAGGGTACGGGTTTTCGGGTCTAAAATTGGATACACGTAGTCGACTTTGCCTTGCCATTCTTTACCAGGAACACCATCTAGTGTCATGGTTGCCATGCTGCCTGCATTGACCCAGTGCGCCTGACGTTCAAACACCTCGGCATCAACCCACACTTCGTCTAGTGGGCCGGCACTGATCACCGCTTGTGAAGGAGAAAGGTATCCCCCCTCACGAATGTTAAGACTGGCGATAATGCCATCGCCCAAGGCTTTGACATCTATGGTTTGTGACGCTTTTCCGCGTTTAATGATCTGTGCAATTTGGTCACGGTCGACCCCTAAAGAAACCAATCGTTCTGTTGCGCCCTTCATCAAGCCTTTGCGGCCTGTGCGGTAGGCGTTGAGCAGTTCTTCTTGTGCTTTAACGAGGTCGGGAGAATAGAGCGTAAAAAGCACATCGTCTTTACTGACTTTTTCGCCCACGGCATTGATATATAACTTTTGTACCCAACCAGCGACGCGGACGTTGGTTTGCCATAGGTGGCTTTCATCAAAGGCAATATAACCAACGGTTTCAATACGCGGTGACAGTGGCGCCCACTCAACGGCGGCTATTTTTACGCCAAGGTTATTTTCGACCGCTGGGCTAATTTTTACTGTCCCTGCTTCGTCGCCTTCGCTTGACGCATCATCCGCATACACGGGGATCAAATCCATGCCCATCGGGGATTGTCCCGGTTTATCACGCTGGTAATTGGGGTCCATAGGCGCGACCCAATATAAAGGCTCATCATTACTCGCAGGTGTCGCTGCGCCAGCCATGGCTGACATGTCATGCCCTGAAAGCAGTTGGTTTGCACCAAATCCGATGGCACCGCCAACCAGCAAAGCGAGGGTAGCTACTTGCATTGTTTTCATTGTTATCTCCTACCTTGCGGCTTAGTGCTTTGTTTGTGAGGGCGCTGGGTTTGGCATTGCGATATCAGGTGTCACGGTCGTGTAATCAAAACTACCCAATAAGGTCGCCAAATTGCTGTTCACGAGATTTAAATCGGTGATCAAACGTTGCTGCTCAAGTGATAAAGTGAGTTCATCACTGGCGGCGGCTATCACGTCATTAAACTGTGCCGTGTTGTTTTGGTATCCACGTTCAACCGCTTTGGTGCGTGCGCTAGCCTGTTCTAGCAAGGTGGTTCTGTAGCGATCTAAACGTTGCTCTAGATTGCTTTTATCCACCAAAAGCGCATTCACCTTGGCGTTCATTTGCGCAAGGAGGAGGTCTTTCTGTGATTTTGCAGCGCCCACTTGGTACTGAGCGGCGGCATGGTTTCTGTCCTGACGGTTATCGGTGAACAGCGGAATATCGAGCGTCAGATACGCGCTAACTAAATCGGAGGCAGGTTGACCGTTCATGCCGTTAGCTTGGCGATAGCCGTACATCACTTCGACACCAAACTGCGGCGCGTAAGCTTGCTCGGCCAATTCAACCTGCGTTTCTTGTGTGGTGATAGCCACATCGGCCATTTTTACCATTGGGTGCTGGCGAAGAAGGGCAAAATGCTCGACGGAGTTGGTTTGACTCAGTGTTGCCATCAGGGTTTGCCAATTTAGCTGATTGGTCGCTTTCAGTTCCTGTGCGTTTTCCAGCCAGTTTGCACCCAGCCATTCGGAGAGTTGAGAAATAATGCGGCGCTGAACCTGCGCGTTAGCTTGCAGTTTTTCATCAAGCCTACTGACTTGAAGTTGGGCGTTGAGCAAGTCTTGCGCTTCATTCTTGCCAATCGAATAGTTGGTTTGGATGAAGGTGGTGAGCTCTCGCATCAGGCGTTGGTTCTCGCGCAAAATGCGTTCAGCCTGTTGCTGATAACCCAATTCTAACCAGAGCTGAGTCAGAGTATTGGCCACTTCGCGCTCACGCACTTCGACTTGAAGCTGAATGCCATCGGCTTGCTGATTGGCTTTTCTACCTTGCAAAGACAAGGTGTCACCACGTTCAAACTGCTGCATTAGGCCAATGGAGATGTTGGTCATTGGGTCTTTATCGAACTGGAAGCTGTCGACGGGCAGGCCACCCACACCCACTTTGAGTTTGGGATCCATCAAGGTAGCACTGGCTATGCCTGTTTCACGCATGGCTTGAGATTGCGCATAGAACTGCTTTCGGCTGGCATCGTTTGCTAATGCTGTTTCGATAAGTTGCGTCAGTGTGTTGGATTCAGACGCCAAACGCACTTGCTCTGCCGATGGAGCGGCAAAAGTGGGCGTTGGCATCCAAACCATGGCACTGATCGACAGTGCTAATAAGCTTGGTTTGATATTCACGAGTTAAATCCATTCTGTACGCGTCAAATTCGGACGCGGAATTACCCTCCACGGCGCATAAAAAAGGCGCAGTGGTACGACATTTCAGAGTTGGATTTAGGCTATCGGGGGTCGGTAGAGAGATTGAACGCGAGCGATGAGGGTAACGCCTTGCTCCAAGTGGATAAGCGCAAGTTTGGTTACGTGTTGCTCGGATTGATAATTGGGGGAGATTAGCGCAACAGCGCTGAAACAGGTCGCCGTACAGCAGTTATGAACCATGGTTGAGTCTGAGCTGCAATCGAGCATTTCTATTTCTGATGCAGGGTTAGGTGAAGCCCTATGTTGAGCATGCAAATCGGTTGAAGGTTCAAGCAACAAGCAATCTTGATCAGAATCTGTATTTGAAGCCGCATGATGCTCTTCGCTCATTGTAGCGTGAGACATCTGTTCGCTGGACATCATGTGCACTGACATCGACATCATTGATGCGCTCGACGCAAAACCGGACGTCAGCATGACAAGCAAGCTGATAATAGCGATCCAGTATGTACGAAAAGATGAAAAGCGCATCGGAAGACTTTTGTGAGTAGATATTGAAGAGAAGTATAAAGGTTACAGTTGGGGGAAGGTCAACAAATATCGTTTCTAGATCCTGAGAATACGTGTAATTGCACACGTGTTAGCCATTTTTAGGCGGCTACAGCACATTTTTTCAATATTGCACGGAATATCAAGAAGAATGTCATCCAGTTTGTCTGGATAAATCATGTCTTCCTTGGCAATGCTCATCTGCATGGCCACTTGTTTCCAACAACTCAATAGAGGTGTCGGGATGATCGCGATTGTCATGCCATTGAAAAAGCCCCGAATTCGGGGCTTTTTCAATGGCATGACGTGATGTTTGAATGTGTTAAGCGGCTTTCCAGCTACCACTGCTCACCAACTTGTCTGTCACTTTGTCGATGGCTTTTTTCGCCCGCGAGACGATATCGTCAATGTCTGCATGGTTAACAACCAGTGGTGGCGCGAAACCCAAAATGTCGCCGTGTGGCATGGCGCGAGCGATCAAACCTTGTTCAAGACATGCAGCGGCGATTTGTGGGCCGACTTTTAAAGAGGGATCGAAGTGTTCGCGTTTGAATTTGTTGCTGGAAAACTCAAGCGCATGCAGCAATCCGATACCGCGGCTGTCACCAATGAGCGGGTGATTGGCAAACGTGGCCTGCATCTGTTGTTGGAAATAGGCACCCGTATCACGCGCATTCGCCGTCAGGTTTTCACGCTCGATAATATCGAGGTTACACAGCGCCGATGCCGCGCCCAATGGGTGACCTGAATAGGTATAACCGTGCCCGATAGCGCCCCATTGATCTGTGCCATCTTCAAGTACCTTCCATACTCTTTCACCCACCATGACGCCGGAAAGCGGTTGATAGGCTGAAGTAAGTCCCTTGGCGACGGTAATGAGGTCGGGCTTCATGTCATACATGATTGAACCAAAGTCAGCGCCAAGACGACCAAAACCACAAACCACTTCATCAGAAATGAGCAAAATGTCGTATTTATCCAATACTTTGCGGACTTCCTGCCAGTAGCCTTCTGGTGGCGGAACAATACCGCCAGTGCCCAGTACCGGTTCGCCAATCATGGCGGCGACGGTTTCTGGACCTTCGGCGAGCACCATTTTTTCCAATTCATCTGCGCAGTATTTTGAGAACTCACGTTCGGTCATCCCGTCGTCTTGACGACGATAATAGTAAGGCGCGACAGTGTGTTTAATACGATCAAGCGGCAGATCGAAATGGGCATGAAAGAGTGGCAGCCCTGTCATTGAGCCCGAGGCAATACTGGAGCCGTGATAACCACGATCACGAGAGATGATCTTCTTTTTCTTTGGCAGCCCGCGCACATTGTTGTAATACCAGACGAGCTTAAGTTGGGTTTCATTGGCATCACTGCCGGACATACCGTAATACACCTTGCTCATGCCTTGGCCCGCCATCTTCAAAATACGTTCTGACAGGGTGATCAGTGCTTCGTTCGTGTGGCCGACGTACGTGTGGTAGTAAGCGAGTTTTTTTGCTTGTTCGTAGATGGCTTCGGCCATTTCTTCTCGACCATAGCCGATGTTCACACAATAAAGCCCTGCGAAAGCATCGACAAGTTCTATGCCTTCTGAGTCTTGAATGCGAATGCCTTTGGCGCTGGTGATAATACGCCCAGGCAAGTCACCATCGGCGTATTGCTTTAGGTGCGTTGATGCGTGAAAGACGTTTTGACGGTCTATTTCGAGCAAGGCTTTGGTATCAATATTCTGTGTCATATCAAACTCCATGTATCTGCAAAAGATCAGCAACCGCTGGCTGTCGGTAAACCGCCAAGGCAGTAATATTTAATTTCGCTGTATTCATCAAAACCGTGTCGGCTACCTTCGCGCCCAAGGCCTGACTGCTTCATGCCGCCAAACGGGATCGGGTGACCCGTCATTTTCACGCTGTTCACACTCACCATGCCAAACTCTAGCCCGCGCATGAGCTTCCATATGTCGCGGATATCGTTTCCGTACACGTAGGCAGCAAGGCCATATTCGGTGTCGTTCGCGGCAACAAGAAGGTCATCTACGTTGTCGTAGGCAATCACACCTGCAACGGGGCAGAAGTTCTCTTCACGATATACCGCCATGTCAGGCGTAACTTGGGTTAGCAGTACGGGATGAAAAAAATTGCTGTTGAGCGATTGTGGTGATTTTCCTGCGAGTAGCGTTGCGCCTTTTTCGAGTGCATCGTCGACCAATTTTTGCGCTTTTTCGACGGCTTGACGGCTTATCAACGGGCCAAGGTCTACGCCTTTTTGCATGCCATTTCCAACGCGAAGCTTTTGCATTCCAGCAGCGAAGGCGGCGACAAATTCGTCATGGTATTCGCGTGGTACAAAGATCCGGTTGGCGGCGAGGCAGTCTTGGCCTGATGTCTGGAACTTGGCATCAATCGCAGCG
This sequence comes from Enterovibrio sp. FF113, assembly GCF_041439165.1. Lineage (NCBI taxonomy): Bacteria > Pseudomonadati > Pseudomonadota > Gammaproteobacteria > Vibrionales > Vibrionaceae > Enterovibrio > Enterovibrio sp. FF113. Next base: position 57,747 of record NZ_JBGONO010000002.1, on the reverse strand, counting down.
TTGGCTGCTTCATGAATGTCCATGTCCGGCAGAACAATGAAAGGGGCATTGCCACCTAACTCCATCGAGCACTTCTTCACTGTATCGGCGCATTGTTCGAGTAGGATTTTCCCGACGCGTGTGGAGCCGGTAAACGAGAGGGCCTTTACTTTGTCTGAGGCGCACAGCGTGGCGGCGATCATGGGTGCATCGCCGGTGACCACGTTAAATACGCCGGCTGGAATGCCAGCCCGCTCTGCCAGTTCCGCGAGTGCTAATGCGGAGAAGGGCGTTTCGTTGGCAGGTTTCACAATCACCGTACAACCAATTGCCAATGCAGCAGCGGCTTTGCGGGTGATCATCGCATTGGGGAAATTCCATGGCGTGATTAACGCCGCTACGCCAATCGGTTCTCTCAGAGTAGCAAGCTGTGCATTGGGGATATGGCTAGGGATGGTTTCACCATAAGCTCTACGCGCTTCTTCGGCAAACCAGCGAATGAACGATGCGCCATAATCAATTTCGCCCCGAGCATCGTTTAAGGCTTTTCCTTGTTCCAATACCATTAAGCGGGCGAGGTCCTCTCTGTTTTCAAGCAGCAAATCATGCCAATTCATCAGTTTGGTTGCCCGCTGTTCTGCGGATAAGGCACGCCAAGGAACAAAAGCTTTGTGCGCAGCGTTGATGGCCTTGTCGACCTGAGATTTTTTTAATGAGGTGACATAACCCAACACATGATCATCGGCGGGGTTGGTCACGGCAATATCGTCATTACCTGCCACCCATTTTCCGTTTATATAAGCAAGCTGACGGAGTAAGCGCGCATCATCCAACTGCGCTAACACAGCGTTGCTGGCTTTTCCTTCGTAAGGCAAATTCAGTGCGGCCATATCATGACCTCCCTATAAGATGACTCGTGTATATCCAAGCAACCTCAAGATGCTTGTTCAGCGAGAGTTTGTTTGGGTATATATGGTTTTTCTCATTAAAAGGTAAGTCAGTTTCGGCTGGGTTGTTTTCTGTTAAATGGGGTTTGGCTTGAGGTTTTTTTCTATTGGACGACGAAAGACATGGTGTTTTTTCTGCACAGGAAAACGAGTGCGATTAATGGCCTGACGGTGAGCAATAAAAGAGGCGTTAAGGAGAATTTTTCGAGACGAAAAGAAGGTTATCGCATCAGGTTTTCATCGATTTCAAATGTGTCACCTTGGTGCTTGATCGTTTTCGTGACAATGTAGGTGTAATAGCGCTCAATACTGAGTTCTGACACCAGCCAACTGTCGACAAGACGTTGATACTGATCGATATCTTTCACCATCACTCTGAGGATGTAGTCAATGCCTCCACCCGTTGCGAAACAGTCAGCCACTTCAGGGCAGGTTTGCATGGCTTCTTCAAAACGTTTGAAGCTGGCTGCGTCGTGTTTTCCAAGTGTGACTTCCACCAGTACCGGCGTTTTTTTATTGAAGATACTGGGGTTGATCTTGGCGCCATAGCCTTCAATGATCCCAGCCTCTTCAAGGCGCTTTACTCGTTCCCAGCACGGACTGATCGACAGATTAATCGCTTCGGCGAGGTGCGATTTTGTGATTCGCCCTTGCGTCGCCAAAATTTGCAGGATTTTTGTGTCGTACCGATCAAGTTGCATTGATGACCCTGTCTCAGTGTGCTCGATACCTTTAAGCGTGGCACAGAGTTGGAATTGTTGACATTTCTCGAGGCCAACTTTGTGTGCTAAAGGCGAGTGGCGAGGGCGTTTGGTTCACATAGCCCAGGCAGAAACAAGCGGCGTCGAGCGACTTGATGATGCAACGCCGTTTGCTATGCCTCAGAAGTGAGGTGGTTAGTCGATTGGCTTCGCAAGCACGGCGAAGGTGTCACCGAGGCTGATCTTAGCTAAATGCCGACGGGCAGCGAGGATACCGTGAGTTTGTGAACGGTATTCGATCGGGGCTTGTCCACTGCGTTCGGTCGAATAAACGCGCGCGATGAGGTCACCTTCTTTGATGTCATCACCCAACGTCACACATAGCTCTAAGATTCCATTGTGCTCACTTTGCAAATAACACTGAGCATTTGGGATTTCCAAGAAAGTGGGTGTGCTAGGTGGCTCAATGTGGTCTTTCTGCAAGATGCCGCTGAATACGAGGAAATTGTGAATACCACGATCTGCCATTTCAATTGTTTCAGGATTCGTGGTTCCGCCGCCTCGCAATTCCGTGGTGACGAACACTTTTCCTTGTGCTTCAACAGCCGTGTCATACAGCTGCGTCGGGTCCATTTCTTCCATATAAAAACAGTAGGGCGCGCCAAACAATCGTGCGCCTTCTATGCAACGTTCTTCCTGCGTTTTATCGACAAGACGGTGAGCCGCAGCGAAAGGGAGAATGTCTAGTGTCTTGCCCCCTGAGTGAATATCCAGTGCGGTATCGCACAAGGGGACAAGGTGACGGGTAAAGTAGTCAGCCATACGTTCTGTCATACTGCCGTAGGGGTGACCCGGAAATGCGCGATTCATGTTGCCGTTATCAATGGGAGAAACACGGCTTCCCGCTTCGACAGCTGGGTGGTTCATCATTGGCACGATAATTACGCGGCCTTTGATATCAGCGGGTGTTAGGGTATGGCTCAATTTGAGTAATGACGTGATCCCTTCGTATTCATCGCCATGATTTCCCCCTGTTAGCAGCGCTGTTTGACCCTCACCATTTTTAATGACGGTGATGGGGGTCATGATGGCACCCCATGCCGATCCATCATGAGAATAAGGCAATTTCAAAAAGCCATGCTGTATGCCGTCTGCTTCAAAATCAACGGTTGTTGATACTGAACTAGGCGGTAATTTCGCCATAGAATCTTAATCCTTTTTTCGTGAGCGTTTGAGTATGTTCTTCACTGCTAATGCTTAATAAAAAGCTGGCGTGGAAAATTGCACAATGTTTCTGCACCGTACTGCGTGATCACGATGCTTTCTGTGGTTTCCATACCCCAATCATCCATCCAAAGTCCAGGCATAAAGTGAAACGTCATGCCTTCTTTCAAAATGGTAGTATCAGTGTCGCGAAGACTCATGGTGCGCTCACCCCAATCCGGTGGATAGCTCATACCGATGGGGTAGCCGCATCGTGAACCGCCCCGATCAAAACCATACTTCACCATGATGGCATTGAGGGCGCGGGCAATGTCGCCACACGTATTGCCAGGCTTGGCAACCGCCAGTCCCGCTTCTAGACCTTCATTCAATGCATCGTTGGCGCGTTTAAAATGATCGGCCGGCTCGCCAAGATAAATCGTGCGTGAAAGCGGGCAGTGATAGCGACGGTGAACCCCCGCCATTTCGATAAAAGTGCCTTCACCTTTTTTAAAGGGACGATCATCGTACGTGAGATGAGGGGCAGACGCGTCAATGCCAGACGGTAGCAAGGGGACGATAGCGGCATAGTCGCCGAAGTGCCCATCGTGACCGATAACGGAGTGCTTGTTAATTTCAGCCACCAGAATATGTTTCGGTAATCCGGGTTCGATCAGGTCGTAAGCCACGCGGTGCATGTTTTCTACAATGCGCGCTGCTGCTCTCATGTAATACAGCTCTTGTTCAGATTTCTCTGCTCTGCACCAGTTAACCAAGCCTGTTGCATCAGTGAAGGATGCGTTGGGTAGGTTGTCACGCAATGCCTCGTAGGCGGTTGCGCTGAAGTAGTAATTGTCTTTTTCGACGCCAATTCGACCACGGTCCCATAGCTTTTCACCAAGCACTGCGTTAGCGAGATACTCCATAGGATGAAGCGGAGGATTCATCACATAGTGATCCGGGTAGCCTACGACATTTTCAGGAGACATATGAACGGTGCGACGTGCACCATTGGCGTCTTGGTTACGACCAAACCACAAAGGAACGCCAGTTTGTGCGACGACGACACATTGAGGTACGTAAAATGACCAGCCGTCATAGCCTGTTAGCCACGCCATGTTGGACGGATCATGGACGATGAGAATATCAATTTCGTTGATTTCCATAGCCGCACGAACTTTCTCCAGCCGGACGTCAAACTCTTCAAGTGTAAAATTAAGGACTACATCACTCATGCCCCTTTGCTCCTCAATATACCGCCCAAATGGACGAACGTTGACCATCGTTAGAGTCATCGCCAGTCATCAATATCTAGCAGAGCTCAGGATCGACCTTCCACTTATGACTGTTTTGCCTCCCAGCTTTGCCTTCCGCTTTGTGATGCTGAAACTTGAGTAGCAGCGACACGTCCATAACCTTGTTATGAATGCGTTAAGCTCAGTTTTATGCGTTTCCGGCCTCCTTTTTATCAGTGCCGTTTATAGTTCAAACTAGTTCAATACATATCAATACGATTCAATGTTGCCAAATTGTTTTGATTAGGCATACATTAGAGATACACCACTGGCTAAAATTTGGTCAATAAAAATATTGAACTATGACAATTAAATTAAACCTCGAATTAGCCCCAGGGCTCCCGAAATATATGGCGATCTCAAAAGCGATAATGGATCAAATTTCTTTGGGCGTATTGCTGCCGGGATCGAAATTACCGCCTCATCGTGAGCTGGCCGATCAATTGGCCGTCAGTGTGCAGACGGTCAGCAATGCCTATGCCCATGCAGAAAAGCAAGGTGCGGTTGAGGCGTGGGTGGGCAGCGGGACGTTTGTCAGAAGCTTTGCCCAAGGGAAGGAAAGTGAGTTTCTGCTGACGCAAGACGTTAAGAATGAACAGTCGGTTTCCGACGTGATTGACATGTCAATTGCACATCCGGTTTACACCAATCAAATCACTCAGTTGTTCAATGAGACCTTGATGGACATTGCCAAGCATGGTGATACCGCTCATCTGCTCAATTCAGCGCGACCCGTTGCTGGGCTGCGACGACACATAGACGCGGCGGTACATTATCTTGCCCAACAAAAGCTGAACGCGGAAGCTGAATGTGTTTTGTTAACCAATGGCGCATGCCACGGCTTGGTACTGGCGCTAGGCACAGCGATTTCGTCTGGTGACACTGTGGCATGCGAGCGGCTTGTTGATCATGGTTTAATTGCTCGATCAAAGATCTTCAATTTTAAGTTGTGCGGCATCGACATGGACGAACAAGGAATCATTCCTGAAGCGCTTGATCGCATCTGCAAGCAAAGAGAAATTAAAGCATTGGCATGTACGCCGAGCATGAGTAACCCTACCGGCGCACACATGGGCATGGAGCGCCGAATGGCGATTGCTGAAGTGGTGCAGCGACATAACTTGATGCTAATCGAAGATGATGTTTATGGCGCGTTAGAACCGAATCGTTTACCGCCGATTTCGAGCTTGATCCCTGAGCAGAGTTTCTATGTTACCAGCCTGACAAAAACAGTGGCACCAGGCTTGCGCGTAGGGTATCTAGTTGTTCCGCGCCATCTTAAGCAGCATGCTGTTGGACGATTGGCGGCGACGAGTTGGATGGCCACACCTTTGCCGTTTGAAATCGCCAGTCACTGGATCATTAATGGCTCAGTTGAGCGCATTGAAGCATTTCAGCGTCAGGAGTTTGCGGCTAGACAGCGTCTTGCCGCGAATTGCCTATCCGGCATGCACTTTGAAGCTCACCCTTATGGTCAGCATGTGTGGTTAACCTTGCCCAGCGAATGGCAAGCTGACAATTTACTGGTTGCCGCAAGACAAGCGGGTGTTCAACTGACAGGTTTTCAGCCGTTCACATTAGATAACGATATACGCAGAAATCATGTTCGAATTAGCTTGGGAGGAGAAGCCAGTCGTTATCGTATCAAGCGTGGATTGCAGATCGTTTCAGACTTGGTGAAAAGCGAGCCACCGCCACCACATTTTCTGTTGTAGTGGATACATGTCTTTCATTTAGATAATTCAGTCACTTTTAGCTTAGTGACGGCTTATTGCCTTAGTTTGTGGTTGTGTTGTTACCAAGTATTTATATGGTGGATGTGTTTTATTTCCAATGGGTGCTTGGGGGATGCTAATTAGAAATAACACCAAGGTTTGGTTGAGTGTATATATTTTGGACTATATAATTCGCAAAATTTTTGAACAACAGTGAACACCGTCAACAAACTGCTTCTCTCCTTGGATAGTGCGGACTCTCAGGCTATGAGTTCTTGCCAATTGATTTAGCGGGTATGCCCGTCTTCCCTCATTAAAAGACAAAATCACGGCTTACTTTCGAAAGATAGTGAGTGCGATGTTTTTGTGTGTTTAATGATACCGAATGCAATCATCAGGGCGATTTATGGGTAATGTTTGTTGTGTATTAATCGTACGTGCTGAGATTTAACAACTGTATATGCGCAACTTGTCTACTTTCCGATCCTATTACGATACCTATGTACGTGATATATCCATTGTTTTTTTACTGCTTCTCCCTTTAACTATTTGTAACGCGATTTCGATATTTGTTGGTCAACTATTAAATTTCTCAAACATCCCTTTGGTTGCGCAACAATTTTTCTACTTTTCGAATATTTTGATCGGGGTATACCCAACGGCATTGTGTTTGATTACGACGTACTACTTGTCGTCAAAACACAGTGTGAATCCAATGGTCGTTGTGCCGTATGCGTTGGCAATGTTCGTCACGATTTCGTTGGCGAATGGTTTGGTGGCGGATCACAATGGTTTGCCGAATAACCCACTCGTAGCCTTGTTGACTGCAGGTGTAGCGACGGCATCTTGTGTGTCATTTCGTCTGTACCCACTCAATCCATCACGTGTCGATTTTGTCAGTGCGCTCTATAAGCAAGTGGCACATTTTTTTGGTTTCTTATTGCTAACCATGGCGTTCTCGGCACTCACGAAGACCATCATTGCGTATGGTGATAAGTACCGTGATTTGTCGGTGATTGATCCACTGACGTTTGATGGCGGCATGGCATATGTCTTTCTATTGGGCCTGTTAGGTTCAGTGGGCATTAATGGGCATAACTTTCTGTTTAGAGCAAAGCAGCAATTGTTTGAAGACACGCAGTTAAATATCGCTGCATGGGAGGCGGGCGAGGCATCACTGAATGTCTTGGGGCAGGGGTTCTATGACGCGTTTCTTGCGATCGGTGGTTCTGGAAATGCGCTCAGTTTGCTGTGTTGTATCTTGCTATTTTCTAAAGACCGTCGTCACACCATATTGGCGCTGTCGGCATTGCCCTTGGTAATGTTCAATATCAACGAATTGCTCTTATTTGGTTTGCCAATCGTATTTAACCCGACATTGATTATTCCATTTATTCTCGTCCCTATCGTCAGCTTTGTGGTGGTGTATGGCGTAATGTCTATTGGTTGGGTTAATCCGGTTAGCACCATTGTAGATTGGATGACACCGCCTTTTTTGAGTGGCTATTGGGCGACACAAAACAGTCTTGGTGGCATTGTGCTTCAACTTGTTGTGGTGGGAGTCGGTATACTGATTTATCGCCCTTTCTACTTGCATTACGCAGGGAGAAGTAACATTGACGACAGGGCCATTCTTCGTAAAAGCGAAATTGAAAACAGTACCTTGAAATCTTTCCTCGGTGATGTGAATAACTCGATGGGCGGCTATATCAGCAAACATGAAGTCAGTCATCGTGTGAGTCGAATGCTGAGCCACGGCGAATTTGTGATGTTCTATCAACCGCAGGTGCATTTGCATAATCCGAATCACATCGCATTTGAATCGCTTGTGCGCTACAGAGATGTGAAAGGTAACCTCCAGCCACCAACGTTTGTCGCCGATTTTCAGCAATTGGGTGCCATGTGGCAGCTTGATACGATGGTGATCGATCTTGTTCTCTCTGACATGAATACTTTCCCTTTGGGGAGCGGATGCAAAATAGGGGTGAATGTTTCTGCAGATACGATCTCCGACCCAAGAACGGTAGATTTCATTGCGAAGCGCTTAGCACGATACGGTGTACCCGCTTCGGCGTTGGAGATAGAGATAACGGAAGAGGCCATTTTAGAAGACCATAGTCAGATAAAGAACAACATTGATGCCCTGCAGCACTTAGGTGTGAAAGTGGCGATTGATGATTTTGGTGCAGGTTATGCGTCGTTTCCTCATTTGCTCAAATTCAACTTCGATAAGGTGAAACTAGATCGCTCGTTATTGCTCAATGTGCAGGAAGAGCGCGGGCAGAATCTGTATCAATTGCTAGCGAAGATCAGTGAAGTGACAGGGTGTGCCATCGTTGCAGAAGGTGTGGAAACCTATGCTGAGAAAATGTTTGTCAAAGGCTGCGGCATTGATATTTGTCAGGGCTACTTCTTTGCGAAGCCTATGCCTCTTGAGGAAGCTGTGGTTTGGACGCGCAGTGTGTCGCATCCGCCAGTCGTCGAAATCGATTAAAACCGAATCTGAAAGTAGGCAGTGGAGTAGGGAAGATACAAAAGCCGCATCAATGTATGCGGCTTTTTTCAATATGATAGGCAAAGGTATTAGTTAAAATCTAGTAACTCAACTTCAAAGATCAGTGTTGAACCCGGTTTAATTGCACCCGCTGACCCATTGCCATATGCCAAATGTGAGGGAATAAAGAAACGCGTTTTTTCGCCTTTTTTCATCAACTGAACACCTTCTGTCCAGCCACGAATCACTTGGTTTAAGCCAAAATCAATTGGCTCACCACGTTGCACAGAACTGTCAAACACAGTGCCATCGAGCAAGGTGCCGTGGTAGTGCACTTTTACGCGAGATTTGGCGGTTGGGTGTGCTTCGCCTTCGCCTTGTTCCAACACCTTGTATTGAAGACCAGAAGCGGTGGTCATCACACCTTCCTCTTGTGCATTTTTGTCTAAGAATGCTGTGCCAGCTTCAATGTTTTCTGCTGCGGCTTTCTTAGCCTTCTGGCGGTTAAGAATAATGAAAACGAATATCACGAGGATGACGAGAGGTAACGCAAAATCCATGGTAGCTATCTCACTGGTTGTTATTGGCAAAGCCTTGAAGTGAGACATTATCATCAAGCAGAGGTCAGATTGGAATCGTTAAAGCTAAACAAGATGTGACGCTGCTAACGTTGAAGGTAAGAATGACGGTTTGAAATGCACGTTTAGAGCCAGTCCTCGTTGCCACCTTGCGCATAGATGGTGCAAAAATTGCCCCAATATCTAACGTCATGCTTTGAATTTCTGTGTAATAAGTACCCGTCCTCCCATATGTTCTGCCGATTGAATTAATTGGTATGCCATTTGCTATAAGCCATAGTGCTTACACGGCACGGCTTACACTCACTATTTCCCTGCTGAAGGGAATATTTAGTTAGCGCTTCACATTTGTTGCTTGTCTCCGCCATGCCTTACGCTGGCGGAGTTTTTTTTATCTATTATTTAACGTCTTTACTTCACTCAGCTTCATCGTGATGATGGTTAAATATGGTTGATTTTTAAGATAAAAAACGAATTGTTAACAATGTGATATTCGCCTGTTTTTCTCTTCCAATTAGCTGCATTGCTGCAAAAAATTTACGAAATAAATGTAACTGAGTAAACACATTCCTAACCTTGATACCAAAGTTTGATATTTACATTCGCGTCAGAAATTAAGTAATGGAAAAGTAGGTGTTAGCACAACAACCAACATCCAAGACGTGGAGAAAAATAACAATGTATAAAGGACTTAAGTTCACAGCGGTTGCCGTATGTGTCGCTGGCGTGTTAGGCATGAGTGCCTCACTGCAAGCCGCACCGACACATGATAAAGCGGTTATTGGTTACCTGACGCAATGGGAAGCGTGGAAGGGCACTGATGCAGGTTTTAGCGTAAAAGGCGAAGCAACCCATTTAAACGTAGACATGGATATCTACTCCATCCTTAACTTCTCCTTTTTCGGCGTAGCAAAAGATGGCTCGCTACACAGTGGCGATTTACGTAACAAGAACATCTACCAACCTAATTCTGTTCAAGAACCAGGCCCACTGTTGCACCCAGATGTTTATTCAAGCTGGGATTTCCATATTCTTTGGGGTGAGCTTGAGTACATTCATGAGTTCCCTGGAAACGAACCATGGCAGGCTGATCAGCTAGCAAAAGTACAAGCACAAGGTTTTGTGAAAGATGGACGCGGTTGGAAACATGCGCCGTCAGGCGTAACAGGCCAAATGCCAATTCCGTTGAAAAAAGAAGGCGGCGCACCGGGTTTGATTGATTTGGCAAACCAAAAAGGCGTGAAAGTGATGGCCTCACTTGGCGGCTGGAGTATGTCTAAGCACTTCCCTGAAATGGCGGCTGATCCGGTCAAAAAAGAACGTTTCCTTGCTGACGTAGACCGTCTAATGGCACTAGGTTTCCACGGTATTGATATTGATTGGGAATTCCCTGGTTCTGGCGGCATGAACTTCACTGGCTCTGATGTCGATTACGCTAACTTTGAACAGTTGATGGATGACATTCGTGCGCGTATTGGTGATGACAAACTTCTGACTGCTGCGTTTAAAGCAGTACCTGCAGCACTAGACGGTTATGATTGGAATCGTCTGTCGAACTCGATGGATTACTTCAACATGATGACGTACGACCTTAACGGTGGTTGGTCAAACGTTGCGGGTCATAACTCCCCGCTGTACCCGTACCCAGAAGAAGAGTTTGATGGACTAACGTTGGACGATTTGCGCGTTTGGATGCAGGCGCGTGGTATTCCATCTAAGAAGATTAACTTCGGTGCAGCGTTCTACGGTCGTGGTGTTCAAACTAACGAAACAACGGCGTACTTAGGCGCACCTACCGACAAGCGTACCGTGAATTTCTCCGTTGATGGTCCGACTGAGTCGTCAGTGGACTTGGATAACTGGAAAGCGTTTGAAGGTCAACCAAACTACAACTACATCATTAAGCAAAACGGCTGGGAGCATTTCTGGGACGCCAATGCAGAAGTGCCTTATGCAGTGAAAGGAAAGTATTTCCTTAGCTACGACGATGAAGAAGCCATTCGTAAGAAAGCTGAGTATGTTGTGAACAACGATCTTGGCGGTATTATCGTTTGGCAGGTACACGGTGACATTCAGTGTGAAGGTACCTTCATCAATCACGGTACTAAGCTAAAAGAGTGTACCAACCTGAAATCGCCACTGGCACAGCAAATTGACAACGTGTTTAGCGCGAATGTAATGCCAAATGAAGCGCCAGTCATTTCTGTACCGGGTGCACAAGCCGCGGAATCTGGTCAAGTGATTAGCTTTGCTGTTTCAGCGAAAGACGCAGACGGCGACGCATTGTCATTTACCGCGTCTGGTGCAGATGTCGTTGATAATGGCGATGGCACAGCGACTGTGACTTACAAAGCACCGAACACCGCAACAGATGTCACTGAGACGATTACAGTAACTGCAACAGATGGTAAGAAATCTGACGTGGCTACCGTGGCTGTGAATGTGAAAGGCTCTGGCGTTGTTGAAAATACGCCACCAGCACTGACCGTTCCTTCATCAGTTTCAGTTAACGCTGGCGAGTCTGTCGATATCTCGGTGTCTGCTTCTGATGCTGAAGGCGATGCGCTGACCTTTACTGCAAGCGAAGGTGTCGTTGCTCAAAATGGTAACTCTGCAGTTATTACTGTGACTGCACCTGCATCTGATAAAGACAGCGTGATCTCAGTCGTGGTAACAGTGACTGACGGTTCGGATGCTGATTCAGCCACCGTTGCGGTTAACGTGAAAGGTGATACGGGGCCAACTGACAGCAACTGGGACGCCAACAAGGTTTACAACACGGGTGACAAAGTCATTCACAATGGTGTTGAGTTTACCGCGAAATGGTGGACCAAAGGTGAAGAGCCAGGCAAAGCTTCCGTTTGGGAAGAGTTTGACGATGGTTCATTGAACGAGTGGCGTTCAGATAAAGTCTACACAGGTGGTGATCAAACAACGTACCAAGGTAGCACGTACAAGGCGAAATGGTGGACTAAAGGTGACATGCCAGGATCTGCTAATGGCCCTTGGGCACTTCAGTAATGATTCACGCTTAGTAAGCGTTAAATAAGTCATACCGAGCCCCGCATTTCGCGGGGCTTATTTTTTTGGGTTGACTCTCGGTTTCATTGGTCGGTTTTGGGTGTTTCACTTGAGAGGCTTATTTGTGAATGCACCGTATCAAACGTGAGAATGGCGAATCAATGTAAACATATGATATATATCTATTTTTTGTTTATCACGTATGACATCGAAATTACCTATTACAACGTTCAGATCTTCCAATTGGATACGAGGGGCTAATCCATCTATACCTTAAGTCTGCGCAGACAACATGCGTTTATCTGGAGGAAAGTTATGTCTGATATGAGTCAATGCCCATTCCACAATTCTGCTGGTGGTGGCACCACAAATCGTGATTGGTGGCCAAACCAACTTCGCATCAGTATTTTGCATCAACACACCCCTGAATCTAATCCCCTAGGCGGTGGTTTTAATTACCGAAACGCATTCAAAGCGCTCGATCTCGAAGCGGTCAAGCAAGACATTCATGCAGTAATGACTGACTCTCAAGATTGGTGGCCTGCAGATTTTGGTCATTATGGCCCGTTTTTTATTCGTATGGCGTGGCACAGCGCGGGTACCTACAGAACATCAGATGGACGCGGTGGCGCAGGCACTGGGAATCAGCGATTTGCGCCAGTCAATAGCTGGCCTGACAACGGAAACTTAGATAAAGCTCGTCGATTACTTTGGCCGATCAAACAAAAATATGGCCAACAGATCTCTTGGGCTGATTTGCTGATCCTAACGGGTAACGTTGCATTGGAGTCGATGGGATTCAAAACGATTGGTTATGCAGGCGGTCGAGAAGACATTTGGGCGCCAGAGGAAGATGTTTATTGGGGCACAGAAAAGACTTGGCTTGGCGATACTCGCTATAGCGGAGACCGCGATTTGGAAAACCCACTTGCTGCTGTCCAAATGGGGCTTATCTATGTGAATCCAGAAGGGCCAAACGGAAACCCTGACCCACTTGCTGCTGCTGTTGATATTCGTGAAACCTTCGCACGAATGGCAATGAATGACGAAGAAACCGTCGCATTGATTGCGGGTGGGCATACTTTTGGTAAAACACATGGCGCAGGTGATGCTGCATTGGTTGGGCCAGCGCCGGAAGAAGCGCCGATAGAATTACAAGGCTTTGGTTGGATAAGCAGCCATGGTTCGGGTAAAGCCGGTGATGCAATTACCAGTGGCGTTGAAGTCACTTGGACACAAGCGCCAACGCAATGGACCAACTATTTCTTTGAAAACTTGTTTGGTTACGAGTGGGAACTGTCGAAAAGTCCCGCTGGAGCACACCAATGGGTTGCGAAAGACGCAGATGGCGTTATCCCTGACCCATTTGACAGTTCGAAGAAACGGCTCCCCACTATGCTAACAACGGATTTGTCTCTTCGTTTTGATCCAGCTTACGAAAAGATTTCTCGTCGTTTCATGGAAAATCCGGATCAGTTTGCAGAGGTGTTTGCACGCGCATGGTTTAAGTTGACCCACCGTGACCTCGGTCCTCGTACTCGTTATCTTGGTTCAGAAGCGCCGAGTGAAGTAATGATTTGGCAAGATCATGTACCAGAGCGCAATCATGTCTTGATCGATGCCGCTGACATTGCACATCTGAAAGCCAACATTGAGGCAACGGGTTTAACTGTCTCAGAATTAGTGTCTACAGCCTGGGCGTCTGCATCGACGTTCCGTGGTTCAGACAAGCGTGGTGGTGCCAATGGCGCACGCGTTGCACTTGCACCTCAAAAAGATTGGGCGATTAATCACCCAGACCAGTTGTCGATGGTGCTAGAGAAATTGGAAGGCGTGCAGTTTGACTTCAATGGAACTCAAACGGGCGATAAGCGTGTTTCACTTGCGGATATTATTGTCTTAGCGGGTGGTGTCGGCATCGAAAAGGCGGCTAAACATGCTGGCGAAACGGTTGATGTGCCGTTTACACCGGGAAGGATGGACGCGTCACAGGACGAAACTGATGTTCATTCCTTTGAGGTGTTAGAGCCTGAGGCTGATGGTTTCCGAAACTATGAGAAGGCCAAATACACCGTCTCTGCAGAGGAAATGTTGGTTGATCGCGCGCAATTACTGACACTAACAGCGCCAGAAATGACCGTGCTTGTGGGTGGCATGCGTGTTCTTAACACCAACGCGGGTGGTCATTGTCACGGAGTATTCACGCATCGTCCTGAGTCGTTAACCAATGATTTCTTTGTTAACTTGCTCGACATGGGCATTGAATGGAAACCCATTAGTGGCGATGACGTGTTTGAAGGTCGTGACAGGTCAACAGGTGCGGTCAAATGGACAGGTACTCGTGTTGATTTAGTTTTCGGCTCAAACTCACAACTTCGCGCATTGGCAGAAGTTTATGCCACACAAGATTCTCAACAAAAATTCGTGAATGATTTTATAGCAGCGTGGACGAAAGTCATGAACTTAGATCGCTTTGATCTCATTGCCTAATGCTTGATTTTATTTAGTCATGAAAGAGATACGGAGTCGCCACGCGTTGGCGGCTTTTTTTTTCGAAAGAAATCGGGCATGACTTTAGTGATTTCCGAGCGAAATTAATCTCAATTGACACTGAACTTCACATTCTCGCTTGAATTGCAATTTTTCCAACCTTGCCTATGTCTTAATAGTCATCAAATTAAAACATCATTTCTTGTCAGTGATTCATAGCATTGAATTTCCGGAGCCTCTATGTTTGCTCGTCTAGCAACAACACTAGCATTACTGTTAGTGGTGGGTTGCTCAACACTTACGCTTTCTCCTGCATTAACGACGGATCCTAATTGGACATCAGTCACGCTTGCCAATGGTTTTCAGTATCACCTGTTCCCGATAGAAGGTGAAAACGTTGAAATTCGCTTGGTAGTGAACGTTGGGAGTCTAAACGAGGAGGACAATGAGCGAGGCTATGCGCATTTCATTGAGCACATGGCGTTTAATGGCACCGAGCGATTTCCAAACAATTCTGTGTTCGATACGTTTGCTGCGGTAGGCGTCGAGTTTGGGCCTGACATTAATGCGGTAACTGATTATGGGCGGACGATCTATCAGCTTTCTCTCCCGGACAACGGAAGTACGCAGCAAGCGTTGGCGTGGTTCAGAGACATTGGCGATGGGCTGATACTCGACCCGCAAGAAGTGGACAGTGAAATAGGAGTTATTTTTGGTGAATGGCGTCAAGACAATCGCAGCGATGCATCTTGGCAGCTCAAACTCTATGACACATTACTCGCAAACTCGCCCTATGTCGTTCGCGATCCGATTGGTACTGATTCAACGTTGACAGAGGCTACGGCTGACAAACTCAGGGCGTTTTACACGAAGTGGTACCAAGCCAATCGAATGCAGTTGGTCGTGGTTGGCGGTATCGATGTCGCCAACTTAAGTCAGAAGATTGATAAAGCGTTTGCGTCATTGCCTTCCAATAACGCAAAGCCAGAGCTCCATCAACTTGACGAGATAGACGCCAATATTCTTTATCCATTAACGCTTTATGCGCCGCAAGGCGAGTCGCCTGCTGTTGTACTTAGCTTTCCCGATGGACGTCAGAACGCGATCAATACGTTGAGAGAGCAAAGAGAGATGTGGTTGGAATGGATGGTTTTGGATGCCATTCAATTGCGATTAGAAGAACAGTTCGACCGTGCCGGTGTTTCGCACAATGGCATTTATAACAGTGTTGCCTTTACGCCAGGTTATGACGTGTACGAATTGGTTGTTGAATTCAATAATGTCGACAGACAATTTATATTGGATGAATTGGCGAGAAATATGGCATCTCTTCGCGACCATGGTGCTAGCCGTGGTGAATTTTCTGCGTTGCTTGAGCAGTACCAAGCGTCCATTAATTTGTATGAAGACTACCTGCCCATTGAGATTGCAGAAACGGCAATACAAGATCTCTACCTCAACCGATTGCCCCAAGATGACCGAGAGCAGAATGCGAATTTCGAAGGTTTTCTCAATACGCTGTCGTTTGATGCATTCAATTCAAGGTTAGCCAAGCTTCTTTCTGTCCCTCATCAAGCCGTCACTTTGGTTTACGACAATGGGGAATCAATATCTGATGCTGAAGCATTGAAGCGGCGCTATTTTGCTGATGCCGGAAAGCGGGGCGAAAACGTAAATGTCGCCTATTTGGATGTGGAGATACCGCAACCTGAAACATTCAGTGAGGGGGTGGAGGCGGTCAATGAACGACACGACAGCCTATTTGAATGGCAACTGCCAAACGGATTGCCCGTGATGTTTTATCAAATGGATCGGCCGACGTATGAAAGTTATGTGGTTTTACAAGCCAAAGGGGGGCTATCCGTTCTTTCTAGAACAGAAAGGGCAGCGCTTGATTTACTGTTTGAAACCTACCGAACCGGTAACGTCGGCAATATTGAAGCGTTTGATTTTTCGCACTATCTTGAGGTTCGTTCGATTTCTATCGAACCCGAAGTATTCAATAAAAGTCATAATTTCGCGTTGTTGAGTCCCAATGAATACCTCCCTGAAGCATTGAACGCGCTACGATACCTAATTGAAAAGATTGAACCCAATAACGAGGCGTTTTCACGAGAAAAAGCACGCATTATTCATCGGGTAAATAGTGCGGAAAGCTCACCTTATGATGTGTTTGGCCGGGCATCGTTAGATGCGATTTATCCGTCTGACTCTTATGAGTCTCCGTTGTCAGCGGAAGATTATGAATCGGTAATGTTTAATGATGTTAAACATGTTTACCAAAAGCTGTTCAGTGACGTCGGGCACTTCAGTATCTATGTAGTGTCAGATGAATCACTTGGCATTGTTGAAAGTATGGTGACGGGCTATTTGGGTAGCATGACCACCCAAAGGCAAGAAACAAAGCCAGTATTGAACCGATATAACCGTGATGGTGGTCGTGTTGTTAAGCATCTTTCACCCGAATATCGCACCTATGTCGAGCGTGTATTCGTCTCTGAGGCAACGCCGCGAACATTGAATTTAATTTACGCAGAAGACATGTTAAACCGAGTGCTGCAATCTCGTTATAACAACCTTGTTAGAGAAAAACATGCGTTGTCTTACGACCCGTATTTTTCTTCTTGGACGCGGGATGGCGAGGCTTTTTCGGTGACGAGTTTAACTGCGTTAATTTCTCCGGAA
The DNA here is from genome assembly GCF_041439165.1 of Enterovibrio sp. FF113. Lineage (NCBI taxonomy): Bacteria > Pseudomonadati > Pseudomonadota > Gammaproteobacteria > Vibrionales > Vibrionaceae > Enterovibrio > Enterovibrio sp. FF113. The sequence continues at coordinate 40,639 of NZ_JBGONO010000002.1, read as the reverse complement.
AAAGAAAAGCAACTGGAATCGCTTTGGCCCGAGATTCAGGGCGCACTGACAGCCCCTGTGTCAAAACGTGAAAGAGATAACGCTGCTCGTCAGCTTTCAAGTGATATGTATGACATTAGTAACGATGGTTTGTACATGGTGGGTGCACTGGCGCGATACGACCTGTGGGGATATGGCGTAGAAGGGGTGTTGTACCCTGATGAGATTATCTATCAAATAGATGAGGGGATGTTGACACGTTTAGCTAAACAATTATTTGACGGCAGTACACTGTTTGAAAGTATCTTGAGACCTAACAACCTTGAGACCCAACAACCTGAAATAAAAAACGCGCTTTAGGCGCGTTTTTTTGACGAATTTAACCGCTTAGTAGCGGAGTCATATGCCATTGAATTGACAAACTCCGCAACCGTTCGCGGTAAGTGTTCAAATCATCATTAATGCGTTGATTTACCGCCGAAGTACTTTTCCATAACCTCAGGCGTGAGTTCGCCTTTCTCTTCTAATGCTTTAAGCTCCGCGACGATACGCTTTTGATCTTCTAAAGAAGGCAAAGGAAGATCGGGTTCGCGCTCAGGTGCGCCTTTCATCATGTTTTCTAAATCGATCATTGTTTAACACTCCTAGCCAATGTGGGACATATTCTAAGGAAAATACCTAACATCTAGCAAGCAAATGACGCCTCAACAGCATTCTTAGCGTGGTTAAGGCAATTTTCGTGACGACAAGGTCGCGCATACCCTGAAAAAACATCAATTTCTTGTGTTTTTCGCTTTTTTGTAACACTGTAACAAATATACCTAAATGTGTTTTGTACCTGTTATTTCGAAACAGGTCACATGACCGACAGAGAATAATAAAAAACAAGGAAGGTAGCGATGTCAGAATTAATTGAAGTCTATGTGGTTAATGCCTTTGTTGCTGACAATAAAGGCGGCAATCCAGCGGGCGTTGTTCTCAACAGCGCACATCTCACCGCCAAGCAAATGCAGTCTATCGCCAAAGAACTTGGCCATTCTGAAACCGCGTTTGTCTCCCCTTCGAAAAAAGCAGATTTTCGTGTGCGTTTTTTCACACCAACAAATGAAGTCGAGTTTTGTGGTCACGCTACGGTCGGTACGTTTTCTACTCTGTTTAAAAATGGGAAAATAGAGGCTGGTGACTACAAGCAAGAAACTGGCGCAGGGGTGTTAGGGGTATCCGTCTCTCCTGAAGGACGCATCTCCATGGAGCAAACATTGCCTAAATTTGGTAAAGAGTTTGCTGCTGATGAACTAGCATCAATGCTCGGCTTAACCGTTGAAGACATACTTGCAACCGGATTACCGGTAAAAGCAGTATCTACTGGCTTGTTTGATATCATTGTCCCGGTAACCGACGAAGCGGTATTGAACAAGGTTTCGCCCGATTTTGCAGCCATTAAGAAATTTAATAAGGCAACCAAGACAGGGGCTGTACACGTGTTTTCACTGACGCCTGCAGAATCCGATATTTCAGCACGCTGTCGTAACTTTGCCCCGCTACTTGGTATTAATGAAGAATCGGCAACCGGAAGTGCTGCGGGTGCGCTAGCGTCTTATCTGCATGTTTATCAAGGTGGTGGTAAGTATCGCTATTTGTTTGAGCAAGGCGAAAACTTGAACCGACGCTCATTAATTTGGGCCAGTGTTGAGCCTGATGGTGATGACATCACTCAAGTGAGTGTTGGCGGTTTCAGTGACAAACCTCAGCGGATCCCTTTCCGCATTGAAGAAGCGACTGAGTAAAAAGCAAACCTATTGAAAGTTATAAATAAAAAAGAAGCCTCTTGGCTTCTTTTTTTGTTTTTGTCATTCGTGGGTCGAAGGCGCGTGATTTCGAACAAGAGTTTCGCCTATTTAACGGAAAAAGAAGGAAATATACGGCATTTGGTCTAAATTTTAATTACACGTCTCATAAATAGGATGGCGACTGCGTGGCCGAAGTGTTTTTCTCATGCCAACCAATCTTTGACAATGAACTGCACCATTGGGGTAGTGAATTGCTATTCCGTGAGGGATTGGAAAACAAATTTCCGTCTGTCGATGAAGACACGGCGACATCGCGTATCTTGAGTGCCAATTTTCTATCCAGTGCCAATCGTAACGCTGACATTCGCTATATCGTCAGTTTCGGGGAGTCCTCGTTACTGAATGAGATCCCATTGGCGATGCCGTCACAGCATTTGATCATTTCGGTGACGGACGATTGCTTACCTTCTCAAGAGCTCGTTAGTAAGCTGAGAAGCTATCGTTCTGAAGGATATCGTATCTTGATGGATAGTAAGGCCATGGATAATGAATGGCGCAGGCATCTTGAATTGGTCGATATCTTTAGCATTAGTATGGAACGTAGCAATCCAGCAGATTGGGAAGAAACCATTACACAGTTTTCACAACAAGTGTTTTTGGCAAGAAAAGTGGAGACACAAGAAGAGTTAGCTGCAGCGCAAGGCTATGGATTTGCGTTGTTTCAAGGCTACTTTTTTGAGAAACCTCAGGTTGTTCGCACTGATGATGTTGCCCCGTCAGTGATGTCGTTGCTGGACGTTTGTATCATCATCAATCGTACTCCTGATGATATCGACACCCTCACCAAAATTATTTCCAAAGATGTTTCTTTGCTTTACAAGGTGATAGCTAGCGCAAACATTTTGGCAAAAACCAAGAAAAACAAAATTTCTAATCCACGTCAGGCGGTGGTGTATTTAGGTGTGCAATCTCTAAGGCGTCTAGTGTCATTGCTGATCATGTCTAACTTGAACCACCAACATGCAGCCCAACTCCAAAGTGTGTCTCTTACCCGCGCGACGTTTCTTTCGTCATTGACGCTCGATTCTGAGCAATTTAATCAGGATGAAGGGTTCATTGTTGGCGCTTTCTCAATGCTAGACGTGATGTTGAGTAAGCCAATGGCCGACATTATTGGGTTGCTCGATCTTTCTCCCGATGTGAAGCGCGCTTTGGTTGCCAGAGCGGGTGTATATGGCAACTTACTTTCATTGTGTCACGACATTGAGCATGCGAACTGGAATGGTTTATTGCATTGGTGCAATCAACTCAAGCTTAATGATAAAGCGGTGTTAAAAGAGTACGAGCAGGCGCGAGATAGTACTGCGGATATCACTTCTAGCATGCAGGTTTAGCCCTATGTTGATGATGCGAACAAAACTTGCTGTGATTTTGCTGATTTGTGGCACGTTGATACTCAGTATGTTTGGTGCGTTCAACTATGTGAAAACCCATGACAGACTTCATGGTGAACTAGAGTATGAAATTGCGTCTATTGCTACACGCTTGTCTTATCGTTTACCCAATCAACTTTGGAACTTTGATTTTGAGACCGTCGTTAAGGATTTAGAGAGCGAGGCGCTCTCTCGATTCGTGTATCGCATTGAGGTGGTTGCGAACGATGATAGTTTCCGCCATATCACGCCCCCCAAAGATGGACGATTTGATAACGAGTTTCGCCTTCATCGCTTTCCGATTACATACTCGGAGCTTGATAAACCCAGACCAGTTGGCGAGCTCATTATCTATGAAGACCCAAGACCCATTGAAAACACGCTGACATCTGAAATCGTATCGGGTATTGCGCAGATATTTTTGCTCGATTTGATGATCATGTTTTTGATATGGAAATATGCGCGCGCGATTAAAGAAATTGAATCCAGTAAAAATTACCTCAATACCATCATTCACAGCTACAAAGATGGATTGCTGGTGCTCGGGGAAGACCACAAAGTGACGACACTCAATGAGGCCGCAAAGCGGATGTTTGAGCTGAACGATATCCCATTAGAAAAAACGTCGCTCACCGACATTATTGCAAAAGTGGTCCCTGATTCACGCGCTTATTTCTCGCAAGCTTTGTATGGCTTTAACACTAAGAATTTAAATTACGAGCTTGTGCGATCTCATGACAAAGTCATTGTTCAAGTTCGCTCGACGAAAATTGAAGTTAATGATGCACAACTTCAAGTTGCCATTATTCGAGACATTACAGAGCAACATCTCGACAAAATAAAAGTGTCTAAAGGTGCTGAACTTTTTTCCGCAGTGAAAACACTTCAAGATAAGTTTCTTGTCAGCGATGATTATCACAACAGCTTTAAAGAAGTACTGAAAATACTACTCCGGATCGGGGAAAGTAACCACGGCTTGATTGTAGAAGTCGATTACAACGAGAAAGACAACTATCGTCCTTTGGCACAAACTCGCCTTGTTGCTAATGGCTATGTGTCTGAGGAATTTGTTAAGAGTGTTGTCACTAAGGTAATTGAAACAACAATAGGGGATAAGAGCCTGCAAGTTGCAGGGCTGACTACCAACAACAATAAGCTCATTATCAATTCACTATGCATGCCTTTATTTTTATCGAATCAATTAGTTGGTGTGGTTTGCCTATTTGATGAATCGACGAGCTACGATGATGATCTACTTTCTTGGCTAGAGCCGGTATTGTCGAGCCTGAGTGCGATGGTCAACTTTGTGCGCCAAAAGAAACTTAATGATTTGATATCCGAAGAAATGTTGAGCGCGAAAGAAGAAGCGGAACGCGCCAACGAAGCTAAAACCAACTTCCTCGCCATGATGAGCCATGAGATAAGAACGCCGATGAATGGCATTGTCGGCATGTCTAACCTGCTCAAAGATACGCCACTCAACCAACAACAATCCTATTTTGTTGATACGCTCGCTCATTCATCTAATGCCTTGCTAAATATCATTAACGATGTACTCGATCTGACCAAAATCGAGGCGGGCAAAATGCAGCTTATCGAGCAGGAAACGGAATTGGTTGATCTGGTGCATGATGCTTTGGTTGTGTTTCACGCTCGCGCGGTAGAAAAAAGCCTTCGCCTTCATTGCTTGATTGAGCCAGATCTTCCTCGTTGGTTGATTTTGGATCCTGTTCGCTACACCCAAATCATTCTTAACTTGGTGGGTAATGCCGTTAAATTCACCAAGAAAGGCTCTGTCATGGTTCACATCAGTCAGATTGTCGTTGATGGAAAGGCGATGGTTCGTTTGACAGTCAAAGATACAGGTATCGGCATTCCAGAAAAAAACCAGCAGGCAATTTTTGATAATTTCACGCAAGTTGACAGTTCCTATTCGCGATCTTATCAAGGCACAGGACTTGGCTTACCCGTTTGTCTGAAACTCACTGAACTTATGCATGGCACCCTGACCGTGGAGAGTAAAGAAAGTATGGGGACGGCCTTCACTGTCGATATACCGCTGAAAAGTGTAGAAGACATGAACGACACGTTGTTTAGTGGTATGCATCTTCCTGATGATATTCGCAACCTTAATGCTGTCATTGCAACTAACGACGCCCAGCTATTCACGGTCTTTAACACCTATCTGTCTAGTGTTGGTATGGATGTGTCGGAATTTACGCCGGGTAAAACGCCCAATGAATCCATCACGGAGACAACATTGCTTTTCATCGATGATAGCGTCATGGGAGAGATGCGTCCCGTCATCAACATGGCGGCAAATTCGATTATGATCAGCCACGATGGCGTCATTGATGAGTTGGGCTTACCGTGTCTGATTAACCCTGTGAACCCCGATACATTGTTCCATTCCTTGGCGATAGACGAACCACTGCCGACTGTTGAAGTCAAATCGCCGGAATTTGTGAGATTTGAAGGGTTAAACGTGCTGGTGGCAGAAGATCACTTAGTGAATCAAGATTTGATGATGTTAATTCTTAATAGCTTAGGGTGTAACCCTTCGCTCGCAGAAGATGGTCTTAAGGCATTGGAAATGCACACCGATACGCCTTATGACCTGATACTGATGGATTGCCAGATGCCACAGATGGATGGGTTTGAAGCAACCAATAAAATTCGTGAGTTTGATACTGATACGCCAATCATAGCGGTAACAGCGAATGCGTTGTCGGGAGATTCAGAACGTTGTATTGATGCAGGGATGAACGCTCACCTAGCAAAACCATTTACTAAAGAACAATTGGTCAATTTGATGCTGTTATATGTCAGCAGTAAATATGTATCGAGTACTTTGGAAGATGATTATACGTCGACCCTTAGCCTCAATGACGCCGTGAACAATCATAACAAGCGTACTTCTCAGGAAACGTCACACCCAGACATTTCATCCTCTCTGTCATCGTCAAACATGGCTGCTCCGCATCCTAGTCTGGACCTAGAGCGTATTCGCGATCAGGTTGGGGACAGCGAGGAGCTGCTTCATCATATTCTTGGGAAGTATGTGTCGGCACAGCAAGCAGATATTGACGCTTTTCAGCAAACACTCGACAGTGGCGACGTTGCTGCTGCGAAAAAAATCGCGCATCGTATGAAAGGCGCAGCATCAATGATTGGTGCGGATGGTTTGGCAGAATTGTGTTTACGCATAGAGAAAATGCCCGGTGAATCTATCGAAGACCTGCAACAATTTCTTCCTGAATTGGATCAGAGCACGGGTACGATCACCCGTGAAGTTGAAACGATTTGTTCGGAATCAAATGGAACGAATATTACGTAATCTCTAACCACATAGAGTGACCTTGTCCAATTTATGCAGTTATTTGTTTGATATATAAGAAAATGACCATATCTGACTAATTCTATCCTTTCTTCGAGTACTCTATCTTTAGGGTTTTCAAGTGCTACTGCGCTACTCGTACGTTTTCAAATCCTCTCGATAAAATTGTTCTGACAAGGAGAGTTATGATGAAAGTAACGCTTATTTTTGCGTGTTGTTTTTATTTAAGTGGTTGCAGTGAAGAAGTTTCAATCCCCGAACCTGAAGCACGTCCCGCAAAATTAATGACCGTCTCGATTGGAGAAAGCAACGTTGAGCGAGCTTTTCCAGGAACCGTTGAGGCCGATGATCAGGCCGTGTTAGCTTTTCGAGTAGAAGGCAAAATCATTGCCATGCCGGTGTTTTCAGGAGAGGAGGTTGTCGAAGGAAGCGTACTGGCGGAACTCGACAAAGCTGAATACTTATTGTTGTTAGAAAAAGCGAAATCTATTCATCAATTAGCCACTGTGCAATATCAACGCGCGGTAAAGCTGAAGAAAACCAATTTTATTTCTGCGCAGGATTTTGATAAAGCCGTCTCGTCACTGAATGAAGCCAAAGCTAGCTTAGAGTTAGCCCAATCCAATTTCAACTACACAACATTGAGAGCGCCTTACGGTGGCACGGTGTCGTTAAGAGTGAAAGAAAAGTTTGAGTTTGTGAATGCGATGGAACCTGTCATGCATATTCAAACTAACGAAGTGATCAATGTCAGTTTTCAACTACCAGAAAGGCTATTCAATTTTTTCTCTTCTGGAGGAGAAGCCAATAGCCACTCTCCCTCGGTATCTTTTGACGCATACCCCGATCAGACTTTCCCTGCCGAATTTAAAGAAGTAGATACTGAGGCAGATACCACGACAGCGTCTTATCGAATTACCGTGTCTTTGCCTCGACCCCAAGGTGTCAATGTGTTGCCAGGTATGGCTGCCGAAGTGTCGACAAATTTTCCCGGCAGTGCTCAGAATACGTTGCCTTCAAGTGCGATTGATATTAATGAAGGGCTAACTTCCGTGTGGCGTGTTGGAGAAGGGGGCAAGGTGAACAACGTCCCTATCGTGCTTAATGGCGATGTGCTTGAAAGCGGGCTATCTGACGGTGATGTCATCGTAGTCAACGGTATTCAAAGCCTAAAAAATGGCATGGTTGTCTATCCATGGGTGAAGGAAAGAGGGCTGTAATAATGGAAAACAAATATAAAGAAAAACATGACTCGTCTTCCTACAGCATCCATTTTATAGGAACACCAGTGAAATATGCAGCACTGCCACTCATCGCGCTCTTCGTTTTAGCAGCGTGCACGGAGCCGCCAATTTCTTCACAAGTCCCTGTCCAAAATGTGGAAGTGCTCGAGGTTGGTGAGAATGATTCAGAAAGTAAGTTGCACTTCCCAGCCATCGCTTCAGCGGCTGATAAAGCAGCATTGTCATTTTTGGTAGCCGGAGAGGTAGATAAGATCTTTTTTAAGCCTGGCGAGTTAGTCACAAAGGGTACCGTACTCGCGACTATCGACCCAATCAATTACAAACTGGCGGCAGACAATGCGCAGGCTAAGTTCAATGTTGCAGACAGCCAGTATCGTCGCTCGAAACCGCTTGTCGAGAAAGGCTCGCTAGCTAAATCTCAGTTTGATGAGTTGGCAGCTCAACGTCAGATTGCAAAAGCCGAACTGGACATCGCAAAGCTTAAGTTGTCTTACACGTCGCTAAAAGCACCGGTTGATGGTGTCGTGAGCCGTGTTCCCGTGGAGCAATTTGAGAACGTAGCCATTGGGCAAACCATCCTGAATATCCATGACGCCACGCAAGTGGATGTGCGTCTCCAAGTTCCAGATGTCATGTTCACTCGACATGGTGATCGAACCCGTGAAGAAAATTCTCGCGAGATTAACCCAAGTGTGCAAACGGACGATGGAAAGACATATACCTCAAAGGTTAAGGAGTTTACGGCTGAGCCTGACCCCACCACAGGTTCTTTCATGGTGACTTTGACCATGCCAATGCCAGAAGACAAGTTCATTTTGGATGGTATGACCGTCGAAGTCGTGGTTAAAGAAAATGGCTTAGTTAAAGAGCGGGCAAACATTCTCGAAGTCCCACTGGAAACGCTTTTCAATGAAGATGGCGATGGATTAAACCGCGATAATAAGTTTGTGTGGGTAGTGGGTGAAGACAACCGTGTCGAAAAACGACACGTCACCGTGGGGGCGCTAACACCAACGGGAGTCTTAGTGGTAGATGGGTTGTCAAAGGGTGAAAAAGTGGTGTCTGCAGGTGTGAATAAACTGCGCGCGAAGCAGCCCGTCAATGTCTTGATGGAAGGGGACGCCAACTGATGAAACAGACTATTGCGAGTTACTTTATAAAAAATAAAGTCATTAGTTGGATGCTGACGCTGATCTTTCTTATTGGCGGTACGACGTCTTTCTTTGGCTTGGGCCAATTGGAAGATCCTGCGTTTACGCTGAAAGATGCCCTTATCGTCACAAGCTACCCCGGAGCAACGCCACAGCAAGTGGAAGAGGAAGTCACATACCCAATAGAGAAAGCGGTTCAGCAACTGGTGTATGTTGATGAAGTGACGTCCATTTCCAGTCGTGGATTGTCACAAATCACGGTGACAATGAAGAACAATTACGGACCGGATGATCTACCCCAAATCTGGGATGAAATGCGACGCAAAGTTAACGACCTTCAAGGCAGTTTTCCTCCTGGCGTGAATACGCCGCAAGTTATTGATGATTTTGGCGACGTATATGGTGTATTGCTGGCCATAACAGGTGAAGGCTACTCATCGAAAGAACTGACGGATTACGTTGATTTTCTTCGGCGAGATCTTGAGCTGGTTGATGGCGTGGCCAAGGTACAAGTTACCGGTTCCCAGCAAGAGCAAGTTTTTATCGAAATTTCGATACGGCGTCTGTCGAACTTGGGGATATCGCCACAAGTCATTTACAACCTTTTAGCGACGCAAAACGTGGTGAGTAACGCGGGCGCATTGCGGGTGGGTGATGAATATATTCGTATTCATCCAACCGGCGAATTTAAAAGCGTGGATGAACTCGGTAATCTCATCATCAATGAAGCTGGCTCCAGTGGTCTGATCTACTTAAAGGATGTCGCTGATATCACCCGTGGTTATCAAGACGTACCAAGCAACTTACTTTCATACAACGGAGAAAGGGCATTAAACCTCGGCATTTCATTTGCCGAAGGGGTCAATGTTGTGGAGGTTGGAAAACGGGTCGATCGCCGTTTGGCGGAATTAAAAGAAAATCAGCCTATCGGCATTGATATCGGTGTGGTGTATGCGCAACCCGTGGAAGTGGAAACATCCGTTAACGGTTTTGTTGTGAGCCTAGCGCAAGCAGTGGCAATTGTGATCGTGGTGCTGTTGTTGTTCATGGGGCTGAGGTCGGGATTACTGATTGGCTTGATATTGCTGCTTACCGTTTTGGGTACTTTTATCTTCATGAAGTATTTCCAAATTGATTTGCAGCGCATTTCGCTTGGTGCATTGGTTATAGCGCTGGGTATGCTGGTGGATAACGCCATTGTGGTGGTGGAAGGCATACTCATTGGGTTGAAGAAAGGGCGAACCAGAATAGAAGCAGCATCTGACATTGTCACTCAGACCAAGTGGCCATTGTTGGGTGCAACCGTCATTTCTGTCACTGCCTTTGCCCCCATTGGATTGTCGAGCGATTCCACGGGTGAGTATTGCGGTACGTTATTCAGCGTATTACTCATATCGCTGATGCTCAGTTGGTTTACCGCAATTACCTTGACGCCATTTTTCGCCAACCTGTTTTTTAAAGAGCAAAGCGCCAGCGAGAGTGATGGCGAAAGTGATCCATACAACGGCGTGTTGTTTGTGGTGTATACAAAGCTTCTTGATATTTGTATGCGTCGCGCTTACCTCACCGTGTTGGTGCTTTCTGTCGCACTCGCCGTCTCTCTTTATGGTTTCACGCTGCTTAAGCAGTCGTTCTTTCCGTCTTCAACAACGCCTGTTTATATGGTGGACGTGTGGATGCCAGAAGGAACGGATATCCGTGCAACCCAAGAAACACTGTCATCATTGGAAGCATGGGTAAGTGAACAGCCTACGGTTAAATACGTATCAACGAGCACAGGTAAAGGTACGCAGCGATTTATGCTGACCTATGCACCTGAAAAAAGTTACTCAGCCTACGGTGAACTGATCGTTCGAGTGACAGACTACGATGCAGTATTACCATCTATGTCCGACGTAAGATCACACATTGATAAGGAATTCCCCGGTATTCAGTACAAGCTAAAGCGTATTGAACTTGGGCCTTCTAGCGGATCAAAAATCGAGACTCGCATTGTCGGCTCAGATCCGAGTGTGCTGCGTTCCATTGCCGCCAAGGTAGTCGACACATTAAAAGCCGACCCTGATGTGGTGAATGTTCGTCATGATTGGAGAGAGCGAACAAAAATTCTGCAACCAGAGTTTAATGAAAGCCAAGCCCGACGTTATGGCATTACTAAAGCAGATGTTGATGACCTATTCATGATGTCGTTTTCAGGTTTGAATGTGGGTGTCTATCGCGATGGAACCACCTTGATGCCGATTGTGGCCAGGTTGCCAGAGCTTGAACGTGTGGATGTGAAAACCATTGAAGGGATAAAAATTTGGAGCCCAGTGCTCAATGACTTTATCCCACTGCAGCAGGTTATTTTGGGTTACGATTTGATTTGGGAAGACCCGCTTATTGTGCGAGAAAATCGCAAGCGTACATTAACGGTATTTGCTGATCCCGATCCGTTGAAAGATGTGACGGCGGCTACCTTGTTAAAACGTATCAAGCCAGAAATTGAAGCTATTCCACTACCTAAAGGCTACAGCATCGAATGGGGTGGAGAATATGAATCGTCGGGCGATGCGCAGGAAAGCTTGTTCACTACCATGCCTCTCGGTTATCTGTTCATGTTCTTGATTACGGTATTTCTGTTTAACTCAGTGAAGGACTCACTCATCGTCTGGTTAACCGTGCCTCTGGCTATTATTGGTGTCACGACTGGCTTGTTGGTGCTTAATACGCCGTTTGGCTTTATGGCATTGCTAGGCTTCTTGAGCTTATCGGGCATGTTGATTAAGAATGGCATTGTTTTGATTGACCAAATCAACACTGAAATGGAAAGCGGAAAAGAACCATACACTGCCATTGTCGACGCGTCGGTGAGCCGTGTTCGTCCCGTTTGTATGGCAGCTATCACCACGGTACTTGGCATGTTGCCACTCTTGCCTGATGTGTTTTTTAAACCAATGGCTGTAACCATCATGTTCGGGTTGGGTTTTGCCACAGTACTGACTTTGATTGTGGTTCCGGTGCTTTATCGAATCTTCTATAGAGTGAAGTATTTCGCTGCTGACTAAGTAACATTCACCGTCAAAAGGTCTGTATATTGCAGGCCTTTTTCATGTCTATTATTTGCCGAAAATCACAAAGAAAAATTGCATGAAAAACAGCATCTATTTCTGGACTATATTAATTCCTTTAATATCAATGGCTTTTGTTCATTTTTGGCATGTGGATAAATGATTTTTTATCCACAGAAACAGTTGATAACTAGGTAGGTTTCCTCTTTGAACACTGCTGTGATGCGGCTTCTATAAATGTCAATAGTTGGGCTTTGGTGGGGTAAAAACACGCCAGAAAACTTGCAGAACTTCTGACTTATGACAGTTGAAAAAAGGGGAGAAAATGCGTGACATTTTTGTGTCTACAAGTGAGGTGGAAATCATTGACTAGTGAATGAGAAGTCGCGTTCTAGTTGTTAATGTCCATTTAGAAAGGCGCTACTTTTGCTCTGCTTCAATCTCGTCAGCGTTCGGTTTTGGTTGTAACTGCAAAGCATATTTCAATGCCAGATAACCCAAGACCGCAGCCAATATCGATCCAATAAAAATAGAAATACGAGACAAGTCGACCAATGCGTGATTATCGACGCCAGGGAAGGCCAGAGTGGTGATGAATATCGACATGGTGAAACCAATGCCGCATAAGATAGATGACGCCATGATGTGCGCAAACTGAACACCCTTTGGCAAGCTGGCTATCCCTAACTTGATTGATGCATAGCAGGTGATGGAAATCCCTACAGGCTTGCCTAACAGCAATCCGAGAATAATACCCAGAGGGAGGGGGTCAGATATCATGCCCATGTTGAAGTTTTCCATTGGAACGCCCGAGTTGGCAAATGCAAACAGCGGCAGTATAACGAAGCTACTCCATGGGTGGATGCCATGCTCAAGATAACGCAAAGGGCTTCTGATGCGGTGATGTTTAATTTTTAGTGGAACGGCAAAGCCCAGAATAACGCCCGCCACAGTGGCGTGTACGCCTGATTTAAGTACCGCGACCCAAAGAATCGCACCAACCAATAAATATCCCGTCAATCGAGCAACGCCTTTTGCATTCATGTAGAACAAAGTGGCAGAAGCTAAAACGGCAATGGACAGTGCTAGCAAAGACAAATCACTGCTAAAAAACAGTGCAATAATGATCACCGCGCCAAGATCGTCGATCACCGCCAATGCAAGCAGGAACACTTTTAAACTCACAGGAACGCGTTTTCCAAACAACGCCAATACACCCAATGTAAAAGCGATATCTGTAGCGGCAGGTATTGCCCAGCCTCCCAAAGCTTGTGGATCGTTTGCGTTAAACAAAACAAAAATAAGCACCGGAAAAACCATTCCGCCAACAGCCGCGATCAAAGGGAACATGGCTCTAGATCGAGTGCGCAGTGCGCCTTGTATTAACTCACGCTTTACTTCCAAGCCAATAAGCAAAAAGAAAATGGCCATCAAACCATCATTGATCCAAAGTAATAAATTTTTCTCGATATCTAGCGAACCTACTTTGAAGTGAATAGGCGTATCGAGAAGGGCGAGGTAATAGGGAGCAAGGGGGGAATTAGCAATAATGAGTGCTAAAAAAGCGGAGGCAATAAGGATGATGCCGGGCGCTGTATCGAGTTGGAAAAAGTCGCTTATTTTTTTGCCCAAAACAGACTCCGCTGAATTCGCTTTAATACTTAAGTCTAATAACGAAAACAATAAAAGGGCAAAGAAATAGTTATTTCATTTTAGAGACTTATTGAATTTTTTTAGCGTATCCAGCAAAGTGGTGTGAAAAATTCAGTTTATTGCTTTTACTGACAATGTTAAATCAAAGATCGCCATCGGTTCATCACCATGTAAGGAAGGGCATGTTGCCGTGATTCTGACGGGTTGATTGACACGCTCGCCGCTTGATATTGTCTGATCTAGCATCTGATCGATGAGTTTTCCGTCGTCACATGTGAAAATCACATCAGCCTCTGGACGCTTTAGGAACTCAGCGGTCACTGATTTGAATGCAAGTGATATTGTCTTGCCTCGAGACTCAGATTTACTCATCGCCATAAAACCGCCAGCCACATCAGCACCTACCGCTAAAACGCCGAAATACATACTGTTCAGGTGATTTTTGTTTCTTCGCTTGAGTGGAATTCGAATTTGAACGCGCTCTTCGTTGAGCACAAGAATTTTAGGGCGGCAATACCAAATTAAAGGAACTTTGAAGAATCCGAATAGTTTTAGCATTCGGTTAGCATGGGCAAGAGTCTGTTTCATTGTTCTTCCTTGAGTTGAAATTGCTTCACTCACGTTAATTGTTCAACTGGTCGGATGTCAATGTTAACACTTTGTTTAAAAGGCACGTTGTGATCGACGTGCCGATTACCTTAGCCATGTGAGGTGGCGTAGGTCGAAGGGAAAGGTAGTCAGCGTTGATACAAAAAAGCAAAGAGACACTGGACTAGGAATTATCAGCGTATCAGCCCTAAAAGTTGAGCGCGGCAAAATGCCACAATGGTTTTGCTATCTTGAATGTCGTTGTTGGCTATCATACGAGCCACTTCATCAACAGGGAAATGCACCACTTCAAGCACTTCGTCGTCGTCCAGTTCGCCTTCACAGTCTGAAACCTGTTTTGCCACATACAAATACTGGGTTTCATCGCAAAACCCAGGAGCAGGAAGTGATTCGCCAATCTTGTGCCACTCAGAAGCTGCTAATTGCACTTCTTCGGCAAGTTCACGTTTTGCACACACATCAGGTGATTCGTTTAATTCCATGGTGCCTGCGGGAAACTCGTAAATCCAACGATCGATAGATGGACGGTATTGGTGAATCATGACCAATTTACCGTCATTCGCCACTGGCAGGATAAGCACGGCACCAGGATGGGTAAGGGTGATGTGCGAGGTCACTAGTCCGTTTGGAAAAGTGTGTTCGCGTTCTTCAAGCGTAAAGCGTTTCCAAGCAAATAGTGGGCTGGATGTTGGCATTAATTGGATTCTCGGTATGACTAGTTTGAACCCTACGCTACCTGTCAAAAAGAGAAATACCGACGGATAGATGCTGGTTGTCGGTGAAAGTGTGATCACGCACAATAAAAATGTGTGGTAATGAAGAAATATGATAAGATCCGCGCCTATTTCTGTGGGGCGTCACTTTGCGTTGATAAGTATAACGAATACGCAGTAACGGCCTGTATATAAAGAAACATTGGAGTATCACCTTGCAATTTGAAGACCTGGGTTTAGACAAGCGCCTGCTAAAAACAATTGAACACTGGGGATTTGATTCCGCGACAGATGTTCAGGCATCCGCCATTCCTGTTGTAAATGCAGGGAAAGATTTGTTGGCGTCGTCTAAAACGGGCTCAGGTAAAACACTGGCCTTCTTGCTCCCAGCGATGCAGCGCGTGATGCGCGTCAAGGCGTTAACCCGCCGTGATCCACGCGTTGTTGTGCTTGCACCTACTCGTGAATTGGCAAAACAAGTATATGGTGAGCTGCGTAAATTGATTGCGGGCACACAATACAAAGCCGTGTTGATCCTTGGTGGTGAGAACTTCAATGATCAAGCGAAAGAATTTCGTAAAGACCCAGTGTTCGTGGTTGCGACCCCTGGTCGTCTTGCTGACCACCTTGAGCATCGTCATCTAAGCCTAGAAGGTTTGGAAATGTTGATCCTTGATGAAGCCGACCGCATGTTGGATTTGGGCTTTGCACCCCAGCTTAAAGCGATTAACGATGCAGCGGGTCACCGTCGTCGTCAAACGCTGATGTTCTCTGCAACGCTTGATCATCGGCAAGTCAATGACATTGCCGCTGACATGTTGAATGAACCAAAGCGCGTAGCGATTGGTTTTGTTAACGAAGAACACAAAGATATCGAGCAGCGCTTCTATCTATGTGACCACCTAGATCACAAGCAAGCATTGCTGGATCGCGTGTTAGCAGAAGAAGAATATCAACAGCTAATGGTATTTACTGCAACGCGAGCAGATACTGAACGTTTGGCAAGCATGTTTGTAGAGCGTGGCATCAAGGCTGTTGCACTGAGCGGCGAGATGAGCCAAAGTGCGCGTAACCGCATCATGAATGAGTTTGAGCGCGGCTTGCATCGAGTGTTGGTCACAACAGATCTGGCATCGCGTGGCTTGGACATTTCAAACGTTTCGCATGTTGTGAACTTTGATATGCCTAAGCACTCCGAAGAATATGTTCACCGTATTGGCCGTACAGGTCGTGCTGGTAATAAAGGTATCGCGATTTCTTTCGTTGGCCCGAAAGACTGGAACAGCTTCAAAAGCATTGAAGGCTTCCTTGACAAGAAAATGACCTTTGCGACCTTTGAAGGGTTGGAAGGTAAGTTTAAAGGTCTGGTGCCTCAACGTAAGAAAGCGTTTAGTAAGAAACCGACACAAGCGAAGAAAACCAATAAGCCAACCTCTAAAAAAGCAGCACCGAAGAAGCGCAATAAAAGCTTCTATCAAGGTGTGTCTGTGGGTGAAGATGTCTTTATGGTTAAGAAGAAAAAGCCCGTCGAAGAGTAATCGTCGATTGAATAAGAAAGCGCCTTTGTTAAGGCGCTTTTTTTGTGGTTAATTTTTGTGTTTGGGATTGTAGATATCCCTTGCCTGTCTCACTTAAGGTTCGGATGGTTCATATGTCGTGAGTGAGCAATAAATGCGACGACAACACTTAATTTGTGATGAACCAATGTCCATTGAATATCCGGCATCTATATAATCCACGAAAAGAAAGCGCTTTCAAAATTGCTTATGGAGCATTAGAAAGTGGTTGGATTCTTAGCGAATGGATGTATCCCTTTGAGTAATTTCAGAATTTTCACCTACCTTTGTCTATCATTTTTATTATCTGCCTGCGGCGGAGGTAGCGATGGTGACGAAACCAATTCAGAAACGACGATCACATACGTGTTAAGTGTGGTGTTAACTGATCAGGATTCGAATCAAGCGGTCTCCAATGCCATCGTCGATGTATCAGGCAACACCCACCGCACCGATACTTCGGGCAAAGCGTTATTCTCGCTTCCTAGTGGCAACTACATACTTGCTATCTCACACAATGATTTTGGCCATTTAGTGCGTAACGTCACCGTGGGTGGTGAGGATAGTGCACTAGATATTGAGCTCAAGAAAACGACCACCACTGACGGTTTGGAGTCTGGGTCAGGCGGCTCTGATGGCGGGGGAGAAAACACCGACAGCGGTGATGGCACAGACAGCGGTGATGGCACAGACAGCGGTGATGGCACAGACAGTGGCGATGGCACCGACAGCGGTGATGGCACAGACAGTGGCGACGGCACAGACAGTGGTGATGGCACAGACAGCGGCGATGGCACAGACAGCGGCGATGGAACAGACAGTGGCGATGGCACAGACAGCGGCGATGGCACAGACAGCGGTGATGGCACAGACGGTGGCGATGGCACAGACGGCGGTGATGGCACAGACGGCGGTGATGGTACGGATGCTGGTGGTGAAACCCCCGAAAATACCAATGGTTATGTTTTCCATTCAGAGAATGCTGATTCATTCGATTTTGCTGAATCTGCTGTCTCTTGGGGTTCAAATTCAACGATCAATAAAACCCCCTCAGACACCACCTATGAGCGCGCCATTCAGGTAACAAGCGGCACGGGATATGGCGTTCCTTATGCTGAACTTGCGTGGGGCAATCGAAATCCAGCAAAGGCTATTGATGCGTCGGCGTATAACCAACTTCGTTTTAAAGTGAAGAGTACTTTTGCGGCTCAAGTTGAAGTGTCCATTCAGGGCGTAAATAGCACCGAAGATAAAAAGCCTTATGCGATTAATACCGGCACAGCACTCAGCAATGGCTGGATTGAGATGCAGGTTCCGTTTCCAGCATTCGCCGATTTAACGTGGATTGGCCTTCAATTTTCAGGGAGTGGCACAGTGCTGGTGGCAGATGTGTATCTGGTTGAAGATGAAAATGCTGGAAACGGCAGCACCTATAATGGTGACTATGTCATCACACCGTATGGCGCAGGTAGCATTTCAGATACGTTTAATCCTGAAGGCTATGGCTGTGCCGAAGATCATGGCTTTTGGGTATTTAACGCAGGTGTTGTGAAACCTGGCGTAGAATCTTGCTCAAACATTGGTACGCCAACTCAAATATTTCCTCAGCTTGTTCCCGAACTCTCAGATCAACCTGTGCCCACACACAAATGGTGGGGCTCAGTGTCTTTCTTAGGGGAAATGCGTATTGGCGACCCCAACGGCGCAGGGTACATCACACCGGATCCTGTTAGTGCACGTATTTCTGAGCGCGGTTTTAGAATGCTTGGTATCCCCAGTGGGCTACGAGGTGCGGTTGATAAGTTTGAATACACAGTGCCAGCGCCGTTCGATGAAGTCTTTGATGGTATTGCCATCGCCAACTCGCAGTTTAGCGACATGGAAGGCTACCTAAAAGATCACAGCGATGGCGCAATGACCGTGGAATGGCGAAATGGTACGACGCCAATTATGGAGGCCACCTTTGTACATGGCTCGCCTTATGTGTATGTGAAAGCGTTTCATGGCGACATAGTGCTGAAAACCCTGAGGTCGAACAGCGGTGAAAAAGGCACGTTTGCAGATTCAAACAACATGCTGGGGATCTGGACTAGCATAGCGGGAAACCGCACTAACTTTTTGGTTGTGGGCGAGGGTGCAACCACCTTCACCGGGAAAACGAGCAATCGAATTACCGTTATAAACAGCGCGAAAGAAGCGACCATTACATTGTTACCGGGCACTGCTGTGCCAAGTAATGCCGTTAGTAATGAGTTTGCTGCGTTGGCACGTCAAGTTGTCCGTAACGTAGAAATTGATTACGAAGTTAACCGTGCCAATAACCAAGTAACAGTGACGCATAGCTATCTTAATGCCAGTGGCAGCCCGATTGAAACCTTGGCGGGTTTGCATCCAATGCATTGGAAGAACAGCAATGCGCCAACGATCGATCATAAAATGCGCAGTGCGCGTGGCGTGATCAAGTTCAGCCAAACCAATGCATTTTCTTACACCATGCCATTTGTTGGGGTCTTGCCGACGCTTCCGAGCACGGTTGGGGACGTTAACCACACAACATTACGCAGCTTGGTGACGGAATATGTCAACAAAGGCTCGAATGGATGGAACCCATACACAGACACCTATTGGTCAGGTAAGAGTTACGGTAAAGCGTCGGAAGTGATTGCCATTGCCCGTTCTATTGGTATGGAAACAGAAGCTAACACCCTGACGGTATGGTTGAAATCTGAACTGGAAGATTGGTTTAGTGCAGACACCAACGGTGGCTTGGACACGGTAAGGTATTTCGTTTACGACGAAACTTGGACAACCTTACTGGGCGTTGAAGAGTCGTTCGGTACGCACCAACAACTCAACGATCACCATTTCCATTACGGCTACTTCGTGCGTGCCGCTGCGGAAATTTGTCGCACTGATAAATCGTGGTGTGGCGCGGATCAGTACGGCCCTATGGTTGAGTTATTGATCCGTGATTATGCCGCGAGCAAAGGGGATGATATGTTCCCGTACCTTCGAAATTTCGACCCTGCGAATGGCTTCTCATGGGCGTCAGGTCACGCTAACTTTGCACTGGGCAACAACAACGAATCGACATCAGAAGCGGCTAACTCATACGGTGCTATCGTGCTATACGGCATGATCACGGGCGACCAAGATCTCGTTGATAAAGGCATGTATTTGCATGCTTCATCAAGTGCTGCGTATTGGGAATATTGGAACAACCTTGATGGGTATCGTAATCGCTCACCGCTTTATCCAAACAAAGGGGACGATTACGATAACTTCCCGCCGGGATACGACAAGATCACAACGTCAATCATCTGGGGGACGGGCGGTGTTTTTTCTACCTGGTTCAGTGGCGCTTACGCGCATATCCTTGGCATACAAGGGCTGCCGCTCAATCCATTGGTTTTCCACGTTGGCCTCCACGCGGACTACATGGAAGATTATGTTGAACTTGGCTTAACCGAGTCCAGCAATGGAAAAGCGTCGGGTTTGCAAGACGGTCATTGGCGAGATATCTGGTGGAACCTATGGGCAATGACAGATGCAGATGCTGCGATTGCAGATTATGAAACGCGAGGCTCGAACTATGTCACTGAAGAAGGTGAATCGAAAGCGCATACCTACCATTGGATACATACATGGAAGGCGCTAGGGCACCTGATGACGGGAACAGGAGCGTTAACGGCCGACTCCCCAACAGCAGTAGCGTTCAAGAAAGGCGATACGCTAACGTATATGGCTTATAACTATGAGAGCACGACGCAACAGGTTCAGTTTAGTGATGGTGTAGTACTTACGGTTCAACCGAACAGTTTCGGTATTCGCACAACAACATCTAACGGCAACTAGAGTCACTCTTGGTTTCGTTCCATTGAACTCAGCGGAATTGATTCTGCTGAGTTTTTAATGGCAATCAGGAGGAGGCTTTGGCCGAGAGGCTAAGTGTCTCAGCGTAGACATGAGATAGATTCTTCGTTAATGGGATATGAGAAATTCTAACTGTTGTTGACGGGATACACGGATTGCCCATAAGAGTATGTATCAAATACGGCGCGATCATCGCCCAGTGTCATGAGCACAAACAGTTTGTCTTCCAATGATTCCGCGTGCTCCATTCTAAACTTCATCAGTTGAGTGGCATGAAGATCGATAACCACAAAGTCCGCTTCTTTCCCAACCTCTAAGTTACCAATGTCGTTATCCAATGAGAGTGCTTTTGCACCGCCCAACGTGGCTTGATACAACGATTTTAGTGGGTGCAGTTTCTCGCCTTGCAGTTGCATCACCTTATAGGCTTCGCTCATGGTTTGAAGCAGTGAAAAACTGGTGCCTGCACCGACATCTGTACCCATGCCTACTTTAATTCCGCTTTGTTCCATTTTCGACAAAGGGAACAAGCCCGAGCCTAAAAACAAGTTCGACGTGGGGCAGAACGCAATCGCTGAATCGGTTTCTGCCAGTCTTGCGCACTCTTGCTCGCACAAATGAATGCCATGGGCAAACACTGAGCGGTTCGAGAGCAAACCGTGTGAGTCGTAAACATCCAAATAGTTTTTGCTGTCTGGAAATAACTCCGCCACCCATTCTATCTCTTTCGGGTTTTCAGACAGATGTGTGTGCAGGTAAACATCGGGATATTCTTGGCGCAGTTTTCCGGCTAATCGAAGCTGTTCAGACGAACTGGTCGGCGCAAAACGTGGCGTGATAGCGTAATGAAGTCGACCTTTGTTGTGCCACTTTTCTATCAGCGCTTTGCTGTCGGCGTAACCAGACTCGGGTGTGTCGGTCAGATCGTCCGGCGCATTTCTGTCCATCAACACTTTTCCCGCGATCATGCGCAGGTTGCGCTTCTCTGCCTCTTGAAAAAACACATCAACAGAGGATTTATGCACAGTGCCAAACACGAGTGCAGTGGTGGTGCCGTTTCGCGCCAGTTCATCAAGAAAATGCACCGCGACATCTCGCGCATAGTCATCGTCTTCAAAGCGCCTTTCTTCAGGGAAGGTATAGTTGTTCAGCCAATCGATCAGTTGATCGCCATAGGCCGCAATCATACCCGTCTGCGGGTAGTGAATATGGGTGTCGATAAATCCCGGCATGATTAATTTGTCGTCAAGCTCGACAACTTCAATACTGGCATCAAGCATTGGAAGGATATCCTCTGCATGACCGACGTTAACAATGTGACCGTCGGCGACAAGCAGCATACCGTCGTCAAAATATTGGTATGAATCTTCCAAACCCACGTCCGTTGGGTTGGCAAGACTGTGTAAAATAGCAGCGCGAAAGGCTCTTGTAGGATGAGCTTTTGGGTCTTTCATTCCTTTATGCCCTTATTTTCTCGTTATTTTTATTGTTTTGGTTTTCGCTTGGTTGTGTATTCAGAATAGAGAGTTTTTCTGCCCGTTTCTGTGGCGTATGCTCCCGTTTGCTAGAGATGTATTCACCTTGGTAGCAGGCGATAAGCTCGCCCGCGACGGAAACGGCGATTTCTGCGGGGTGTTTACCTTTTACCGCCTCGATACCGATAGGGCAGATCATGGTATTGATGGCGTCATCGTTAAATCCACGTTCTTTTAAGCGATAATCAAAACGTTTGCGCTTAGACAGTGAGCCAATCAAACCGAAGTAGCGGCTGTCTCCGCGTTTGAGGATGGCGCGAGAGAGATCAAAATCCAGCTGGTGGTTATGGGTCAGCACCAGATACATGCTGTTGGCTGGCAGGCTAGCCACCTCACCGACGGGGTCGTCCGTTAATCGCATTTCCACGTTGTCAGGAATTTGAGCGGGAAATTGCGCTTCACGCTCATCAATCCATATCACCTTGAATGGCAGGGTGGCGAGAACATGAACCAGTGCTTTGGCAACATGGCCAGCACCGAAAAGAGCCAGTATATGTCGTTGTTGTCCAATGGGTTCGAAGCTCAGTGTGACAATGCCACCGCAGCATTGCCCCAGCCTTGCGCCTAGATTGAACCGCTCGATTTTCATCTCGCTATCACCGTGCGTTAGCATCTCTTGCGCGGCTTTCATTGCAACATGCTCAAGATGCCCGCCACCAATGGTGGCAATGACTTCGTTTTCCGTCACCAGCATTTTCGTGCCTGCGCCACGTGGCACAGAGCCCTTGTCTTCGAGTACTGTAACCATCACACAAGGTGTGCCTTTGGCTTCAAAGTCAGCCAGTGCCTGGATCCAATTGTCTTTAAACATCACTGTTCTCCAATCCATGGTTCTGGGTTATCTGCTTAGAGCGAAAAATCCGCGGCAGATTTACCTTTGCGAGCCTGTTTGATGGTGTGATAAACCTGCTCGGGTGTGGCGGGGGAAGGAAGGTGTGGGATCTCCCCGTCTTCAGCAACACTCATAATGGCATCGCGAATCGCGCTCCATACCGAAATGGCTAACATGAATGGGGGTTCGCCCACGGCTTTGGAGTGGAAAACCGTGTCTTCTGGGTTAGTGCGGTTTTCGACCAAACGCGTGTTGAAGATTTCCGGCGTGTCAGCGACAGCTGGGATCTTGTAACTTGCCGGGCCTGCAGTCATCAGCTGGCCTTTGTCGTTCCAGACCAATTCTTCCGTTGTCAGCCATCCCATGCCTTGAATAAATCCACCTTCAACCTGACCGACATCTATCGCTGGGTTAAGTGATGCCCCCACGTCGTGAAGAATGTCAGCACGGAGCACTTTGTATTCCCCTGTTAGCGTATCAATAATCACTTCAGAGCAAGACACGCCATAAGCAAAATAATAGAAGGGACGTCCACGGGCTTTTTCGTGATCGTAAAAGATTTTCGGTGTGCGATAAAAACCAGACGCCGCCAGTGAGATTTGGTTAAACCAGCAAAGCTCAGTGAAATCGGCAAAAGTCATCGTCTTTTTGTCGCCAACGGAAACTATGCCATTACTGAAAACCACAGCGTCCGGTGAAACATCGAAATGCGACGAGGCGAAACTCACCATGCGCTCTTTAATCATCAACGCAGCATTCTGTGCCGCTTTACCGTTTAGGTCTGTTCCTGAAGAGGCCGCTGTGGGCGAAGCGTTTGGCACCTTTTCAGTATTGGTAGCGGTCACTTGAATCGTGCTGATATCAACGCTGAAGGTTTCGGCGACGATTTGTGCCACTTTGGTGTTCAAACCTTGGCCCATTTCTGTGCCACCGTGGTTCAGGCTAATACTGCCATCGGTATACACGGTCACAAGTGCGCCAGCTTGATTCAGGAAGGTCGCCGTAAAAGAGATCCCAAACTTCACAGGCGTGATGGAAATGCCTTTTTTAAGGATCGGGCTACTCGCGTTGAAATCAGCAATGGCTTTTCGTCTTGCTTGATAGTCGCACTCTGATTCCAAATCTGTGGTCATTTCGTGGATAAAGTTATCTTCCACTTTCTGGTAGTAGTGGGTTTCATCACGGCCTTCGCCTTCTGCGCCGTAGTAGTTGGCTTTGCGCACATCGAGCGGATCTTTGCCGAGATGGTAAGCGATGGAGTCCATCACGTGTTCAATGGTCATCATCCCTTGAGGGCCACCGAATCCCCGATAAGCCGTGTTTGATGCGGTGTTGGTTTTCACGCAATGCCCTGTGACAGTGGCGTTGCCAAGAAAATACGCGTTGTCTGAGTGGAACATGGCGCGATCGACAATCGAGCGTGATAAATCCGGGGAGTGCCCAGCATTACCAGACACCACAATATCGATTCCCTCAATCAAACCATTGTGATCAAAACCGACTTTGTACTGATTAAAGAAAGGGTGACGTTTACCTGTCATCATCATGTCTTCACGACGAGGTAGTCGGAACTTCACCGGTTGACCGGTTTGAATGGCGAAAACCGCTGCGATACAGGCAGGGCCAGCAGCTTGTGTCTCTTTACCACCAAATCCACCCCCCATTCGGCGCATGTCAATCAGCACGTTGTGCATAGGAACACCAAGAACCGATGACACAAGCTTTTGTACTTCAGTCGGGTTTTGGGTGGAGCAATAGACAATCACGCCACCATCTTCGGTCGGAACGACACTAGAAACCTGCGTTTCTAAGTAGAAATGTTCTTGACCACCAATGTGTAGCGATCCTTCTAAGACGTGATCAGCGTTGGCGATGGCAGCGGCAGAATCACCACGTTTTTGAGTGTGGCTGTCGGTCACAAACAGTTCTTGTGCCAATGCTTCTTCAACGTCTAGCGCGGCAGGCAAGCGTTCGTATTCAACAATGGCGGCTTCCGCACCTTTGCGGGCGTTGTCGAGACTGTCTGCGGCAACGGCGATGACGGGTTGGCCGACATAAACGACTTTACCGTCAGCCAGCATTGGGTCGCCGGGGAGAAGAGGACCAATATCCAACTCGCCTGGTACATCTTTTGAAGTGATCACCGAACGCACACCTGGCACGTTATAACAGGGCGTCACATCCAACTTGGTGATGTTTGCATGCGCATGGGGACTCATCAGCGCATAAACGTGGAGCTGATTGGGAAATTCGCCGCGGTCATCAATATACAGTGCTTCACCGGAAACCTGTTTCTCAGCACTTTCATGCTTTACGGATTTGCCGACACCTGTCATTAGTCCGGCTTTGGCCTGCGTGGTCATTTCTTCCATTGTCATGGAGGGGGTTGTTTTACGAGACATAGTGAATCACCCTCGTTTCAATCATTTTGCCGCCAGATGAATAGTTCAACTCGGTGTACAGTCGATAAAGCAGGTTCGCTGCCGTTTCAGCGCGATATTCTTTGGTCGCTCTGAAGTCAGAAATGGGAGAAAAGTCATCGGCTATCGCAGTCATGGCGGCTTGCACTGTACTTAAAGAAAGCGGTTTGCCGACTAATGCCTGTTCGCACTTAACGGCCCGAGCCGGAATGGCTGCCATTCCACCAAACGCCATGCGTGCTTCTGTGACAGTGTCACTGTTGAATTTCAGGCGGAATGCAGCACATACCGCCGAGATATCATCATCAAAGCGTTTGGAGATTTTGTATGCTTTGAATACTTGGTCTGGCAACGGTTTGGGTACACGAATCGTCTGAATAAACTCAGAGGTTTGCAGCGCAGTGACTTTGTAGTCTTTGAAGAAATCTTCCAACGCGATCTCACGTGCTGTTTCTCCCCGTCTAAGCGTGATTGTCGCACCTAGCGCTATTAACAACGGTGGCCCATCACCAATCGGCGAAGCATTGGCAATATTGCCGCCAATTGTGCCTTGGTTGCGGATTTGCAGAGAAGCAAAACGCTGGATCAGTGCGCCGAAATCAGGGTAGTGAGGTTCGAGCACGCGATACACATCCGTTAACGGGACATTGGCGCCGATTTCGATGTGCGTGTCAGTCTCGTTCACGGTTTTGATGTCATCGACATGGCCGAGGTAAATCAGCTTATCAATGTCACGATGAAATTGCGTGACTTCCAACGCCAGGTCAGTGCCACCTGCTAACAGTTTGGCATTGGGGTGTGCCATCAAGGTTTTGGCAAGTTCGTCACTGTTCGTCGGGGTAAAAGCCGTCTTCCCATCAGCATGGTGTTCAAGTTCGGGTTCACCAATCGCATTGAGCTTTTCGACGGTCTCTCGCTCGTAATCGGAGAACTGATCGCGGATAGGCGCTTCTTGACTGAGTGATAACGCCGCTTCAACGATAGGGCGATAACCTGTGCAACGACAAAGATTGCCAGCGAGCGCTTCATAGGTATCTTCTTTATCGGCGTTCGGTGTGTTTTTGGTGAGTGCGAACATCGACATGATAAAACCGGGGGTGCAGAAGCCGCATTGGCTGCCGTGAAAATCGACAATGGCTTTCTGTACGGGATGAAGCGCCTCTTTCGTTCGAAGATCTTCCACGGTAATAAGCTGTTTTCCGTGAAGTGCCGAAACAAAGGTGAGGCAGGCGTTCAGGCTGCGGTATTCAAGCTTGCCATCTACCACCTCACCCAACACGACGGTGCATGCACCGCAATCACCGGAGCCACATCCTTCCTTGGTACCTGTCTTGCGCACATGTTCGCGAAGGTAATTCAATACAGTCAGGTTGGGAGAAATATCCTTTTCTTCCTGCAAGGTTTGATTTAAGAGAAAACGGATCACACTGCCTCCATGACGCTTTCGAATCCATTGTCTATAAACTAGTCATTTCTGACCGATGGGTCAACTTTTCGTTAACAAGTTTGATCGTGAAAATTAACAAAGGAAAATCATTATAAATCAATGGATAATTGGTGTTTTTGGTTGTTAGAATCTTAAATTGTCTTTAATTATTGTATACAATTTGTGAGTTTGATCGTTTCATAATCTCGGAAACGATAGGTGGAATTGGTTTTGTGACAACGGAGAAGGAAATGGAAGATAAGGGCAATATGTGGGGGAGGCATGATTGTCCCACTACAGAGTGGGACAATATGTAGAATCTAGACTCAGAACTTAAGCTTTCTTTTTCAGCACGTTAGAAAAAACGGCATGAAGATCTTGAGCGTTGGTTTCATCGTGAAGGTTAAGTTTTGATTTGATGTGGTCGAGATGCGTTTTCATCAACGCCATCGCTTTCACTTTATCGCGAGCTTCAATGGCATCAAGAAGTTGTGTGTGTTCATCGTAAGAACAGTTATGTTGCTTGGTTGATTCATAAAGCGCAATGATCAAAGAACATTGGGAAACCAAACTGCGCTGGAAGCTCATCAAGGGAAGGTTGTCTGCCATCGCAGCCAGCTCAATGTGAAACTCTCCGGAAAGGCGAATGCTTCGGCCAGTATCATTTAGCGCGATCGCTTCATGTTCTTCTGCAACCATGGCACGGCACTTTGCGATTTGGTCGCTGGTGGCATTTTCAGCCGCAAGCTCAACAATCGCGAGTTCCATAACGTCACGCGCCTTGAGTATTTGCAGTGCTTCGCTAACAGATGGTGAAGCGACAATCGAACCTCGGTTCGGGCGCGTGCTGACGACCTGCTCAACAGAAAGGCGAAGCAGTGCACGACGAATAATGGTACGGCTAACACCAAAGATCTCGCCCAACGCTTCTTCGCTAAGTTTGGTTCCTGGCGGAAGACGTTGCTCGAGGATGGCATCGAAAATATGGCCGTATACGATGTCATCTTGTGTCATTTTAGGGTTCGTCGGTTTACTTTTTTTTGTGGTAGCTTTGAGAAGCCCTGTCATACAGTTATCCCTTTCACGACCCACCAAGGGTGAGCCAGCTGTCAAATAACGTTCTGAAAGCGAACGTAAAAAATTGATAATTTTGACTGTTGGTTTGTATAAGAATAGTTGAAGTGATTGTACAACATCGACGCAATTATTGTATTGATTTCGCTTATGTTTGCGGTGCGTGTTCTGTTCCATTCAGGAGATTGATGAGAATTTGGTGATTGCGGCGGTTCGACTGTACCCAAACAACATCAAGATGCTTGGGTACAGTAATGATTCATTGATAGGTGTTGTTTTCGCTCCCCCGCAAATGGAGGGAACCTGAAGGGTTTTGTTTGTGCGTCGACTAATTGCGCACTATTTACTGCGCATTGAGAGCCGTATCTGTGTTCAATTTAGCTGCGATAATCCCTGCAATCGCAACCGCTTCGTCGGTGTCAGAAATGTCGCCAGAAACTCCCACCGCACCTAGTAGTTCGGCGTGTTCATCACGAATGAGAACACCGCCAGCAACAGGCACCAAATTGCCCTGAGCAAGCGTGGAAATCGACGAGATAAAATTTGGCCTTGCTTGCGCATCATCAGCAATCTTTCTTGATGAGCAACCCAGTGCTAAGGCTCCCCACGCTTTGCCGATAGCAATTTCTGGGCGCATCATACTGGAACCATCTTGCCTCTGAAGCGAGATTAACGCGCCGCCTTTGTCCAATATGGCAACAGTGAGCGGGGCCGTTTTTCGGTTTTGTGCCGCCAGAAATACTTGAGTGGTAATTTCCAGTGCTTTTATCATCGTCAGATTTTCCATTGGAAGTCTCCTAGACTTTGTGGGCGGCTACGGGTTAAGCAAGCCGCCAATGCTTGTTATTCGAGTTTTGCGTAGCAAGGAATCGTCAGAAAGTCGGCAAAATGGTTGTCGGTCGAAAGCGTGAAAAACAGATCAGACGCTTGATCGAATTTCCTGCTGTTGGGGTCATCTGAAGATGCTTTCATTTCAGCCACTTCTTGATCCAACCATTCTCTAAACATCTCAGTGGTAAAAGTGCGCCCGTCATCTAACGACACGTTGTGTTTCAACCATTGCCAAATATTTGCGCGAGAAATTTCTGCGGTGGCGGCATCTTCCATCATTCCATAAATAGGCACACAGCCGACGCCGCGAAGCCACGATTCCATGTAAAGCACCGCGATTCGGATATTTTTTCTTACCCCTTGCTCATCTTTCGGCCCTCGGCTTGGGCGAAGTAATGCTTCTCTATTGAATGTGCCGTCAGGAATGAAATGACGTTGATTAGTAGAGCCATCAAGGTATTGATCAAACACTTCGCGTGCCAGAGAAACCAAATGCGGGTGTGCAACCCAAGTGCCGTCATGGCCATTGGTGGCCTCTCGGCGTTTGTCATCGATAACCTTCTTAGTCACGCGATCCATTTCTTCCGGATCTTTGGAAGGAATAAACGCTGACATGCCGCCAATAGCCAGTGCCCCGCGACGATGACAGGTCTGGATCAAACGCTTGCTGTATGCCTCAAGGAACGGCTGATCCATACCAATGGCATGACGATCGGGCAGGATGCGGTCAGTATGGTTTTTCAGTGTTTTGATGTAGCTGAAAATGTAATCCCAACGGCCACAATTCATACCGACGATGTGCTTGCGCATGGCATACAGAATCTCTTCCATCTGGAATACGGCTGGCAGTGTTTCTAATAAAACCGTTGCTTTAATGGTGCCGCTATCTGCGTTGAAATATTGCTCCGTAAAATCAAATACGGCTTCCCACCATGCGGCTTCTTCCATTGATTCGAGTTTCGGCAGGTAGTAATACACGCCTTGTCCTATGTTTTTTCTGCTCTGGTGGTTATGGAAAAAGTACAGGCCAAAATCCATCAAACTAGCCGGCATCGCCTTGCCATCAAACAGAATGTGCGCCTCTTCTAAGTGCAAACCACGAGGGCGATGGATCAAGGTGGCAGGGTTGTCTATCAGTTGATAGTGCTTACCGTTTTTGGGTTCGGTGAACGCAATCGTGCCAGCATTCGCATCACGCATGTTGATTTGGCCATTGACCATATTTTCCCATGTCGGCGACGTTGCATCTTCAAAGCAGCACATGAAAACATTGGCCCCAGAGTTGAGGGCATTAATCACCATCTTTCGGTCGATCGGGCCTGTGATCTCAACGCGGCGGTCGAGCAGGGCATCAGGCACTGCGTCCACTTTCCAGTTCGGGTCATCACGAATAGGCTGCGTATCGGCTCGAAAATCTGGCAGTGATCCGCTGTCAAATTCAGCCTGTTTCGCTATTCGTGTATCGAGCAGTGTTTGCCGATCACCCGCAAAATTCACACACAGGGTTTCCAAAAATGCTAATGCCTTTGTATTGAGTATCGCTTTAGCCTCTTCGCTAAAAAGCGAACCAATGACCTCTAGCCTTGATGCAGCGGCGTTGGGTTGATGTATTTGGCGTTGTTTTTGCTGATGTTCTGGATTGTTCTGAATGTCATGCATCGGTAAGGTCCTTTGTTTAATGTATACAATTTTTCTAATTATGGTGTTTTATAATTTTTTTTATAGTGAACAATAAAAGCACAATGTTAATGCGATGTGAATAGTGATTTCTTCTAATCTCTGATATTTCGTAAGTTGTCAGACCACTCCCTCCATGCCAGGCCTGATGCCGTTGAAGGTAACTCACCGTCGTTCTTTTGTTGGGTAAATGTTAAAAACCCCTTGCGGTTAAATTTTATTCGATCTAAAAATACAATTAAGTTCCAAATTGTATACAAAAGGAGTTTTTCATGGCAAAGATGAGAGCGATTGATGCAGCCATAGAAGTGTTAAAGCGTGAAGGGGTGGTGAAAGCATTTGGTGTTCCGGGGGCTGCCATCAACCCTTTTTATTCAGCATTGAAGAAAGTGGGAGGGATTGACCATATTCTCGCTCGCCATGTTGAAGGCGCATCGCACATGGCTGAAGGCTACACGCGAGCAAATGCAGGAAATATCGGCGTTTGTATTGGCACATCTGGCCCAGCAGGCACCGATATGATCACGGGGCTTTATTCTGCGCAGGCTGATTCCATACCCATCTTATGTATTACAGGGCAGGCACCAAGAGCGCGTCTACATAAAGAAGATTTTCAAGCGGTAGACATAGAATCGATAGCGCGTCCTGTCACCAAATGGTGTTCAACCGTGATGGAGCCAGCACAAGTCCCTCGGGCGATTCAGCATGCTTTTCAGGTGATGCGTTCTGGTCGTCCTGGTCCTGTGTTGATAGACCTGCCTTTGGATGTTCAGCTGGCTGAGATCGAATTCGATATTGATAGCTATGAGCCTCTTGACCCCTACAAACCTGCGATGACACGCCATCAAGCGGAAATGGCGTTGAAAATGCTCAATGAAGCAGAGCGGCCATTAATTGTGTCAGGCGGCGGTGTGATTAATGCCAATGCGTCTGAGCTGTTGCAAGCGTTTGCGGAAATTCTCGGCGTACCGGTTATTCCTACTTTAATGGGATGGGGAAGTATCGCGGATGATCATGAACTTATGGCGGGCATGGTGGGGCTTCAAACGTCTCACCGCTACGGCAATGCATCCATGTTGGCGTCTGATTTGGTGTTTGGCGTTGGCAATCGTTGGGCGAATCGCCATACGGGATCGGTTGATGTTTATACCGAAGGCAGAAAATTTGTTCACATCGACATTGAACCGACGCAAATTGGCCGTGTTTTCTGTCCGGATCTCGGCATCGTCTCTGACGCCTATGCAGCTTTGTCCCAACTCGTTGAGGTCGCCAAAGAATGGAAATCTCAAGGTCGCCTGAACGATCACAGCGCTTGGGTGAGTGATTGTCAGCAGCGTAAAGCCACTATGCTGCGTAAAACCCATTACACCGAACAGCCAGTCAAACCCATGCGTGTTTACGAAGAAATGAACCGCGTATTTGACCGTGAGACTTGCTACGTCAGCACCATTGGTCTTTCACAAATTGCCGCCGCGCAGTTCCTGCATGTTTATAAACCTCGCCACTGGATTAACTGTGGTCAGGCTGGGCCTTTAGGTTGGACAGTACCTGCGGCCTTAGGCGTTCGCGCTGCCGACCCCGAGCGTCAAATCGTGGCGATTTCAGGCGATTACGATTTTCAGTTCATGATCGAAGAGTTAGCTGTCGGTGCACAGTTCAAGCTTCCCTATATCCACGTATTGGTGAATAACTCATACCTTGGATTAATCCGACAGGCGCAGCGTCAATTCGATATTGATTACTGCGTACAACTGGCCTTCGAAAATCAGAATTCGCCAGAATTGGCCGATTATGGTGTCGACCATGTTGCTGTCGTAGAGGGCTTGGGCTGTAAGGCGATAAGAGTCAGAGACCCTGATCTGATTGCGCCTGCACTAGAACAAGCGAAAGCACTAATGGCAAAACACAGCGTTCCCGTTGTGGTGGAAATCATTCTGGAGAAGGTCACCAACATTTCCATGGGCGCTGAAATCGATGCCGTGAATGAATTCGAATCGTTGGCGGAATCCATAGCTGACGCTCCCACCGCTTTGGCGGCGCAAGACAGATAAGTGTTTGCACAGCGCAAATACAACATCAAGAAGCAAGAACAAAGAACACAGAGATAAGGAGATTGATATGCCAAAGCTTGCTGCCAATTTATCCATGCTATTTAACGAACTGCCATTTGTTGAGCGCTTCAGTGCCGCGGCAGAGTTCGGATTCAAAGGCGTGGAGTACTTGTTTCCCTATGCGTTTAACGCAAAGGAACTTAAAGCAGAACTTGATCGAAACCAGCTGAAACAAGTGCTATTCAACCTCCCATCGGGTGATTGGGACAATGGCGACCGCGGGATTGCTGCTGACCCATCGCGAGTCGATGAGTTTCGCGCAGGCGTTGCCACCGCGATTGAATATGCCAAGGCACTTGAATGTGACCAAGTAAACTGTCTGGCAGGCATTGTGCCCCAAGGCGTCACTCAAGAAGACGCAGAAGCGACCCTGATTGAGAACCTGAAATTTGCCAATGAACAGTTGGTAAACGCGGGAATAAGGCTAGTGATTGAAGCCATTAACACCCGTGACATTCCGGGCTTTGCGCTCACCAATACCCAACAGGCATTGAGGATTTGTGATGCGGTGGGCAGTGACAACATTTCACTGCAATACGACATCTACCACATGCAAATCATGGAAGGCGATATCGCCCAAACGATGACTTCCTCACTCAATCGCATTGGTCATATTCAAATCGCGGATAACCCAGGTCGACATGAGCCAGGAACGGGCGAACTGAATTACCATTTCCTGTTTAATCATATCGACAGCATTGGCTACCAAGGTTGGGTGGGCTGCGAGTACAAACCCGCCACCACAACCCACGAAGGGCTGAAATGGTTAGCGGACTACCAACAGAATAAGGAGTCATAGCATGACGACAATTGCATTTATTGGCACGGGCATCATGGGCAAACCCATGGCAGAGAATCTGCAAAAAGCGGGCTATCAACTCCATCTTTCTGAACGTCGCTCTTCAGCACCAACCAGCTTGAAAGAAGGAGGCGCTATAACCTTCGCCACCCATCGAGAAGCCGTTCAGGGTGCAGATTTCATCATCATTATGGTGCCTGATACGCCGCAGGTTGATGAGGTACTGTTCGGCGCAGAAGGGATTGAGCCCGCGTTAGATGCATCGAAAACCGTGATCGACATGAGCTCAATTTCACCGCTAGAAACTAAGCAGTTTGCTGCTCGCGTAAAAGAAAGCGGCGCAGCGTATTTAGATGCGCCCGTGTCTGGCGGAGAAGTGGGGGCAATCAATGCCACGCTGACTATCATGGTGGGTGGCGCTGAAACTGATTTCGAGAAAGCATTGCCTTTGTTCGGTGCCATGGGTCAAAACATCAATTTGGTGGGTGACTGCGGCGCTGGGCAAGTGTGCAAAGTGGCCAACCAAATCATTGTCGCGTTGAACATAGAGGCGGTGTCGGAAGCGTTGGTATTTGCTTCCAAAGCAGGTGCCGATCCAGCACGTATTCGCAACGCCTTGCTTGGCGGTTTTGCCAATTCCAAAGTGCTGGAAGTACACGGGGAGCGCATGGTGAAAGGTACTTTTGACCCCGGATTTAGAATTCGCCTTCACCAGAAAGATTTGAATCTCGCTTTAACGGGAGCCAAGACACTGGGTGTCGCATTGCCCAATACCCAATCAGCCCAAGATCTCTTTGGCTTGTGCGCAGAACAAGGCGGTGAGGATTGGGATCATTCCGCGCTGATCAAAGCCATTGAATCCCTTTCAAGCCACAATATTCGCGGCGAGTAGCATGGTTTAAGCTTTGCCGAGTTTTGTTTTAGATATCATATCGGTCCTTTGATATTTGCCCGCTTCTTTCACGACGGGCTTTTTTTTGTTTCATTTATCGTGAATTCCGCCAGTGCGACTGGATGATTTGCCGTTGATTCATTAGAGTTGAGCTAAGCACTTAATGAATCCATGGACGGGTAATGTCACGCATCAGGGCGAAAAATCAGGAAAAGATCATCGACGTTGCCAGCCAACTGTTCGCTGAAAAAGGCTATGCTGCCACGACAACCGCCGAAATCGCCCAACGCGCAGAAATCCCCAAGCCCAACCTCTATTACTATTTCAACACCAAAGACAACCTTTACCGCGCGGTATTGGAGAGCGTCACCTTGCCGTTGCTCGAAGCCTCATTACCGATTGAGCAATTGGATGACCCAAGAGAAGCGCTGACCCAATATATTCGCACCAAACTTCGAATTTCCCGTGACCACGCCTCCGCATCAAAAACCTTTGCTGCCGAAGTAATGGCGGGTGCACCGCATTTGCCGAGAGACATTGCAGAAGCCTTGATCGACCAATCTAAAATGATCCTCAACAAGTTTGATTATTGGATTGCCCAAGGTTGGATGGACCCTGTTCCCGCCAAGCATCTGATGTTTATGCTTTGGTCTTCCACCCAAACCTACGCCGACTTCAACTGGCAGATTTGCCAAGTCAGCGGACAATATGAACTCGACGACGAAGACTTCGAACAAGCCGCAGAGTTTTTGGTCAATCTGGTACTGAAAGGGTGTGGGGTGAAGCATGCTGATTGATGGCTGATTTCCCTTTAACTCCCTGAAATAGTTGCAAAGATAGTCTTGCTTCACAATCTCTTCATTTGGCTGATTAAAAACTCAGCACCCGTGCTTAACTGCGACCAAAATCATGCCGTGATTTATGCACTTTGTGGTAGATTTTGGGCGGGTAAAGTAGGCAGTGATGTTGGGCTGTTTGGGGTGTTTATCCGAGTTTTATTTTTAGATGTGATTAAAATTATCAAAAAATTTTTATGTTAAAAGAATTTACCTTTTGGCGAGCTTGTTATTCTTGGACAAAGTGTGGTGTTTAAATGCCCCGTTTGGGTTTGAATAGACTGTTATGTCTCTATAGATATATATCGTTCCAAGATTTAGTATTGTTAGCTGAAATGGGTATTAGCAGGGTATAGAATTACTCTTAAACAGTTTTAATCTTTGACTTAAAAGGATTTATTTGTGCTTGATGTTATCCAAAAAGTAGTTAATTTTTTCTTAATTACTGTTTTCGCTCTAATAGTAATTGTTTTGCTGATTAATAAACCAATGTTGGGTATAGGAGTCGGTGTCACTGCTGGAGTGATTTACTATAACGCAATATTTGCGACCAATGTATATAACTTCTTTGCTAATACAGACCCTGCCCCAAGCTCAGGCAAAGCACGCACCTCGTCAAACTTCCAAATTTCTAAGCCTTCGCGTAGAAGTACTTATGAAATTGTAATTCAGGATAGTAAAGATCTTGAAGGGCGGCTAAGTAAGCTTGGTGGAACTGGTAAGGGCTTGCACGAAAAAACATCTTCGGTGGCCTCGATACTAAGCCCAGAGCTTGTAAAGGAGCTTCGGTCTGTCGCCACAATTCGCAATAAACTTGTACATGAAGAGGATTTTTCTTTAACCGACGATGAATTAGCTGACTTTGAAAATTTGGCATATTCTGCCCTACGGCAACTAAGAAATTTTCCAATTCTACCAAAGGTAGCTACACACCGATTTACGTGCCCAGATTGCAATAAAACTGATATTGCATATATCACAATGAGGCTAGCAGTACCTGTACATGCGACTTGTCAGCATTGTGGTTCAAGGCTAGACATTGCTATGGCAGAATCCGGTTGAGCGGCTTTGTGCTTTCAGGCTCAAAGGCAATGCTCAAAGATGAATGGCTAACTGTTGGACGATATTATCTCCGTATCGTTTAATAGATAAAAGAATAAACGGTGAATAAACGGGACAGGCACATTTAGAAAGGCATAGATTTGTCAGTTTGATGGCTTTGTGCTTTTAGGCTCAAAGGCAATGCTCAAAGATGAATGGTTAACTGTTGAACGATATTATCTCTGTATCGTTTAATAGATAGCCACTTTACTGCTAATGACAAAAGCCCGCGCCTCTCTCATCAGTGTCGACGCCACCCCTTATTATCACTGCGTTTCGCGCTGTGTTCGCCGCTCTTTTCTCTGCGGCTACGTCGAACATACGCAGCAATCCTAGAAGCATCGGAGAGGCTGGATTGAAAAACGGTTGTTAGTACCAACAAAGATCATTCTCATATTTTCACTCGCTTTTATAAGACGGCTGTAAGGGTGAGGGGATTGAATGTGTCTATTGGATGCTTTGGCGGAGTGTTAGCCTTTCTTTTACTTGTGCTTTTCTACGCTATCAACTCTACTTCACCTCAGGCACGTGATTCTCGTCAATTCTCTATTCTATAAATTTAGCGCTTGGGGTAGGAACGGTTTTTAAACACCGAAACCTACGGCTAACAGCAGGAAAAGGCATGACCGTAAAAGATTTGTTTTTGGCGCTGTTCGTTGTTGTCGTTTGGGGAGTCAACTTCGTCGTAATCAAAGTCGGGGTGAGCGAAGTACCGCCGTTTCTGTTGGGCGCTTTGCGTTTTAGCTTGGTGGCGATACCCGCGATTTTCTTTGTTAAACGGCCAAATGTACCGCTGCGCTGGTTGTTGTGTTACGGGCTAACCATCAGCTTCGGTCAGTTTGCGTTCTTGAGAATAAAGGGGGTGAGAATAAAGGGGACAGGCACATTTAGAAATGCATAGATTTGTCAGTTTCATGGCTTTGTGCTTTCAGGCTCAAAGGCAATGCTCAAAGATGAATGGTTAGCTGTTGAACGATATTATCTCTGTATCGTTTAATAGATAGCCATTTTACTGCCAATGACAAAAGCCCGCGCCTCTCTCATCAGTGTCGACGCCACTCCTTATTATCACTGCGTTTCGCGCTGTGTTCGCCGCTCTTTTCTCTGCGGCTACGACGAACATGCACAACAATCCTACGAACATCGCAGAGGCTGGATTGAAAAACGGTTGTTAGCGTTGGCAAATGCATTCTGTGTCGATGTTTGTGCTTACGCCATTATGAGCAATCACTACCATGTGGTTCTTCATATCAATACGGAAAAAGCCAACGAGCTGACTCAAGTTGATGTTGTTGAGCGCTGGTTGGCGTTTCATCAAGGGCCTTCACTTATCCAGCGTTTTATTCAAGGTGATAAACTGTCAGAGGCAGAAGCTGAACGATGCAGCGAGATCATTGAAGTATGGCGGGATAGGCTTACTTCGATTAGCTGGTTCATGCGGTTGCTCAATCAACATATCGCGTCAGAGGCCAATAAAGAAGACAAATGCACAGGCCACTTCTGGGAAGGACGGTTTAAAAGTCAGGCGCTGTTAGATGAAAAAGCCTTAGCGGCAGCGATGGCATATGTGGATTTGAACCCAGTACGCGCTGCGATCGCAGACACGCCGGAAACGTCTGATTTCACGAGCGTGAAAGCGCGAATTGAAGCGATAGAGACTGATAAACCTGGCGCTGTTGGTTTGCTGCCTTTTGCGGGCAACCCCAGAGGAAATATGCCTGATGGTATACCTTTTCGCTTGATGGATTATTTAGAGTTGGTTGATTGGACGGGGCGTCAGTGCCGAGAGGATAAGCGCGGTCATATTGATGATCATGAACCTGAGATACTCAACCGCCTAGGGTTTGATTCCGCTGAATGGCTTAGTACCTACGCGCAAGTTGAAAAGGGAACCTTGATTGGCTCTGAATCATCAATCAAAACAGCGCTACCCTTACTGGGACGAAAACGACTTTGCGGGTTTCGCATCGCGACGAGCTAGCGTCGGCAACACCTCCTGCAAGCACTAATAATCACCACATTGGTGATTTTCGCACACCTCTTATATGTCGATCTCCTTTGAAATCTAGTTTGAACCTCTTTTATCCAGTTTCAAAAGCTTGCTACTAGGCCAATAGTAGGAAGGCATATGAAATGTATTTTCCATTTTTTAATAGTGACTGTCCCAACAAAGAACCAATTGTGGATGGTGATACGGAACAATTCCTCGGCGCAACCGAGTTTGGCCTCAACGGAGACGAGATCATTTCGGTGATCATCAACTACATGGCAACGGGTGCGAGCTATCGCATCATGCAACAAGCCCTGCCTGTCCACCCTACGGTATCCGAGCTTCTGCCTACGGTTCTTGCAGGCCTTAAACCGCTAAGCGCTGAATAACACCCAACCCCGTTGAAAACGCCAGTCACATACCGCTGGCGTTTTTCATCCCACTCGTCATGTTTTATCCGGTCTTTTATACCCTTTCTTTCCTATCCGTCATTCTCTATCCGCCATTCTCCATCCGAATTTGATGACGATATGCCTAACTGGAACATCATTCTGAGTAAGACAGGTCGGTGTCAGCTTCGTCTTCAATACTGTTTATCCATCGGCCATCGCTGGGCTGTATAGCCCATGTTCATATTCCAATAAACATATGAAAAGCCCATCTATGGCGCTTACCTTGATGAGCGATTACGGCCTAAGCCAATCGCTCAAACTCCCAGCATGGCTGATTTGCAATGAATGTAGACACTAAACGCCAATGAACTGACTACCGTTTTGCTTCGGCTTCGCGGTGGCTTCATGGTCTGTGTCTAACGAGGGCAGTGGTAAATTAGAGCAAGGGATGACAATGAAAAAACTTCTATTAGGCATTTTGCTATCCGCGGTTGTGCCATATTCTCATGGCACAGAACCTTCTACGGGCAACTACAAAAGTGACGTGTTTTTTGTTGGCGGGGAATACCATGGTGAACCCGGCAAAGAACTGATGTCCGGTCAAATGTATGTTGAGCGCTGGACACCTGAAACGGTGACTCAGCCCTACCCCATCGTATTGATTCATGGGGCGGCACAAACCTCCGTTAATTGGATGACAACCCCAGACGGGCGTTCCGGCTGGGCGCATGACTTTGTAGGAAAAGGCTATGTGGTCTACATGGTTGACCAACCCGCGAGAGGACGCTCTGCATGGCACCCGAATCTCAATGGTGAATTACGGATGTTCAACGCTGGCATTATCGAAAAGAAATTCACCGCATCAGAACAGTTCGAGAAGCAATGGCCGCAATCTCACCTTCATACCCAATGGCCGGGAACGGGCAGAAAAGGCGACCCTGTCTTCGATCAGTTCTATGCCAGTCAGGTTGAGTCGCTCAAATCACACGTGGAAAGCAGTGACGTTGTGCGTGATGCAGGTGTAGCGTTGCTCGACAAAATCGGCCCTGCCATTATTCTCACCCACTCTCAATCGGGTCCCTTCGGCTGGCTGATCGCAGATGCAAGGCCTGAGTTAGTTATGTCTATCGTGACAATGGAACCAAGTGGCCCACCGATTCAAAACAAAAAGGGCAAGGCGAGCATGCCTTGGGGCGTAACGGTCGTGCCAATCACCTATTCACCTGGCGTAAGTACGCCAGCCGATCTCGTGACTGAACAGCAAGCAAACGCTGACAGACCCGACCTCATTAAATGTTGGCAGCAAACAGAACCCGCAAAGCAACTGGTTAATCTGAAAGATACCCCGGTACTTTTCCTCATCAGCGAATCGTCATATCACGCTGAATACGACCATTGCACCGCTAAGTGGCTAACGCAGGCAGGCGTCGATGTGGATTTGGTGAGGCTCGAAGACGAGGGCATTCGCGGCAATGGGCACATGTTAATGCTTGAAAATAACCACCTAGACATCGCGAATTGGATCACTACCTGGGTGGGTAAAAACGTGCAATAACGGCTTTTAAATCGACTTAAAATGCCATAAAAGCGAACTCACTTTTTCTCCACCCATAAAAAAACGGCACTGCGAGCAGTGCCGTTTTTGTGTTTTCGCACGTCGAAGCTGGAATAAGTGGGACAGGCACATTTAGAAAGGCATAGATTTATCAGTTTCACGGCTTTGTGCTTTCAGGCTCAAAGGCAATGCTCAACGATGAACGGTTAACTATTAAACGATATTGTTTCTATGTCGTTTAATAGATAGCCACTTTACTGCCAATGAGAAAAGCCCGAGCCTCTCTCATCAGTCTCGACGCCACCCCTTATTATCACTGCGTTTCACGCTGTGTTCGCCGCTCTTTTCTCTGGGGCTACGACGAACATGCACAACAATCCTACGAACATCACAGAGGCTGGATTGAAAAACGGCCGCTAGTACCAACAAAGATCATTCTCATTTTTTTACTCGCTTTTATAAGACGGCTGTAAGGGTGCGAGGATTGAATATGTTTACTGGGTGTTAGCCTTTCTTTTACTTGTGCTTTTCTACGCTATCAACTCTACTTCACCTCAGGCACGTGATTCGCGCCAATTCTCTATTCTATAAATTTAGCGCTTGGGGTAAGAACGGTTTTTAAACACCGAAACCTATGGCTAACAGCAGGAAAAAGCATGACCGTAAAAGATTTTTTTTTGGCGCTGTTCGTTGTTGTTGTTTGGGGAGTCAACTTCGTCGTAATTAAAGTCGGGGTGAGCGAAGTACCGCCGTTTCTGTTGGGCGCTTTGCGTTTTAGCT
>NZ_JBGONO010000001.1:251764-387510 GCF_041439165.1 Enterovibrio sp. FF113 | reverse complement strand
GCGGCACCGATGGTGGTACTGACGGCGGCACCGATGGTGGTACTGACGGCGGCACTGATGGTGGTAATAACGGCGTAACAATCACTGCGAGCGATATCATCGACTTCGAAGCGAACACGGTAACGTGGGAAGTGTTCGAAAACGATGACAACCCAGCGGTAGAACTTGTTGCTAACCCAGATACCTCTGGAGCAAATGTCTCGGCTACTGCAGCCAAGCTCATTGCACGCACCAATGGCGCACCATGGGCTGGTGCTATTACTCGCGACGTGGAACCGTTCACTCTTGATGCGACCACCAGCGTTGTTCGTATGATGGTGTACAAAGACAAAATCAGCACCGTACGCTTCAAATTGGAAACGGCGAGTGGTTATGCGCAAGAGCTTCTTGCCAACAACACGCTTGTTAACCAGTGGGAAGAGCTGACGTTTGACTTTTCGTCTGTTGCAGACCTGTATGACGGTCCTGTTACTGGCGTAGTCGTGTTCCCTGATTTTGTTGATGCAGATACTACACGTGATGCAGACGCAGTCATGCACTTCGACAACATCACCTTCAATGCTGCTGGCACTGACGGTGGTACAGATGGCGGCACTGATGGCGGCACTGATGGTGGTACCGACGGTGGCACTGACAGCGGTATCGACAGCATCGACTTCGAAACCAATGCAGTAACGTGGGAAGTGTTCGAGAACGATGACAATCCAGCGATTGAACTTGTTGCTAACCCAGACACCTCGGGTGTAAACAGTTCAAGCACCGCAGCTAAAATCATTGCGCGCGCCGCTGGTGCGCCATGGGCAGGTGCTATTACTCGCGACGTTGAGTCGTTCACCCTTGATGCGACCAACAGCGTTGTTCGTATGATGGTGTACAAAGACAAAGCTAGCACCGTACGTTTCAAGCTGGAGACGGCCACGGGTTACGCGCAAGAGCTTCTTGCTAACAACACGCTTGTTAACCAGTGGGAAGAGCTGACGTTTGACTTCTCGTCTGTCGCAGACCTTTATGACGGTCCTGTTACTGGCGTAGTCGTGTTCCCTGATTTCGTTGATGCAGATACCTCACGTAATGCAGACACAGTGATGCACTTCGACAACATCTCCTTCAATGCAGTTGGCTCGAATGGTGGCACTGACGGAGGTACCGATGGTGGCACTGACGGCGGCACCGATGGTGGTACTGACGGCGGCACCGATGGTGGTACTGACGGCGGCACCGATGGTGGCACTGACGGCGGCACCGATGGTGGCACTGACGGCGGCACCGATGGTGGCACTGACGGCGGCACCGATGGTGGCACCGATGGTGGTACTGACGGCGGCACCGATGGTGGTACTGACGGCGGCACCACAGGTAACACTCCAATCGTTATCTTTAACGATGCAGCGAACCCTCAGTGGGTAGCGTGGGATTGTTGTGGTGGAACCACGCCACCTGTAATCACTGATAGTGATGCTGAATACGGCGAAGTTACTTCCTTCCAAGTGGTCAGCGCGACAGTAAATGGCTTCAGTTCCCGTGAAGGTGTTACAACGAACCCACAGCCAATCGATGTGAATGCATGGATGGTAGAAGGTACAATCTCGTTTGATATCAAGCTAGTTGCGGCAGGTGATGCACCAGCAGATGACTGGAAATTCAAAGTTGAATCAAATGGCGGTCCTGATAATGGTGGTGAGTTCGTAGAGTTGAGCTTAGGTACGCTTCCTGAGTTGAATACTTGGAAGCACTATACGTTTAACCTGAGTGACCTATCCAACAACGGGCTAGACCTCACAGCGATCGATCTTGTCATGGTATTCCCAGCATGGGCTACCGGAGTAGGCTCCGAGTATCTCGTCGACAATGTGATTATTTCTCCTACTGGTGCTGATGGTGGTACTGATGGCGGTGGAACCGGAACCGGAAGCGGTGAAGCCGGTGATGCAAACACTTTCGTCACATTTAATGGTGAGCAAGATACAATTGGTCTTCAGTTCGTTGGTGATCAATGGGGTAGCGGTGTCGTACTTACTGCAAACAGCGGTGATGCACCTTACTCAGATACCATTACCAGTTCGCCAGCGAGCAACTGGACGGGTGAAGGTCAATCGGCGACCGTTCAATGGGCGACAGCAGTGATGGAGACCACTAACACAGCGGGTGCCAACATT
This sequence comes from Enterovibrio sp. FF113, assembly GCF_041439165.1. NCBI lineage: Bacteria > Pseudomonadati > Pseudomonadota > Gammaproteobacteria > Vibrionales > Vibrionaceae > Enterovibrio > Enterovibrio sp. FF113. The sequence goes on along the minus strand of NZ_JBGONO010000001.1, from coordinate 385,354 downwards.
GCGTCATATACTCACTTCTCTTATAAAGTGCAGCAAAGCGACTTTTATGAGACGAAGATTGAGTTCCAAAGCGGTAGTAGTGGAACGATGACGTATTTGGTGAGCAGCCAGAATCCGGCTGGTGACATTAATGGTGATCAGGTTGTGACAGAAGATTTGGGTAACGGTTGGTTGAAAGTCACTGTACCAACGCCTAGCCATTCTGATATGAAAGTGATTGGTATCATCCTTAAAGGTGATGTTGCAGACACTGGTGATATTAAGTTCGCGGAGTTTGAGTTCACCACGCAGTAACAATCGTTTTTCATTCTCTATTAAAAGGAGCCCACTTTGGGCTCCTTTTTTATTTCCCATCGAAAGAAATAGTTGGAGCGGAGGTATAAGGTAAATAACGTGGACACACACCCTGAAAATGGAAATCGGCGTTACCTAGCTTACATCGTAAACGGCTTTCTGGACTTCGTCTGCCAGACCGTTAATTTTTCTTCCTTTCGTAAATACGTCCACTTATCAGGTAACGGCCTGAGACTTCTGTATGACGAAAAACGCCATATTCAATCATCTGTCGACTGCAATACCAATAATCGTTAAATAATGCTCACTTCTGAGATTTCAACCACTGAATTAGCTAGTGGTTGGGCTCGTATTTTTAACTATTCTTAGGGTGTGTGTCTCTGTATTTTCAGTTGAATTAGAGGGACAGACACCCTAAGAAAATCATAGTGTTGTCAGTTTCAGCGTCTTGTGTTTCTTGGCTCATAAACGCGCTTTGAAGATGAATGGCAAGTGGTTGAGCGATATGCTCACAGCATTGTTCAATTGTTAGCCATTTAAATTTCCAATGACAAAAGCCCGCTCATCTCTTATCAGTATTGACGCCACGCCTTACTATCACTGCGTTTCGCGCTGTGTGCGACGCTCGTTTCTTTGTGGTTACGATGACAAATCCCAGCAAAGCTATGAGCACCGTAGAGAATGGATTGAAAAGCGTCTGTTAGCGCTGTCAAAGGCATTTTGTATCGATATTTGTGCTTACGCGATTATGAGCAATCACTACCACGTTGTGTTACATATCAATACGGAAAAGGTCAAAAGACTGTCACCGCACCAAATCGTTGAGCGGTGGCTGGCGTTTCATCAAGGCCCTGCACTTGTTCAGCGCTTCATGCAAGGAGATAAACTCTCCGATACAGAAACAGAGCGATGTAGCGAAATCATAGAAGTTTGGCGAGAGCGTCTTATCTCAATCAGTTGGTTTATGCGGTTACTCAACCAGCACATTGCCTCAGAGGCCAACCGCGAAGACAAATGTACAGGCCATTTCTGGGAAGGGCGATTCAAAAGCCAAGCGTTATTGGATGAAAAAGCCTTAGCCGCTGCCATGGCGTACGTGGATTTGAATCCAGTGAGAGCCGCCATGGCGGAAACACCAGAAACCTCAGAGCACACGTCCGTCAAGGCGCGTATTGAATCGCTAAAGAAAGCAGAAATTACCGCTGCCCACTTATTCCCGTTCGCAGGAAACCCGCGACAAGACATGCCTGATGGCATCCCCTTTCGGTTGATGGATTACCTCGCGCTTGTTGATTGGACAGGCAGACAAATCCGAGATGGTAAAAGGGGGAATATAGACAACACGCAGCCATCATTACTTGAACGGCTGGGCTTTGTCCGTGAAAACTGGTTGAGCACCTGCACATGTATAGAGCGAGGCAGCATGATTGGCACAGAATCGTCACTGAAAGCGGTGTTACCTGACTTGCATCGTAAACGGCTTTCTGGTCTTCGTCTGCTTGAGCGTTAATTCTTCTTCCTTTCGTAAACACGTCCACTTATCAGTTAACGGCCTTTAGGGTATATGTACCTGTATTTTCCTGTATTTCCGTTATTTGTTCTATACCTCGGTGACCACATTCCCATCAGGTTTTATCATTCCAATGGTGTAGGCTTGATCCAACATACTCTTATCTATGATCGCTCCACGAAGGTCGGCACCAGATAGGTAGGTATTTTTGTCCATCAGTACACCTGTTAGATTTGCGCCTTTCAAATTTGCACCAGATAGATTGGCCCCTTTCATGTTGCAGAAAAGAAACGAGCCCTTTTCCAAATTGGATGATGAAAGGTTAGCCTTGGCCAAGGTGACAAATGACATGTCTACTTTTGGCGCATAGACACTAACCAATAACGCTTTGTCTAATCGCGCTTTTGTAAAGTTCGCGCCAGCCAGTGATGATTCCGTAAGGTCTGCCTCACTCAGATTCGATTCACTCAGGTCAGCACCGTCCAATGACATACTCATCAAGCCTACTTCTGCCAAGTCCAGTCTGTTCATTGCGCATTTCTTTTCATTCAGCCGCTCCATCGCAATCTGTCTCGCCCGCGATGTTTTCACGCCGTGCGAGCTGTCAATCGTTTTCCAACATTCAAGAATCCCGGCTTTTTCTGCATCGTTATTTCCGCGAAGCATAGTCAGGATTAACAGCACCAAAGAGCAGGCACTGAGTAACCTCGTCCAGCTCGGAACCCCATAAATGGCGGCAATCTCCAATACAACCACCGACAGTGCCAACCACAAAACCAATAGTTTTGGAACTGGCAGAGAATAAAGCCACGCCAAAGCGCTCGTTTTTACAGGTTTCTTGGTTGTCTTGGTTGTGCTTTGATTTTGCGCTTTCGCTTTTGCCGCACCCTCTTGCATTATCTTAGCGGCGTTGCTGTAGACCTCTGACCAAGCAGCAGCATAGTCATCCGTCCATTCCTCGCCTAGCTCTTCCTCAAACGTCTGAAGTAGGGTTTGACCGACTATCGAATAATGTGACTCCAGCACACCGTAAGACAAGTGTCGCTGCCCCAGTGGCCCTAGCATATTCTGCAGCTTCTCCGGATCATGCAAAGCAGCAACCATTGCCGTCAAAGCAGCAAGTAGTTTGTCGGCCATTTTTGTCATCGAGGTGTTCGCAAAAAGTGGCATCAGGTGTGGCGAATGCTCTGAAATTTTCTGATAGAAAAGCTCTGCGAACCTCTTCCCGTCGGGCAGTTTCGCAAAGCTTTCTTCAACCAATTCAACCGTATCCATATTTAAAATTAACCTTTAAAAAACGACTAAATAATATGCAAGTATAAGCAAGAAAAACACCCTATTCATCCTGAGTACGGCAATACTGCATCGGCCGCCAATAGGTATACATTTCTATACTACTTGCATGCGTTTAATGCCTAACACCGCCTACAAAAGCAGCTGGATTGGGGGCAGGCATCCTAAAAATCATAGTGTTGTCAGTTTCATAGCCTTGTGGTTCTTGGCTCATAAACGCGCTATGAAGATGAAGGGTGAATGGTTGGACGTTATGCTTATTGTATTATTTTTGAGAGCTGGGCTCGTATGTGTGGCATATGACTGGTTGGAGGGTAAAGATCTGATTTAACTTCTGTTAGCCTTTTTGGCATTCGCACTCACAGCGAATGTGGATTGGCGCGTAAAGCATAAAAGCGTCTTATGAGTCGAACCTCTGATTTGAACTAACAAGGGAGTGAACCTGTGAAAACAAGCAAACTTTGTATCATCGTATTGGCCAGCATCGCGTCTTTTGGTGTGGTGGCAAAAAGCGGCGATGGGAACGTGTCTGATGAAGCGATTGCAGAACAGCGTAGTGAGCTGGCAGAAAATACAGCTGGTGAAGGATTCGGTCCTCAGTCTCCAAGAGACATCGATTCGCATGAGGGTCGCAACACGTTGTCGTTTAACCCAGCGCCGGAATACACACAGATGAATCTGTGTAATATCCACTTCCATAAAAATGCGGAGCACAAAGGGGGAGAATTCACGAAGTATGCAGGCAATGGTGACGGTCATGGTTACCAAAGCGGCTTCCAATATGCCGGTAAGCTGAGTGCCGCTGAGCTTGCGCCTGTGAAAGGTGAAATCTGTTCAAGCAAGCATGGCGACGTGAAGGCGGGTGATACGATCGAAGTGCATTATGTTCATACCACTGCACAAGTTGAACCAGGGGCAACCTTGGGTTCATGTTTTAATGACGCAAACAAAAATCCACAACTCCGCGTAGAAACGCAAGTTTACGTAGTGGTAAATGACAATACTGCATTGGATTTTGAAAAACTGAATGAGCATGAGAAGAAAGACGGCGTGCATCAGGCGATCAACATGCCAAACAACACAGGTAAACCTATTCAATACGCGGGCTCAACGACGGGCCCTGGATATAATGAAGAAGGCTCACCATTCCAAGTGACGTGGAGTGTTCGCCCTAAGGTTGCCAAAGTAAATATTGCGACCGTTGGTGCATGGTGTGAGGGCAACGATTTTGATGAAGATCATGCTCACGGCGTCAGAAACCTTGTGGTGAATAAAGATCTGCTTTCTGAAATCCAGCAATAGCAATAGCAATAGCAATGACGAAAGGGCGCATATTTGCGCCCTTTTTGCCTGCCTATCTGCGTACACACTGCTTTATCACTTTATCCCATTCGGGTCGTAGTACGAGTTTGAAATACTGAAGGTACTGGAAAGACACCCTAGTTCAACACATAACAAATCATGATGTGTTAAATAAAGATTCATGGATGTTTCCTGATGGGTTGATGTTTTACATTGTGTTCATAGCAAAAACATACAAGAGAGAGACAGTCTATGAATACACGTTTTGCACCTTCTACCCTTGCGCTCGCATTAATGGTTTCCTTCAGCGCATCAGCGGATTACGCCAGTTTAGAAACGTACAAAGGAAAACCGGCTACCGAACAAACAAAGCAAGCCAATGCAGAACTGGCAAAGCAACTGCCTTGGCAAGATACCTCAGCGTTTGAGCGCACTCAGCGTGGTTTGATTGCAGAATTCGGCAGCCACCAAGCCGGCGAGTTGAAGCAACGATTTGACTACATGGACACCATGAATGTGGATGAATTGCCTGACACAGTGAATCCGTCAATCTGGCGTCAAGGTATGCTCAATTACACCGCAGGTGGTCTGTATGAAGTGACCGATGGCGTGTATCAAATTCGCGGTGCCGACTTGTCCAACATGACTATTTACCGCACCGACAATGGTTATGTGATTCACGATCCATTGTTATCACGAGAAGCGGCGGCCGCTTCATGGGAATTTGCCAAGCTGCATCTGCCGAAAATTAAAGGTGAACACAAAATCACCGGCATGATCTATTCGCACATGCATGCGGATCACTTTGGGGGTTCACGCGGCATTCTCGAATCTGGTGACATGGTAAAAGACGCGCAGATTTACGCGCCGAAAGATTTCATTAAAGAACTTGCGGATGAAAACGTGATTGCAGGCACCGCCATGGGGCGTCGTGCAAACTACCAATACGGCACAACGTTAGACAACAACCCGCAAGGTATTGTCGATAACGCACTGGGCTTGGGGACATCGCGTGGAGAAGTGACCTTGGTTGCGCCGACGCAAGAGATCCAACCGCGTGAAAAAGAAATCACCATTGATGGGCTAACATTCCACGCGATTAACATGCCAGGGGCAGAAGCACCCGCAGAAATCGTGCTTTATGTACCGGAATATCGATCATTGAATACTGCTGAGCTGACTTATGACGGTATGCACAATATCTATACGTTCCGTGGCGCGAAAGTGCGTGATGCACTGGTGTGGACCAAATATCTCACTGAACTCAAGCTACGTTTTGTGGATAGCGGGCTGGTAGACAACATTCATGCTGCGCACTCTGCACCTGTGTGGAACGATACTGACACAAAAGTGAATGAAATCTCAGAATACATGGCACTGCAAAGAGACAACTATGGCTTCATTCACAATCAATCCATGCGTTTAGCTAACCACGGTGTCACTGTTCACGATGTGGGTCGTGAGATTGAAAAAATTGTGCCGCAAACACAAAAAGACACGTGGCATACCAACGGGTATCACGGCTCTTACAGCCATAACGCAAGAGCAGTGGTCAACCTGTATCTTGGTTACCATGACATGAACCCAGTGAATACCAACCCACTGCAGACAACAGAAAAATCGTGTGTTTATGTAGAAGCAGCAGGTGCGGATACGCTGTATAAAGCAGGCAAAGTCCACTTTACCAACGGTCAATACCAAGAAGCATCGCAACTGTTCAATGATTTGGTTCAATGCGACCCAAGCAACATTGATTATCGCTTTGCATTGGCAGACAGCTTTGAACAGCAAGGCTACCAGTCGGAAACCATGGCATGGCGTAACTCGTATTTGCAGGGCGCGGTAGAACTGCGTACTGGTGAGATTCAGCCGTCAGTGAAAATTGCATCGGCAGACGTGATTGCAAATACACCAACAGGTATGTTCCTTGATTTTGTAGCGGTGAAGCTCAACGCTGAAAAAGCCGAACTCGCTAATTTGGACTTCCGTTTCGCGGTCTCGCACCCTGAGCTAGAAGAACATTACTATGGTGAAGTCTCTAACGCGAACATGGCGAATATCCAAGTAGAGCAGCTACCGCAAACCGATGTTGCACTGTCAGTGAGCAAGAACGACTTCACGCAAGTTGTATTGGGTAAAACAACGCTAAACGCATTGGTGAAAGAAGGTAAGGCGACACTGAAAGGAGACGCTAGCCTAATACAATCATTGGCAGGGACTTTAGACGAGTTTGACGGTATGTTTGAAATTCTACCCATGCCAAACAAATAAAATCCTAACATAGCGTCACAAAAATCCCTCAGCCTCGGCTGGGGGATTTTTCGTTGGTGACGGGATCAGGCTTTTGGCTTGTCCTTACGTTGTTGCTGACGGCCAAAAATCTGCAATATCGACCACACACTATTCTGTAACAATGCAATAAATCTCATTAGTGATATTACCGATAATTCCCTGTTGGCTTATCTGTGATCGATGTTACAAAAAAGTAAATGGCAGCTTGTCGCTTCTCCGCATTTTTCTAATATCATGTGAAAAGAAAGCGCTTTCTTTTGGCAATGTTTAAACCTATGGCTGTTTACGGGTTGGCTACACTTTACAAATGAAAGACATGGTTAGGTTTTTGCTGAGTGCGTGGCAAGGCGTTAGCTCGGCAGATCAATAATTTATAAAAACAAAGGACGGAATGATGCAAAACAAGAAACTCCTCGCTTCTATCGTGTGTGGTGCGTTGCTAAGTGCTGGCATTTCTGCGTCTGATATCAAGCAGGGTGGCACGCTTAATGTGCCCATCATCACCACCGGCTTTGTTGAAAACTTTAACCCTTATACGTCTAAAGATGTGTTCCACGGCATCATGTTTGAACCTTTAATGGTGTTCAACAACATGACGGGAGAGACGAACTTCCGTTTGGCAGAATCTGCCACTTATTCTGACGATTTGAAAACCATCACCGTAAAACTTCGTGATGGTTTGAAGTGGTCTGATGGCGAGCCACTTGACGCAAGCGATGTGGTGTTCAGTTTTGTGCTGACAAAAAATTCCCCGGCGTTCGATCTCAAAGGTATTTGGTCGGGTGGCAATTTGCAGTCGGTAGAAGCGAAAGACGGCAACACGGTTGTGTTTACCTTGGCAGAGCCAGATTCCACCTTCATTTGGAACCTGGAAAAATACCACATTGTTCCCCAGCACAAATGGTCTGGGGTTGAAAACCTCACCACCTTTACTAATCCAGATCCTGTGGGCAGCGGCCCAATGACCACAGTAAAGTTCCTTAAATCGCAACAAATGGAGCTTTGCCGCAACCCGAATTACTACCTTGAAGGGCGTCCTTACCTTGATTGTGTGAGCTTTCGTTCATACAACGATAACTCCCAAATTCAGCCTGCGCTGATGAAAGGCGAAATCGATTGGGGTTCAAACTTTATCGCGGATATTGAATCTACCTTTGTCGCGCGTGATAAAGCCAACAACCATTTTTGGTACCCCGCAAACGACGCGATCCATTTGTATTTGAATACAAAAGAAGCGCCTTTTAGCGACCTGCGCGTGCGTCAGGCGTTATCCATGGCGCTTGATCGCGACCTGATTGTCGATATCGCTGCTTACGGTTACCCCACTGCCAACTTTAATGCTGGCGGTATCGGCGAGCTTTATGAAACCAACATCAACAAAGACATCTCAAAAAAATACAGCCATTTGACTGAGTTTAACCAAAAGAAAGCCAAAGCACTGCTTGATGAAGCGGGCTTGAAAGATGTCGATGGCGATGGATACCGAGAAAAAGCGGATGGCTCGCCACTGGCGTTTGATATTGAAGTGGTCAACGGTTGGACTGACTGGATTCAAGTGGTCCAAATGGTGACTGAGTTTTACGATGAAGTCGGGATCAAATCTGCCATCAAAACTGTTGATTGGGCGGTATACGACAAGAACCTCAAAGAGAGCAATTACGACGTCGCGATTAACTGGTCGATGGTTGCCACCAATCCAATTATTGCTTATCAAGAATATTTCTCGTCGTCGCGTGTTGGCAAAGGCTGGCATGCTGGCCACGGTGTGAATGACCCTAACATTGATGCATTGATTGATAGCTTTGGTAAGACGGGTTCTGCCGAAGAACAAAAAGAAATCTTGGACAAGCTGCAAGCCTTTACGGCAGAAAACATGCCGTTTATTCCACTGTTCTCAAACCCTACGTGGTTCCAGTACAGCACCAAGAAAGTGGACGGTTGGCCAACCAAAGAAAACCCATACGTTCAGCCAGTTTGGTATGACGGTGGTAAGCGAGTGATCATTTTGAACAACTTGCATCTTAAATAACCAAACCGCGAGCCCTCGCTAGAATCGGGTGGCTTAGAAAGGAGCAATGCGATGCCATTTTTGCTGCGGCGGTTTATGTTTTATTTTTCCGCCTTTTTGATTGCGATTACGTTCAACTTTATGTTGCCACGTATGATGCCGGGTGATCCGGTAGAAGCCTTGTTTGCTGCGTCGCAAGGGCGGATGGATCCCGCGCAAATGGATGCCGTTCGCGAAATGTATGGCTTCCTTGATGGCAATATCTTTGAGCAATATTTGGCGTATATCAAAAGTGTCTTCACGCTGGATCTTGGTCCATCTGTGTTGATGTTCCCAGTGAGTGTGTCTGACGTGATCGCCAATGCCTTGCCGTGGACTTTGTTCTTGGCTCTTGGTTCGCTGATTGTGTCTTTGATCATAGGTGTGAGCATTGGCACGTATGCCTCTTATCGTCGCACTGGCTTTTTTGGTCAGGTTGTTCCGCCGGTATTGGCGTTTGTCAGTAATTTTCCGTATGTCGTGACCGCGCTGTTTCTGTTCTACATTTTCGGTCTCAAATTGGATTTGCTGCCACTGGCGTATACCTATGACCCGTCGCTGGATCCGGGCTTAAACCTCGCATTTATTAGCAGTGTGCTCGAGCACGCCATTTTACCAGTAGGCTCCATGGTGTTGGTGGGCATTGCCTCATGGGTGTTTAACATGCGTAACGCCATGATCAACGTGCTGGGTGAAGACTACGTGACCATGGCGGAAGCCAAAGGCTTAAGTAGCTATCGCGTGATGAGCCGATACGCAGGCCGAAACGCCATTCTTCCGGTCGCGACCGCCATTGCGATGGCCATTGGTTTCTCGTTTGCCGGTTCGATCATGACGGAAGTGGTGTTTAACTATCAGGGGCTTGGCAACATTTTGCTGAAAGGTATTGTCGCGCGTGATTACCCTCTGATTCAGGCCATTTTGCTTATTCTTGTGTCAGCAGTTTTGACCGCTAACTTTGTCGCCGACTTATTGTATGTCTGGCTTGATCCACGCATTGCGAGTGAGGGTTAAGAGATGGACAAAACGGTCAATACAAGCGTCCAAGGCCAAGGCAGCAACATGAAATCGCCAAACGGTGGAATGAAACGCATCAAACGTGCATTTGGCGCAATCTACGCCTTTTTCTACGGCAACCCGCCTGCGATTTTGGGCACGTTACTACTGACCATCGTGCTGGTGGGCGCAATTTTTGCCAACGTTCTGGCGCCGTATTCACCTGAAAAACGGGTGGCGCGTCCGCATCAGGAACCGAGTGCGCAGTATCTTATGGGCACCACGCGCAGTGGTCGTGATGTATACAGCCAAGTGCTCCACGGCGCACGTAAAACACTCACCGTGTCTTTGTTTGCCGGTTTGATTGCCATGACATTGGCTGTCGCCGTGGGTGTCTCTGCGGGCTACTTTGGCGGCAAGATTGATGAGCGCCTGAATTTTATAACAAACGTTTTCTTGGTGTTTCCACAGCTTCCCTTGCTCATTGTGCTCGCGGCATTTTTGGGGCAAGTGGGATCCGTGGTGATAACACTTTTACTGGGGTTGACCTCCTGGCCATGGGGGGCACGTGTTATTCGTGCGCAGACCATGGCAATTCGCCACAAAGAATTCATCTTATCTGCGGAGGTAATGGGTGAATCTAAGTGGCGGATAATTATGGTCGAGATTTTGCCTAACCTTGTTTCCATTGTGTTTGGCGGCTTCTTGGGTGCTGTTATTTATGCAATGGGCTCCGAGGCAGGGTTAGGTATTTTAGGCCTGGGCGACGCGACCGAAGTGAGCTGGGGTTCCATGCTCTACTGGGCGCAGACGTCCTCAGCGTTATACACCGGCGCGTGGTGGGAAATGATGGTGCCAGCGTTGGCACTGGCCATCACCGGCGGTGGACTCGCGCTAATCAACATGTCGATAGACCAAGTGAGCAATCCAAAGCTCAAAACGGGTCCGCACATGAAGTTGTGGCATAAGCTGAAGAAAATCGCCGATAAGAGGAGAGGGTTGTAATGTCAAAATTATTAGAAATCAATAACCTCTGCGTCGATTATGTGTCACCGAATGGCGTGGCGCGTGCCGTGAACAACGTCAGTATTTCTATTGCAGAAGGTGAAACGCTCGGCATTGCGGGTGAATCCGGTTGCGGTAAAAGTACCTTGGCGTTCGCGATATCGCGTCTTCACAAAGCACCGGCACTGATTTCTGAAGGGGAAATCCTCTACAAGGGTCAGGATGTGCTGAAAATGAACGACAAAGCACTGCGCGCATTTCGTTGGAACGAAGTGTCCGTGGTGTTTCAAAGTGCCATGAATTCACTGAACCCAGTGATCACGATTGGCGAACAGTTAACAGACGTCATGCTGGCGCACAAGAAAGTCACGCCAAAGCAAGCGTATGAAAAAGCCGCCGAGCTTCTGCAAACCGTGGGTATTCATCCAGATCGTTTGACCGCGTTTCCGCATCAACTAAGCGGCGGCATGCGTCAGCGTGTGGTGATTGCGATTGCGTTAGCGCTTGAACCAAAACTGATCATTATGGATGAGCCAACCACGGCTTTAGATGTGGTGGTTGAGCGTGAAATATTGAATGAGCTTTACGATCTGAAATCGAAGTTTGGCTTTTCGATATTGTTTATCAGCCACGATCTTAGCTTGATGGGTGAAATTGCCGATCGCATTGGCGTGATGTACGCGGGCAATATGATTGAGCTAGGTGACGCGCAAACTGTGTTTGGTGCACCGCAGCACCCGTATACACAAGGATTGATCTCCTCGTTTCCGACCATTCATGGACCGAAAGAACGGTTATACGGCATTCCAGGTAATCCCGTTAACCTGCTGCAAATTCCGCAGGGGTGTAATTTTCAGGCACGTTGTAGCAAATGCTTTTCGCCGTGTACCGAACATGAACCGATGCTGAAAACGGTCGCACCTGCGCACCAAGTATCGTGTCATTTGGTTTAGAGAGGCAGAGAAGAATGATGGATAACAACGAAACGATTCTCTCAATCAAAAACCTGATGATGGATTTTCGCATTGGGCATTCAAAGACCCATTTGATGCGCGCCGTTAACGATGTGTCGTTTGATCTTAGAAAAGGCGAAGCTCTCGCCATTGTGGGCGAGTCGGGCTCTGGAAAAAGCACAGGTGCGCGCATTCTTACTCGCATCTACAAAGAAACGGGCGGAAGCATTACGTTCAAAGGCAAGCCGTTGGCAGACTATGTGTCTGAATATGGTGAACTGGAGTATGCCCGTCAGGTACAAATGATTTTCCAAGACCCGTTTAGCTCGCTAAATCCGGTGCACAATATTCACCATCACATTGCGCGTCCGTTGTTAATACACCAGCGTGCAACCAAGCAGAACGTCACCGAGAAAGTGATTGCCTTGCTAGAACTGGTGGGGTTGTCGCCAGCCGTCGAAACGGCACAAAAATTCCCGCATGAGCTTAGCGGAGGTCAACGCCAGCGAGTCGCCATTGCGCGGGCGATTGCGGTTGACCCAGAAGTGATTTTGGCGGATGAACCGATTTCAATGCTTGACGTCTCAGTGCGTCTTGGCATTTTGAATTTGATGGCGGATCTTAAGGACAAACATGGGATCGCCTTCATGTATATCACACACGATATTGCAACAGCGCGCTATTTTGCCGAGAAGACCGCAGTTATGTATGTGGGTCATATGGTGGAATGGGGCGAAAGTGACAGCGTGACTCAGAACCCGCAACATCCGTATTCTAAATTGCTGTTATCAGCAGTGCCAGAAGTCGGAAAAGCAGGACGTCGCGATTTGTCTGTTAAGAAAGGTGATATTCCGCTCTGGAAACCAAGCAGTGTTGGATGTCCGTTTGCGTCGCGTTGCCCAATAGCAACCGATACATGTACGCAATCAATGCCCGAGGCGACACGGGTTCGTCCCGGTCATTATGCAAGGTGTCACCACCTATAAATCGCTTTTACCTAGAGATTTCCCGATGAAGGATAGAAATCCGAGTCGGGATTTTATTTGACTAGAAAAGAAAGCGCTTTCTTTTTTTTAGGAACCAAGAAGTATGGACAAGTGTTTTAAGTTGACAAGTGCCCCAGTTAAAGGGCAATTCGTTGATAATAAAGGCGAACGTTTTTATCGCATTGAGAATGTCGATCACATGCCAGCGTTTTTCATGAGCGTGGTATCGGCTAACGATCACTGGTTATTTGCGTCGTCAACAGGCTGCTTGTCAGCCGGTCGCGGTAATCCAGAAAATGCGATTTTTCCTTACCGTTCAGTCGATTTAATTCATGAAAGTGCGGACAACACCGGCCCTAAGACCTTTATACGTCTAGAAGATGATGGCGGCGATGTGGTCACGTGGGAACCGTTCAACCAACAACATGACGGCAAATTCTCCGTTAGCCGTAACTTATACAAAAACATCACTGGCGATAAAGTGGTGTTTGAAGAAATTAACCAGACATTGCGCCTGACCTTCCAGTACAGCTGGGAAAGTGGCAACAATGTTGGTTTTGTTCGCCGCAGTGAACTCACGGATTTCTCCGGTCAACACCGCGCGATTGAAATTCTTGATGGCGTGCAAAACCTATTGCCACACAGTGCCCCGATGGCGGCATTGCAAACGCGCAGTGCATTAGTCGATGCCTACAAGTGGAACGAAAAAGAACAAGGTTCCACGCTGGCGCTTTACAGCATGTACGCCAAACTGAGTGACCGTGCGGATCCCGCGGAAGCTCTGCTGACCAACACGGTATTCAGTATTGATAGTGATGAATCAGACATCTTACTGAGTAGCCAACAGTTGCCAGCGTTTAAGCGCGGTGATGTGATTGAAAGTGAAAACCTGACACGTGGTGTGCGCGGCGCTTACTTTATCCATAAGTTGGTGAGCCTAAAAGCAGGCGAATCAAATCAATGGATGATGGTGCTTGATACTGGGAAAGATCACGCAGACATCGTGGCATTGCGTGCGCAACTCGAAGATACATCCGCGTTGAAAGCACGGATTGACAAAGATTGCCTAGAGAATCGCCAAGAGCTAGTGGCATTGATCAGTGCCGTTGACGGGTGGCAGTTCTCTGCGGATGAAGCAACCAGCAACCATCACTACGCCAACGTATTGTTTAATGCCATGCGCGGGGGTGTGTTTGAGCAGGGCTATACGCTACGTAAAGAAGATGTATTGCATACAGCTCATCTTACCAACCAATATGTGTTCCAACGCAACCAGGCGTTCTACAACGCGCTGCCTGAGCGCTTCACACAGAGTGAGCTGATCAAACTTGCCGAGCAAGCAGATGATATTCAGTTAGTGCGCCTTTGCTACGAATACCTGCCGTTGACCTTTGGCCGTCGCCATGGCGACCCGAGTCGCCCTTGGAATCACTACGATATCAAGGTCAAAGATAAGGAAGGCAACCCGCTGTTGGCTTATCAAGGTAACTGGCGTGACATTTTCCAAAACTGGGAAGCGTTGGCGTTGAGCTATCCGGGCTATCTGCGTTCGTTCATTGCCAAGTTCGTCAATGCATCCACCATTGATGGGTATAACCCGTATCGCATTACCAAAGACGGGATCGATTGGGAAGTATTGGAACCTGATGATCCGTGGAGCAATATCGGTTATTGGGGCGATCACCAGATCATCTATTTGCTGAAATTCCTTGAGTGGTCAGAGCGCTTTGAGCCGTCACAGCTTTCAGCCAATTTGACGCGAGAAATCTACAGCTACGCGAACGTGCCGTACTTGATAGGCGACACGAAAACCTTGTTTGATACCCCGAAAGACACGGTGACGTTTGATACTGACCTGCAGGCGAAGACAGAGAAGCTTGCTTCAATGGTAGGCAGTGACGGTAAGCTGTTACTGGACTCGGATCGCGAAGTGTATCTGGTCAACCTGTCAGAAAAACTGCTGGTGCCTTTGCTTGCGAAGCTTAGCAACTGGGTGGTTGACGGTGGCGTGTGGCTGAATACTCAGCGCCCTGAGTGGAACGATGCGAACAATGCGATTGTGGGTAATGGCCTGTCGATGGTGACGCTGTATTACATGCGCCGCTATGTTGAGTTCCTACAAGGTGTGTTTGTGAATGCACCAGAGAAAATCCGTTTTTCTTCGGAAGTCGCGACTTGGCTAAAAGAAACCACGGATATTCTGAACACTGCGTTGCGTGATGTGAAGAAGAAAGCCGTGACACGTCAGACTAAACACAAATTGCTGACAGAATTAGTGGAATCCGCGAGCCGTTATCGCGCGCAGGTTTATCACCAAAATGGTTTCTCTGGCAAAGAGCATGTAGATAGCGCTGATATCGCAGCCTTGCTGTCAACCAGCTTAGATCTGTTGCACAGCAGCACACTGGCTAATGCCCGCGAAGATGGCCTGTTTAATGCTTACAATGTGGTGCAATACAGCAACGAGTCTGTGGAATCATTGCCGCTATATCCAATGTTGGAAGGGCAGGTAGCTGCACTGAGTTCGGGCGCGCTAACAAGCTCGCAAGCGGTTTCATTGCTGGATAGTTTGTTCAACAGCGACATGTATCGTACGGACCAGAAATCGTTCATGCTTTACCCTGATCGTGATTTACCGAACTTTATGAACCGAAACTGCATTTCGTTGGACGCCGTGAAAGAGAATGATCTGTTGTCTGAAATGCACAAGAGCGGTGACAAGCGCATTGTGAAGGCTGATAAGAATGGTGTATTCCATTTTCATGCAGACTTTGAAAATGCAGGTGCGTTGAAAGAAGCGTTGAGCGCAGTACGGGCTGATTACTCTCACGTTGTTGATGCGCAGTTTGACGACGTCAAAGCGCTTTACGAAACCGTGTTCAACCACAAAGAGTTCACGGGACGTTCAGGCACCATGTTTGGTTATGAAGGTTTGGGTTGTATTTACTGGCATATGGTTTCTAAGTTGCTACTTGCTGTACAAGAAGTGTACTTTGCAAGCCTTAAGGAAAACCCAGACAGCGCAGACACCAAGGCGTTGGCGGCATATTATTATCGCGTACGGGATGGCATTAGTTTTAATAAAACGCCCACTGAATATGGCGCCTTCCCCGCTGACCCTTATTCGCATACGCCAAAACATGCCGGTGCGCAGCAGCCTGGTATGACCGGCCAAGTGAAAGAAGAAGTGATCACGCGCTTTGGCGAATTGGGTGTGTTAGTGGAAAGCGGTACGATTCGTATTGCGCCAACACTGCTGATGAAGAGCGAATTTAGCCCGAAACAGGCAAGTTTTGAGTTCGTGAGCGCTGATGGTGTCGCGCAGAACATGACATTGAATGCAGGGGAGCTGGCGTTTACCTATTGTCAGGTGCCGTTCCTATATCGTCTGACAGATAGCGAAAAAGCGACCATTGTTGTCAAAATGACATCGGGTGAGATGATTTCAGTGGTGGGTAATAGCTTGCCGGAATCGACCTGCAAACTTATCTTCAGCCGCTCTGGTGATGTGGAAAGTGTGATTGTAGATGTGCCTGAAAGCGTGCTTTATCAAGCCGCAAGCTGATCTAAGATAACCATCGCATAGCGTTGATAACAAAAACAGCCGCATTAGCGGCTGTTTTTTTGTCTGGCACACGCCGTTTTTCGTCTCAGCTAATGTCTTTTACTGAGCCGCGCTCCATAAGCGCGGGGAAAAGACGTTTTGTTACGTTGTTTAGCGGTTTGCCATTCAGGATATTCAATACGCCTTTTGCCGCTTCGCATGCCATCTCTTCCAGTGGGAAGTTAATAGTCGAAAGGCTCGGGGTCATGAATGGGCTGTATGCGTGGTTATCAAACCCGACAATGGAAATATCCTCACCGACTGTTAGGCCGCGATCATGGCACACGCCATAAGCAGACAAGGCGATGCTGTCATTGAGGCAGAAAATGGCGGTAATCTCGTCATCCCTGTCCATCAGACGGCGGATTGCAGTGTCATTGCCATCGTGATCAAAGCGACCTTCAATCACTAAGTTTTGGTCGTATTCGATTTCATATTTTGCTAGCGCGTTGCGATAGCCTTGAAGGCGTTCACGGCTATCAATTTTACTTAGCTGGCCAGTAATACAACCAATTCGGCGATGGCCATTTTTAATCAGATATTCTGTCGCAATATAGCCCCCCCATTCGTTATCCATGCAAATACATTGGTCCGAAATCTCAGGGATATAACGGTTCATCAGCATGGTAGCAGGGGTCTTCTCTACAATTTGCAGAATCTCAGCATCGCTGAGCATGTCAGATGTGAGCACTAAACCATCAATCTTTTTCGCATTTAAAAAGCGGATAGACTCTTGTTCTTCTTCATGCTGCTCATGACCACTCGTGATGATCAAATGGTAGTTTTTCTGTCGAACTATGCGTTCGACATGGTGCATCAAGGGGCCAAAATAAGGGCCATCAAATGTACCAACTAACATACCAATACTGTGCGAGCGGTTAGAGGCAAGTGCTTGTGCGAACGCATTGGGTTGATACCCTAAGGTTTCGATAGCCTCGAATACCTTAATACGGTTTTTCTCCTTCACTGACTCGTGGCCGTTTAGCGCACGCGATACAGTCGACTGAGAAACGTTCGCGAGTTCAGCCACCTCTTTTATGGTAATCAAATGATCTTCCTTAACGTACCCGTACATGCCCTCGTTTTATATTCGATACGAGACATGCCATAAAACACATTCACAAAGGCTTTTTGGAAAGCGATGAAGGTGAAAAGCGCAACATTCTAAACAGTTATCTACCTCACAGCCTTATAAACAACGGCTTTGACGCGAGGCTCATACCAAATTACTTCCGAATGCAATCGATAGTTGTGCCACGAATAACGCGTCATTTCTAGTTTGAAAGCGGTTGCATTATGTACAAATGCCCATTGTTAACACTTTTGATACCAACGTCTTTATAAAGTGGCGCTTTAAGGGGGCATTCTGGGAGTAAAAAAAAATATTTTGCATTCTACGTTGAGAAAATGTGAATTACGTCAAATAATTTAATACTCAGGAGGAGTGACTGACTATGTCTGAAATGCTGCAACAGTATCCAATTATCAATGGGCGAGAGCTTCATGTTAGAACGTGGAACCCCGAAGGTGGGGAGACCGTGATTTGCTGGCACGGTTTAGCACGTAATAGCATCGACTTCGTCGCGCTTGGCGATGAACTGGCAGCGAAAGGCTATCGTGTTATCGCGCCTGATACGTTAGGCCGAGGCCTTTCGCAGTGGGCGGAATCCCCTAAAAATGAGTATAGCTACGCCAACTATATTGATATGGCAGTCAAGTTGATGGACTTCTATCATTGCGACCGCGTGCACTGGGTAGGTACCAGTATGGGCGGGCTAATTGGTATGTTGCTGGCCTCGAGCGATGACCAACGCCATCGCATTGGGTCACTAGTATTAAATGATATTGGGCCCGAAGTGCCTGCCGACGCTTTGAAGCGCATTATTCATTACGTGCAGAAACCGATTTCTTTTCGTCGTTACAGCGAAATTAACCAATACCTTCAAACCCTTTATCAACCTTTCGGACCGCATACCTCACAGCAGTGGCAAACCATGATTTCAGCCTCGATCAGACGGTTGGATAACGGTCACTACACGACGCATTATGACCCCAATATTCTTGCTGGATATGATGAAAATGCACCTGTATTGAATCTTTGGCGTCAATTTACCAAGCTAGGACAGCCAACGATGTTGATGCATGGTTTGCATTCCGACGTGCTCACTAAAGACATCGTTAAACGCATGCGCATAGTGCAGCCTGCGATGGCAGTGAATTACTATCTTGGCTGCGGTCATGCGCCCAATATGTTTTTTAAATCTTACCGGCAGGATGTGATGCACTTTATCGAAAATCATTCTTTGCCACTTCAGCCGAATGAACGCGATATACAGCCAGCAGCCGATGAACAAAAACGAAACGCGGGTTAACAATGAGGGGTGGAAACGCGCGTTCGTCGCAGCTGTTAACGGATATTTCTTACTACTTCGATGCCCAAAGGTGAAGCAACTCTGTGGCGATGGTTGCTCCCGCCAATGCGGTGATCTCTGAATGGTCAAAAGGTGGGCTCACTTCAACCACGTCCATTCCCACCAAATTGATACCACGCAATCCGCGTAGAATTCGTAGCGCTTTATCAGAGGTCATGCCTCCGATCACTGGTGTGCCTGTGCCCGGGGCAAAGGCGGGATCTAAGCAGTCAATATCGAAAGTCAAATAGACAGGCTGGTTGCCCACCAATGCTTTGACGTGGTTGGCAATATCCTCGGCGGACATATCAATGGCGGCTTCCGCGCAAATCACATTGAACGCGTGATTGTCTTTGTCATAATCGGTACGGATCCCGATTTGTATCGAAGAAGATGGGTCAATCAACCCTTCTCTCGGGGCGTGATAAAACATGGTGCCGTGATCGTAACGACTACCTTGGCTGTAGGTATCTGTGTGTGCGTCGAAATGGATCAATGCCATTTGACCATATTTGGCATAGTGGGCGCGAAGCAGGGGGAGCGTCACAAAGTGGTCACCGCCGAGCGTTAGTAAGGCTTTGTCAGAGGCTAGAATTTGACTTGCCGCGTCCGTTGCCATAGCAACGAAGTTTTCACTGTCACCACAGGTAAAGACCAGATCTCCGGCGTCAACAATATTGCATCGATCTCTAAGATCAAACGGCCAAGGATAACGAAAACCCTCCCATGCAAGATTCACCGATGCGCGTCTTACCGCATCTGGGCCCAAGCGTGCACCCGATCGCCCCGTTGTCGCCATGTCATAAGGCATCCCCAAAATGACGATATCCGCTTCCGTCTCGGTGGGATCGTTGACCATGGGGAGACGGAGAAACGAGTAGGGATTGGAATAAAGTGAGTCATCTTTTCTCGAAAATACGTTTTCCATTGTCGCCTCTTTTTCACGTTCGTACGCTTTTTTTCAAGCGCAATTGGGTCAGGCGCGATAACCATTACTTATCAAGTAAACGCGTGCCTTTCTTCAAGGTAGCAGCAAGGAGAAAATGCTTTGTCTATTTTCTGCGGCAGTCAGCCATTGTTTGTAATAAAGCGATGGGACTGCAACAAACTGTGATTCCATTCGGTTTGTTGTCCGGTGAATAGAAACCTTCACCATGATGTCTTGAATAGTGGTCTATACAGAGTGCAGAACTTTCACATTGAGGGAATATCATGGCGACAACACGTAGAAAGAAAAAACCGACAGTTTGCTTAGTGCTTCAAGGCGGTGGCGCACTCGGTGCTTACCATATTGGTGCGTATCAGGCGCTTGAAGAAGCAGGGTTTACACCTGATTGGTTTGCGGGGATTTCTATTGGCGCGCTAAACGCTGCGATTCTTGCGGGGAATGCGCCAGAGCAACGACTGACTAAACTTGAGCAATTTTGGGAGCGCATATCACGCCCCGGCACAGACATTGATATACCGCCTGTGATGGCGCAAACATTCAATAATGCGAGCGCACAGCAGGCATTATTGTTTGGTCAGCCTGATTTTTTCACACCGCGCCCGATTAGCCCTTTACTTGCTCCTCCAGGTGAAGGCGCAACCAGCTTTTATGACACAACACCGTTGTTTTCCACGTTGAGCGATCTAGCTGATTTTGATCTGATCAATAAAGGTGAAGCGCGTTTGACCGTTGGTGCAACCAGTGTGACTAATGGCGACTTGGTTTACTTTGATAGCCGTACTGACACGATTGAACCTGCGCACGCAGTCGCCAGTGGCTCATTGCCTCCCGGTTTTCCCGCCACCAAAGTGGGAGATGATTATTACTGGGATGGCGGTGTGGTTTCCAATACACCATTGAACGGCATTCTTGACTTGGCAGGCGATGACGAATTGCTGATCTTTATGGTGGATTTGTGGAATCCGAAAGGTGAGTTGCCTCAAACCATGAACGAAGTCTTATGGCGAGAGAAAGAAATTCAATACGCGAGCAGAACCAGTGAACATATTGAGGCACTGGTGGCCAAGCGCAATCTCGATCATTTGCTGACTAAAGCCCCAGAACTCTTAACCAGCAAGGACGTACCAGCGGCGACCAGCCTTAAGGCGGATAATAAAATTGATATCGTGCATATTACATTTGATCCGATACAAGGCCATATCGCACTGAGTGATACCGAGTTTTCCCGCCGTTCCATTCGTCTGCGCCGTGAAAGTGGTTACACAGATATGAAGCAAGCGTTGGAAGCGTCTCCTTGGACGCAGCCAAACGAAGGTTTACCTGCTCATGTTCACCGTCGTCAATGTCATGGCGGATGGCTGGAAAAAAAGAAGCTAGATAAAGTGTCGTAGAAAAAAAACTGCGGTAGTTCAACGTGCAGTTTCTAGTATAAAAACAGTATAAAACGCAAAAAGCCCCGGTCTCGGGGCTTTTCACTTTCTCACACAGGCAGTGGAGGAACGAAGTGTGAAAAATTCGGTTAAGCGGGCGCAGACACTTTAAAGCGTCCCACAGAACGCCTAAATTGACTCACAAGGCCGTTTACCTCGCGGGCCGAACCTTGTACATCAAACGCGGATTGGTGGTTGTTTGTTGCCATGTCAGCGATGTCTTGAATCCGTCTTGCCAGTTCTTGGTTCGCGCTGGATTGCTCATGTAGCGATCGCGACACTTCTTCAATGATATTGATGAGATCTTGCGATTTCTGGTGCATTTCACGCACAGATTGCTCGGCGGAGTGGGTTTGCGACATATTGTCATTGACCACAAGCACACTGTCTTCAATATGGCTGACCGTGGCTTCAATACCTGAGCGCAATTCCTGAATCGTGGACGCTATTTGTTTGGTCGAATCTGACGTGCGTACCGCGAGGTTTCGTACTTCATCGGCAACAACAGCAAAACCACGTCCTTGATCGCCAGCGCGCGCCGCCTCTATTGCCGCATTCAACGCGAGAAGGTTGGTTTGCTCAGCCACATCGTTAATGACGCTGATAATGCCTTCAATCTCTTTCGAGTGTTGATCAAGTTCCGAAACGGCACTGCTAGAGCGCTGAGATTTCTCCGACATTTGGTCCATGTTTGCAATGGTTTGGCGCATGTTGGTGGCACCTTGCTGCGCTTGAATACCACTTTCGTCAGAGAGCGACTTCATTTTGTCCGCATCATGGGAAATGGTATTAATGCTGGCAGAGAACTCTTCCACCAAGGCCGCGATACTGCCTGTGTCTTCAGATTGACGGGTGGATGCCCCAACAATGTGGTCTGAAAGATCTTCCAGTTTCGCGACTTCATTATTCAGCTGATTTGCGCCAGACGCGATACTCGTTAGCGTTTCTTCAAAGGCATTCATCAAGTTGTTAAATGCGCGGCCAAGATCGGTGATTTCATTTTTGCCTCTTGGGCGAAAGCGAACAGTGAGATCAAGATTTTTTTCCGCGCTTTGCAGCAGGTTTTTCAAGTTATTGATCGGCGTTGTGATGCTATTAGCAATCGTAAAAGAGATAGCCATCAATACTGCGGCGATAGCGGCGACTAACAACAATAAGCGGCGAACATCTTGATAAAATACTGTATCGACGTCATCCACATACAAGCCTGTATTTAATACCCATCCCCAAGGTGTAAAGGGAAGGGAATAGGCCACTTTGGGATAAGGCGTATCGTCTCGTCCTGCTTTTTTCCAATGGTACTGCACGAAGCCACCCCCGTTTTTTGCCACTTCCACTTGATCTCTGATGATATGAACGCCGTTTACATCTTTCAAATCAGCCAGATTCTTACCAATCAGATTGGTCGCGATAGGGTGGTGAACCATGTCCGAGTTCATGCTGTAAATCATGAAGTAGCCATTTTCGCCGTAGCGCATGGCATCAAGCGCGTTGACTGACTGTTGCTTGGCTTCCTCCATGCTGATATCACCGGATTGCGCTTGTTGATAAAGCCGTGTCACCAAGGTCTCCGCTGTTTCGACAAGTACTTGGATCTGATTCTTACGTTCTTCCAGCATGTTGTCTCGTTTCACGACAAGGGTAATCGTCGTGACTGAAACCAAAGACAGCACCGCAATGGCAATGATTAATGACAATCGTTGCCGAATGGACAAGGCATTCATGATTTCCTTCCTTAAATGATATTTAACTCATTAAATAAAATGAAAATTATCTGCCATGAGTCTAGCAATTCGCGTCAATGCTGCTCGGTTTTCATACAGGTGTTTAAACGGTAAAAGCACGTGATAGAGAAAGTGTTTTTCGTCTATTAAAATAGGCATCAAGAAAAACAAAGGGCTGGCGAGTCATGGTTAACGAAATTATTCACCACATGAATTTTTTGTTGCGAATTATCTCATCTCAAATATGTGAACTGGTACGGTTTGGCATGTAGAGAAAGAGGCGAAATTTGGGAGGGGAAAGGCAATTTCGTAACAAGACATGGGGCAATAAGTAAGCGATAAGTAAGAGATAAGTGAATGGGAAGAGTGAGATAGGAATAGGCGCTAAGGGAACTAAGCATTAACCCTATAAAAAAAGCGTGCTTATCACGTTTGGCTATATCCGTGCTGCAATGATTGGTTTAGACTACCGCCCTCTTTACCCATGTGAACCGAGGTAATCATCAATGTCTCTACCAAATTGCCCACAGTGCAACTCTGAATACACCTACGAAGATGGCGCACTATATGTCTGCCCTGAGTGTGGTAACGAGTGGTCACAAGATGCATCTGCTGATGCTGACGACGTTAAAATCATCAAAGATTCTAACGGTAACGTCCTGCAAGATGGTGACACAGTCACAGTCATCAAAGACCTGAAGGTGAAGGGTTCTTCACTGGTGGTTAAAGTGGGTACGAAAGTTAAAAACATCCGCCTGGTAGACGGTGACCACGACATCGATTGTAAAATCGACGGTGTTGGCGCGATGAAGCTGAAATCTGAGTTCGTGAAAAAAGTGTAATCCACACAACATTAACTGAAAAAGCCGCGCCTTGACGTAAATTCAAAGCGCGGCTTTTTTGTCTCTGCTGTTTTATCCCGGTTGAGTTTACCCACTGATTCGTACCGGCGACTTGCCTTTATTGGCGTTGGTTAATATCGTCAAGAGTGAACGATTCTTATCGAGACTCGTATTGGAAGGTAAATCAAACACGCTGGAGGC
Organism: Enterovibrio sp. FF113; assembly: GCF_041439165.1. Classification (NCBI taxonomy): domain Bacteria; kingdom Pseudomonadati; phylum Pseudomonadota; class Gammaproteobacteria; order Vibrionales; family Vibrionaceae; genus Enterovibrio; species Enterovibrio sp. FF113. The sequence continues at coordinate 361,515 of NZ_JBGONO010000001.1, read as the reverse complement.
ATTGTGGCTGGGTACGATAACGGAAAAGACGGTAAGAAAATTCCTAGTAATAGACTCAGCCGCGTCGGCATGTTCGGTTCTGTGGTCACCAAAGTCGCCACCAACATGGCCGCTGAAGGTGCCAAGCAATTCTTATCGGGTAAACGCCCTTCAGCGAAAGATTTGCTGCTGACCCCCAAAAATATTTCCAGCATTACCAACCAACTCGCGCAACTTCGCGGCGCGGCCATGAAGGTTGGGCAATTGCTGAGTATGGATGCGGGAGATGCGCTACCCAAAGAGCTTACTGACATTCTTGCCAAACTGCGTTCCGATGCAGCCCCAATGCCTGCAAAACAATTGGCGTCGGTGTTGGAAACTGAATGGGGGAAAACCTGGCAACAGCACTTCATTTCATTCACGTTCAAACCCGTTGCGGCCGCTTCTATTGGGCAAGTCCACTTTGCGTATGGTGATGATGCCTCAGAACTGGCCATTAAAGTGCAGTACCCCGGCATCAAAAAAAGCATCAGCAGCGATGTAGACAATGTTGTTACTCTGCTGCGTTTGACCGGTTTAGTGCCGAAAGAAGTGGATTACAAAAGCCTGTTAGATGAAGCGAAAAAGCAGCTTCATGATGAAGCTAACTACGAACTCGAAGCGGAAATGGGCGACACCTTTTATCAACTACTCAAAGATGACAACCGTTTCATCGTGCCCAAAGTCTATAAAGAACTCACTACGCCTTCCATTCTGACCATGAGCTTTGAACAAGGCGAGGCGATCGAGAACTTGCAAGATTTACCTCAAGTGGCGCGGGATAATTTGGTGACTAACTTGTTTGAGCTTCTGTTTAAAGAAGCGTTCCAATTCAAACTGGTACAGACTGACCCTAACTTCGCCAATTATCTTTATCAAAAAGAAAGTGGGAAAATCGTGCTACTCGATTTCGGCGCGACGCGACGTTACGGTGATGCGATCAGCGAGGGTTATCAAAAACTGCTGACATGCGCTGTGAACAACGACAAAGATGGTGTGTCAGATGCCATGGCACACATCGGATTTTTCAGTAACCATATCTTCCCCGAGCAAAAAGCCGCGGTGGTGAACATGGTGATGATCGCTTGCGAGCCGATCCAATATGACGGCGACTACGACTTCGGCAACACTGACCTCGGCAGTCGTATTCACGAAGCAGGCATGGCACTGAGCATGGAGCAAGGCTATTGGCACACCCCGCCAGCCGATGCATTGTTTCTGCACCGAAAAATCGGCGGCCTGTTTCTACTTGCCGCACGGCTAAACGCCAAAGTGAATTTGCGAGAAGTCTTTAAACCGTTTCAATGGGAAACCCCGCCAACGTGCAAGCGAGCAGGTTAGGTGCGAAAGCAACCAAGCATTTAAAATTACAGGCTTAGGGTCATACTTTTGATCACCCTCTTTTGAAAATTAGGGTGGGTAGGAGTAAAAGCGAAGTAACGTTTACCCAAGTTCATACAAAGGACAGCCTGTATGCCAAGCCGCATTTATAAACATCTCGAAACCCTTTGGGATTATCACCAACTTGGCCATGCTCCTCAGCCTTCAGATTGCATCTTCATTCTTGGCAGCAACGACGTACGCGTCGCGGAATATGCCGCTGCACTTTATCGCCAAGGCTTCGCACCTTACGTGATGGTATCCGGCGGATTTGGGCGATTCACTAAAGATGAATTCGACAAAACCGAAGCGGAAACCTTTGCCGACGTCCTCATGGACGAAGGCGTACCAGAATCCGCAATTATTCTAGAAACCAAGGCCACGAACACTGGCGAAAATGTCTCTTTCGGGTATCAAGTCATGCTCGAAAAAGGGCATGATTTCAAACGTTTTTTATTGGTTCAAAAGCCCTTCATGGAACGTCGCGCTTACGCCACTTTCGTTAAACAGTGGCCGGGTCAATACAACAGGGCGTTAGTCACTTCACCGCCGCTCTCGCTGGTGGAATACCCAACAGACAACATTCCCTTTGATAGGGTGGTAGAAGCCACGCTGGCAGACTTCGAACGCGTAAGAGATTACCCCGCCCAAGGCTATCAAATTGAACAAACTATTCCTGCGCATGTTACTGCTGCTTATGATGAGATTAAAAAACAGGGGTTGTGGTGAGAGCAGTGGGTAATTCGCTGGCATAACAACCTTAAAAATACCGGTTCGATCAGTGTGGTGAGCCATAGCGTTGATCGAACACTTCTCCACGCTTGAAAAGCCGGTGACATGCTTACCATTTAACCTATTTCCTAACAATCTAATAAATATAGAGTAAAAGCTTGAAGGTGATTCAAAGTGCAACGAGAGCCCGTCGTGTTTCTTGAACATTGTGATATGTTTAGTTTCATAAATAGGGCGAAGATGGCTGATTTCTCGTCGTTTTGATTTTTCCGGAGACATTCATGCGTTGTGGTAAATATATTTTTGAATCAAAGGGAAGTAGTCTTTTAAAGGCAATAGCTTGTTGTTAGTGGGTGCAATGGTGCGTTTTAATACACCGTTTTAATGTCTAGTAAATGTGATGGTGCGAGAGCGTATTAATAGAGGTTTAACGATATAGTGTAATATTAAAATGGAGTTTTGTTTATTACAGGAGGTTTGACATTTTAAAGGGTCCACGAGGGTTTACATTAATAGAATTGATAATGGTTATAATTCTATTAGGGGTTGTATCCGTGACAGCACTGCCGAAATTTTTTGATATGAAAAGTAACGCAAGAACGGCATCTCTTAAGGCTGTAAAAGGGACGATGAGAACTGCAGTCGATTTTACTTATAGTAAATCTGCAATTAAAGGCAATCACAATTTAACTGCTGGATCAGATGTTTATGTTGAAATAAACGGGAACCCTGTCTCAATAAAATTTGGAACTCCGCTTGCCAATTATGACGGTGATAAAGGTAGTTGGGATGATTTGATTCACTTAGATTACGAGGTGTTTTCAACTAAAATAGTGTCGGGGCATTTTGTTGTTTTTCTTAAGGGAAGCGCGGTTCCAATTAGCCTAAATGACGAATGCATTGTTCTCTATAAGCAAGCGAATAAAATTGAAAACCCTCCAAAAATTAAAGTAAATGGTTGTTAATTACAAGAGGGTATTGATATGCACATGAATAGTATTTTAAAGAGATGAAAATTCGTCCGCGTTTCGACCCGTTATATAATGTTACCCAGCAATGTTTCCTGCTTGATCTTGGCATATACATCAAAAGGATGGTTAGGTCGAAAAGTCAATTCTAATAGCTTTCTTGTTAATGCCCAGATGCCACAATATACAGTTGAGACAAAGATGGAATCCTCGGGTGTTTCTGTTGACACCTCGCATGTCTATCCTCTTTAAGGGGAGACCATGCGATTGGTTCTGAGTTGGGAGTGAAAATGGAATTTAGGTTTGAAAAAGCGAACCCAGAAGATCTAGATGCGATCCTCAAGTTAGGTGAATCAAGCAATGAAGAACACGTTGTTCCTCTACTCAGTGCTGATGGGAAGAAAGCGTTTCGAATAGCGTTTACGGCCGATATTAACAACGTAAAAGATGCCCAAATTTACTCTGTGATCAAAGCGACTGTTGACGACGAAATTATCGGTTATGTCGCTTGGCGGGATGAAAGTTATATTGGTCATCTTTATGTTAAAACCGAATATCACGGTTTTGGTGTGGCTAGGCGTTTAGTTGAAGAAATGAAAGCAGCAAGTGGCGCAGCGTTAGTTCGCGTGAAGGCATCGATTTATGCGCTTGGCTTCTACAAGAAGGTGGGATTCGCACCAATATCTGACGAGTTAAGCATAAACGGTATTCGTTATGTTCCAATGGTACTTGATGTTGAGCAGAACAAAGAGCAGCGTATTTAAGCGGGTTGCTTTACGCGTAGTTCGCTTTGCCCTTGAGAAAATTGAGCGACGGGTATTTGAAAGCGACGACCAAGTATAGAAATCCAAGTTGTGCGTTGTAACGAGAGGTCAAAGATCAAGAAGTCGATTGTTCCCGAGGAATTTAAGCACTATTTCGATGATTGGCACTTTTCCCCGTGGTCGAATCAGATGGAACGGTGTACTTAGCTGGCCTACTGCCGCAAGAAAAGATAAGCCAATTAGCCGCGATTCATCATCGCGGCTTCGTTGACTTTTTAATGCGCCTCAACAAGGTTAACTAGGGGCAGTCTTACAAACCTTGTTGGTATTGATCGTTGGTGTTGATTGGCACCATCGTGAACAACTCTTCTCGAACACTGACATCGCCATTTACGAGCTTTTCGAAGTGCTTAACGAGTTCAACTTTGTCCGCTTTTTCTTTCGAGCCGCCACCGATGTTGGTCAAATCAATAAAGAACTCATCAAACAAGTCAGAGAAATCTGTCACGATGTCCATGTTTAGGAATTGTTCGTGGTTATAGATGCTTGGGTAGCCACCTTTTTGCTTATCAACCGCAAACGAAATGCCTTTTACATTGGTAATCGTCGTTGCTTTCTCACATCGCAACATACAGCCCGCTTCAATCGCCGGTTTGTTACAGCCCACCGTTTGTTGGAAGAAACACTGACGGCTTGTCATCATCAGAATCGGGTGATAAATGCTGTAAGCCAACTTGAAGTTTTCAGGACGACGAATGTGTTTAATCTGACCTTTGTTGATCTCGTTTGAAATAAACGCACCCGCACAGTTTAACGATTCTTTCATCGTGACTAACGCGTGTGAGTTTGTTGTGTTCAGGAACGGACCCGCAACCCATTCAATGCCCATTTCATAGGCCTTATACGCAATACCCGTGTTATTGGTGACGATGCGTGCTGGTTTGACTTCTTCTAGCACTTTTACGGCTTCATCGTAGTCTTTACCAATCAACACTGCAGGGAACCATGGGATCAAGCGTGGGTTTTCTAAGAAGATGTTGATGTACTTGCGATCGCGTTTTTTGAAGCTTTCAGGGAGCTTGAAGTAGATATCAGCATCCGTGACATCGCATACATTTAGGTCTGCGGTATCTGCAATCAGCATAGAGAGTTTTGGCTTCTCTTCTACTTTTGGCTGTTGTGGGAATGCAGGGACGTCCACGTGCTTAATAACGTCTTTAGATCCGTTCATTAAGAATGCAACGCGATCTTTCATTTCCGTCAGTTCTCGGAATGGGATCGCTAAGTTTTCGCCTAAGTTAGAGAAATCATAACCGAGTAATTCGTAGTTAGGATTGATCACACCTTTAAAGCGTTTTTCTAGCTCTTTTGAGGTGATGGCTTTTTCGCCCGCTTCTCTGAGCAGTGACGTTGATGTCACTTCAAACACTTGTTGGTCTTGTTCACTTGGCGTGACAACCACAGTGAGTGGCTCACCCAGCGTTGCCTTGAACGCAATGGTTACGGCAATTTTGTCGATACTGAGCGTTTTCACTTTTTCTTCGAGTGTCGCGCCAATAGCATTCTTGTCGTTATAAAGGTCGGTTCTGACTTCTTGAATTTGAACCACGTCAATCGCATTGCTCTTTTCAACCGCATAGTTAACGCTGTTGTCACGAGGGTTATCGATAAACATGTCTTTGGTTAAATTGCCTTTTAAAAATTTGTTGGTTAAACCACGGTTGAATACTTTATGCAGATTGGAATCATCTTCATACAACTCACCCGTCTCAACAAATTTATTAATATTTTTACGCCAGTTTTCAACAACCGTATAAACGTAGTGAGCACCTTTAATACGGCCTTCAATTTTCAATGAGTCAACTTGCGCATCCACCAGTTCAGGCAGGTCAAAATACGCGGAGTTATCTTTTAGGTTTAGTGGGTACTTAGTACCGACGTTGGTCACTTCGTATTCGTCACGACACGCTTGGCTGCAACGACCACGATTACCTGAGTTACCGACGCTCACAGAGCTTGAGTAACACTGACCAGAGAAAGCAATACATAGCGAACCGTGAACAAAGACTTCCGTTAGCATGTCATGTTCATGCGCCACAGCTGTCATCTCTTTGATTTCGTCGATATTCAATTCACGAGATAAGTTTACGCGTGAAGCACCGACTTTTGATAAAAAGTGAAGCTGGCCTTCATTGTGGGTCGTTAACTGAGTCGAGGCGTGAACATCTAACGTTGGGAAATGCTTTTTAACGAGGTTAAACACACCTAAATCTTGAACAATGATGCCATCGAGTGTCGTGTTCACTAATTGATTGAGTAACTTCACGAGTGATTTTATTTCATGTTCTAGGATAACAACGTTTAAAGTCAGAAATACTTCACAACCGTATTCATGAGCTAATCGTAATACGCCATTTAACTCATCAAATGAAAGATTGGATGCACGGTTACGGGCATTGAAAATGTCTAAGCCACAATAAACGGCATTTGCCCCTGCTACGATGGCTGCTTTGATCGCTTCTACATCGCCACCAGGTGCCAATAATTCAATTTTTCTACTCATTGTGAGATTGCTCGCTTCGTTTTTTGTCATCGAATTTTTTGAGGAGGCATTCTACTCGCCTCACGCTTTCATTGCCACTCATTAGGCTTTTGTTGATCTAGGTCATGTCTGCACAGGCGTGAATCCCATTGCCAATTCAGTTACCATTGAGCTATTGCGTTCTTTTTTAAGTCTTTCATCATGACAATGCCGATCCTATATTCATTGAGACAGTGCCCATACGCAATGCGAAGCCGTCTTGCCATTTTACATGCTGGCCAAATCGTCATTTTGCGCGACATTGATATGAAAAATAAGCCTGAAGACATGCTGTCTGTATCACCTAAAGCCACGGTGCCGGTATTGGTGCTGGGTGATGGCAACGTGATTGATGAAAGTATTGAAGTGATGGTTTGGGCGCTAACGCAATCTGACCCGAGAAACCTACTTTATTCGCACGATAAAAATCAGTTACCCGCCATGCTTGAGTTGATAAGAAGCAATGACGTGACGTTTGTCGGCGCATTGCAAAAATACCGAGCGGCTTCTCGTTATCACGATGACAATAAAACAGAGCACCGCGATACATGTTGTGAGTGGTTGATGCCTATTGAACAGAGGTTGTCTCAGCACGCCTACATAATGGGAGAGCAACCGAGTTTGGTTGATTACGCCATCTTGCCATTTATTCGCCAATTCTCCCGTGTAGATAAGAAATGGTACGCCCAAGCGCCATTACCGAATCTACGAGCTTGGCTAACCAAGCATTACAACGATCCGACGTTTTCTAAAGTGATGGTGAGTTATCCCAAGTGGAAAAAGGATGATAAGCCAGTTGTATTTGGTGATGTATAGAACCCTATGCCGCCCAAACTCTAACTTCCCCGATTAAACAGTTGCAACGCCTCATTCAATACTTGAACTCCCTCGTGAATGACACTGTCACTTGTTGCGTCTCCCATAAATGAGTCTGTCATCACATGGAGGCAGTGATTTAATACGCACCGTATTAAATCATCATAACAACAACACACCACCGTCAGATTAAATGGCTGTACAAGGACGTAACCATGACCGCAAACGAACACATTGCAAACTTTCAAACCAACACCAAGGAACCCAAACTTTGGCAAGTATCTCTCTCCTTATGCCTTATCTCTGTGCTAATGGGGATCACCATTTTGGCCGTCGAGGTCATCTTTGGCTTAGAAATGCCAAATTCCGGCGTGCTTTCTACCGTTATTCCTACCATGATGACGGGCTTTTACTTTGGTCATAAAAACGAAGCCTTGATGGTTTCCAGAACGCGTTGGCTTGCCGTGATGGTTTGGACTGGCATGAGCTTGCTCTATGTTGCCGGCCTTATGCGGTTTTACGATTTTACGTTAGCCGACCTGACCGCTGAGTTTGGTAGTTTGTTTGTGTGGATCGGTTTTGCTTTCATTTTGATCATGACAGTAGTGAGTTACTTCATGATCAAATCTGGTGAGAAGATAGGCATTAAGAACAGGGTTAAGGTGAGGGAGAAACAACTAGCTAAAGAGAAACAAAGCGAATAAATAGTTCGCTCTGAAACTCTGATAGCTGGCATCACAGACATTATTTTTGGTGCGAGGGCGGTTGATAGTGCATTGAAGTATCTTGTTTCAAGAAGATATTACTCGCCACTAAGCTTCCTAAGCACACAAACACCAGCGCGAGACTTGTCATTGCATCAGGTTGTTCGTTGAAAATTGGAATGGCGAGCAGGGTAGCAATAACAGGTGTCGCACTACCAAATGCCGCACTTCGTTCCGCCCCGAGTTGTTTAACGGCATATAAGTAAGTGCAAGACGCGAGAATGCCCGCCCCCACGCCCTGCAATAACGTATGACTGAGCACGTCTTTCCAAGGCCATGCTGAAGCGGGAGTGCTGCTCAAAGTGCTTGGCAGCCACCCCGCACTAATGGCAACGCCTAAAGTAAGGCACGAAATGACCGCCAATATGCCCGAACATGCAAGGGCTTCAAGGTTGGCGACACGCGCACAAATCGTGAACGTCGCCCACATCAGGCTGCCAACCAAAAACAAGAGATGTCCCTTTGATTGCGCCCAGTCATAATCGCCCCCGAAGCTGCTTCCTAGGTTGGTGGCGAGAAAAAGTGCTGTTCCGATGGCAATAGCGATTAGCCCAATAATGCGGTGTGAGCTTAAAGGCTGCTTAAAAAACAATACGGCAATGGCGGTCACAAATAGCGGCAGCGTGCCCGGTACGAGTGCGCTGCCATGTGAGACAGGCACTGTTTGCATGGCGGTACTGGCGACCAGTAGATAGGGCAGTCCACTGCCGATGAACATGCCAATCAGGTATTTATTTGGAATGGCTCTAATCTGGAGTCGAGCTTTATAGACGAACGGTGCAAGCAACAACGCGGGAACTAGAAAGCGCATCAACGCGAGATCGGCAGGTTGAAGTTCTGAATTCGCACCGCCTTTTAACGAAATAAAAAAGCCAGCCCAAAGCAGCAATGTCGCCAACATGGCGAGATAGCCGGCTGTTTTGCTTTTTGAAGATGATCTTTCTGGTGTTTTTGACGCTAGCTGACTTGTCGTCATGAGTGATTCCATTTCTGCACATGATCCTAAAACGCTATTATCGTGCACCACGATTGGCGATAGGTGGCAACTTTGAGCTTCATATCGTTATACGTTGATGGTTTCCGCTATTATTTTTGTATATTTTGATGATTAGCGGCGTGTGGTTGATGGATCGTATTGATAAGCAACTTTTGGAATTGATGCAAAAAGACGCGAGACTGACAACTGCAGAGCTTGCGGATTTAGTCGGGCTTTCACCGTCGCCCTGTGCAAGGCGAATCAAGCGGCTTGAAAAGGACAAGATAGTCGGGGGTTATCACGCTTCACTTTCTCGCGATAAAATTGGTATTGCGATGACCATGTTTGTTGAAGTGAGTTTGAACAATCACCAAGTGACGTCAGTGGATGATGTTGAACAAGCCATTAGCGATATGCCGGAGGTGGTGAGTTGCCACGTGGTGTCAGGCGCTTACGATTATTTGCTGGAAGTGGTTGCGAAAGATCTGGCTGGCTATGAGCAATTTACCCGCAAGCTACAATGCCTGCAAAACGTGAAAGACATTCACACGCAATTGGCGATACGAAAGGTGAAAGATCGCGGAATTTTACCCATCTATATCTAATACTAGCGTTTAGATCCGAGTGTTTTGGACTTGCGGTGTAATGCCAGTAGTTTGATGTTAGCGCTATGTTCAAGTGACAAAAAACGGAAGCTGACGCTTCCGTTTTTTGTTCTACAAAGCGAGTTACAGCGCAGTAAGGATAGCTTCAGCTGAACTCACTTCAAACGTTTTTGGTGCTTCAACGTTGAGTTGTGTCACGACACCATTTTCAACAACCATTGCGTATCGTTGTGAGCGAATACCGCCAAACGTTGCGGTGTCCATTTCTAATCCTAATGCTTTCGTGAAGCTGGCGTCGCCATCCCCAAGCATCATGATTTCGTCCGCATTTTGTGTTTCTCCCCACGCTTGCATCACAAACGCATCGTTAACAGACACACAGATAATGCTGTCGACGCCTTTTGCCTTAATTTGGTCGGCCAGTACGATGAAACCAGGCAAATGAGATTCTGAACAAGTGGGTGTAAACGCGCCAGGAACAGCAAACAAAACGACTTTTTTGTTGGCAAATAATTCGTTGGTATCGTGATTCATCATGCCATCTTTGGTGAGCTCGCTCAAAGTGGCAGACGGGAGGGTTTGGCCTTGCTGAATCATGTTAGCTGTCCTTATTGTTGTGATTGCAACCAGACTAGCCCGATTCGCCGTTGAATACCACGGAGAGAAACTAGGTGTATAAATTGATAACTGTCAGTATCCTCTCTAAGTCATCAAATGTACTCGCAGAATAACGACTACCATCAACTAATCTACTGACCCGCAGTGACATTTAGTTAGCAAAGCACTGAAGAAATCTTTAGGTTCAGTCGACGCTTTAATCTTGAAAATTTTCGGCAACGTATTTATTCAAGTTTTCAAACTACACCCGATAACAGAGCGGTGATTCAAATTAGCTGAAGTTCGGTGACAAACACGTTTAACATTGCACTTATCAATATGCATCATCGATAAAGATGCGATGTATCATATTGGGTAGTAGGGGGGTGTAAATCGTTTAAATGACGATTGTGTCTTTTATTTGAAATCTGAGTAATGTGTTTTTTACCATCAGTCTCTAATTTGGCTATAGTTGATATCTAATTTTTAGACGATTGTTTATAATTAGTGTGTCAGTAATTATCATGAGGTTTGGCTTATATTTTAAGTTGGAACATTAATGGATGACAATTTAGGGAAATGTGCTCTCACCCTGTGAGGGTTTCTGATAACCTCACGGAAAACACCCCCTGAAAGCAGTGCGCGCAGCGTTTTATTGGGTAAAAGAAACTGAAGGCGCACAGTGTTGCGCAGGATTTAAAATGGCGCTTAGAGCAGCGCATGCATGTCTAAGATAATTGACGCTGATAAAAGCCCTTGTTAGTATTTTAATGAAAAATATATAACACAGAAAATACGTTGCTAGTGTGGCCGTTTATAGACTCGGGTGGTAATAGAATGAGCTTTATTATAAAAGAAACACAATATTTAACAGACTCAATAATATTGGAAATCATGAGTCGATTAGAGTCCGAATCAGAAAGTGCCATTGCAGCGAAAGACATTCTACCCTCAATGTCACTACGTGGTGATCTTGGAATGGATTCCATGCAGGCTGTGTCATTGACACTCGACTTAGAAGATTCTCTTTCAATCTCTATCGATGATGAAGACTTAATTAAACTTGACACTGTTGGCGATCTTTTAAACATCATTGAATCCAAGTTAAGTGAAAAAAATGGATAATCGTAGACGTGTTGTGGTGACCGGTGTTGGTGTCGTTTCATCAATAGGCAATGATTTTGACACGTTAACGGAATCTTTGAAGCTTGGTCGTAGTGGCATTCGCGCAATGGAATCTTGGTCTGAGTATGGATTAACGAGTCGCGTTGCTGGTTTGGTGCATTTAGATGAGTCCAAAATACAGTCTGCGAACATCCCTTTGAAACTCCGAAGAGCGATGCCCACCTCAACGTTGTATTGCAGCGTTGCTGCCAGTGATGCTATTTCTGCCTCTCGTTTAACGCCAGAAGAACTCGCAGACCCGCGAACAGCTTGTCTTGTTGGCAGCGGTGTGGCTGATGTGAGTGTGATACACAGAGAAGGGGCAAGGTACTACGATGGTCAGGTTCGTAGAACTGAACCCTACACTGTCCTCAAATCCATGAGCAGCACGGCGAGTGCAATACTCACTAAACTCTTTGGTATTACTGGGCGAAGCTATTCAATATCGTCTGCTTGCGCTACCGGAGCACACAATATTGGGCATTCGTACGAACTCATACGTGATGGGGTTATAGATAGAGCAATAACCGGCGGTTGTGAGGAAGTGAACGAGCTGATTGTTGCTTCTTTTCAAGCCTTGAGAATGGCGCTGTCTACTGGCTTTAATGACACGCCAGAAGGCGCATCTCGCCCTTATGATCGTGATAGAGATGGCTTTGTGAACAGTGGTGGGGCTGGCGCGCTTGTATTGGAGTCGCTCGATTCCGCCTTAGCGCGTAACGCGCCCATTTATGCTGAAATCGTGGGCTATGCAGCGAATTCTGACCCGTACGATTTAGTGCTCCCTCAAGCCGATGGCGGGACATTTGTCGACTGTATTGCCAGTTCATTAGAAGACGCGGGAATGTCCTCTGCCGATATTGACGCTATTAATACGCATGGGACAGGAACAGTGGCTGGTGACGTGGCCGAGGTTAATGGTTTACGTAGAGCATTTGGAGGCAATGTTCCGAGGTTCTCGTCTACGAAATCTATGACGGGGCATGCGATTGGCGCAGTAGGGGCCATTGAGTTAATTGCCTGCATTGCGATGCTGAAAGAAGGCTTTATCGCGCCCTCCATCAATATTGATAATATCGACCCTTTGTTTGCTGATATGCCCATCGTGCGCGAAGCCACACAGGCTGATCTGAAAACAGTCCTGTCTTTAAATTTTGGCTTTGGTGGCACGAATGCGGCCACTATCCTGCGAAAAATGGACTGACATTGCTGTGTCAGTGAGTAGGGTATATGAATAGAAACATCATTGATGGGCTGAGGGATACGCAAGGCGTGCTGGGTAAAGCGGCTATTCGCTCGATTTTACCCTATGGCGATGCATTCTTATTTGTGGATTCAGTCAGTGAATTGACCGAGTCTAACGTCGTCGCGCAATACAACATACCTGAGTCCTCTGAGCTGATTAACGCGCATTTCAAACACGTTAGCATGATGCCGGGCGTTTTGATGGGGGAAGCACTCGCGCAAGCCGGTATTGTTTTACTGCATTACCGAAGTGAGTTTGAAGAAGAGACGGATATCATTGCGAGTACCGTGAATCAAATGCGGTTTAAGTCGCCAGCGCTACCTGGGGATACCCTAGAAGCGCATGTCAGCATAAAAGCAATCAACCGTTTAGGTGCAAGGTTAACCGGCAAGTCCTATGTAAATGGGCGCGAAGTGCTGTCTGCCACGTTTGATCTTACGTTTATAAAACGGAAAAATCTTATTGAACATATTTCTCAACATGTCACGCGTTGAGAGTATGTTGCATCAAATGTCTCCTATCTGATCGCTAATTTATTTAAGCAAACGTGAATATAAAAAAACGTTTAAATTAAATGATTAAATGATTAAATGATTAAATGATCCAAAAATATGAGTGGTGATTTTAGTGTTGTTTAGATTGGCAACAGTGGATGATTTTTTAAATATAGAATCATCGTATTTCAAGTGTTCGACGTATAAAAATCTTGCTTATCCTCTTGGTTGTTCAATGTCAGAGCTTGATGCTGCGTTGGGTGATGGTGATTTTGTTGTTTTTAATGAAAAAAAGACCAAGGTTGGCTTCGTTAGAATAAAAGCCATGTTCGAAGGTATTGCCTATCTTGATATCCACTTGTTACATGATTTTGCTGATGAACATATCCAGGCAGTGATGAGTTGGCTAGCTGAACAATACCATCTCGGTAAGTATTACGTTCAGTTACTCCCCAATGAGCAGCGAGAAATAGATTGCTTAACACGTCTAGGTTTCAGTGAAGAAGCGCGACTAAGAAACCAGATTTTTGTTGAGGGCGCGTATTACGATTTATTAATGATGGGGAGTGAGGATAAACGTGTTTGATAGTGTTCGTGGAATCTATTGCGCTTTGCGCCGTCCAAATATCGAAGATATAGATACAATAGCTCGCTGGTTGGATGATCCTTACCTTAATTCGACGGTCTTTGATAGCTCTACCTATGTCAATGGTGCTAAGGAGCAAGCCATGGCGTGGCTTGAACAGAACGCGACTGTCTATGGTGCAGAAAGCCTTTTAGGATTGGTGTGTTCTGTCAAAAGCGGTAAACCAATAGGGATGGTCTGGTTCAATAACATTGACTGGAAAAGCCGTACTGCCGATCTTCGCTACTTAGTCGGCGAAGAGGCGTACCGTACCAGCGTCTTTGGGCCTGAGATAGCACTGTTAAGTCTTCAAATGGCATTTCAAGTCATGAATTTACATAAAATCTATGGCTATGTTTTATCCGGAAATGAGGATTCAATTCGTCTTGCGGAGTTTGGTGGAATAAAAGAAGGGGTACTTAAAAATTACGTTCCTGTCGGTGATGGATGGAACGACTACCATCTTTATGCCATGTTTTCAGATGACTTCCGAGATTTCTTACAAAAACACAAAGAGGGTGTTTTACGCCGTCACTTTAAAAAAGGGATTTTCCAAGAGTGAGTTTGCTCGCTCTACTGTTTATTGCAGTTATCGTTTTGTCTTTTCTTTATCCGCGAGTCATTGGGGATCGTCTAGCTTTCTTATTAATGCTGCCCGTGATCGCTTATACGCTCTATTTCTATATAGATTGGCAGGTTATACCTCTATTTGAAATGAGCGCGCTTGTTGTAGGTGGCATATGTGCTGGTGTCGCCTTGCTGTTCGCCGGATTGCCAATAAGTTCACCTGAGCCGATAACATTTGTTATTAACTGTTTTCAAGGGTTTAAGCTTCTTAAGAAGAATCGAGACTATCTCTTATTTCAAGTTGGGATCACGTGTTACGAAGAGCTCATATGGCGAGTGTTTTTAATTAGTACATTATTATTGGTGCTTCCACCATGGGTTGCAATCTGTCTCTCTTCGTTACTATTTTGGGTCGTTCACGAGGAAAACAGACCGTTAGGATGGCATTCGCTAGAGTTCTTTCTCTTCGCGATATTGCTTGGCGTTGCTTACGCTGTGACTGATTCAGTGCTATTTGTTTGGATTATCCATTTAACCAGAAATGTCCTTGTCCTGTCAGCGACATATTATGAAGAGCAGCAAGCGAAAGCCATGCCTTCATGAATCCCTGAGCGCATCCACTGGCTTCATTTGTGCCGCTCTTCTAGCGGGTAAATACCCCGCCACCAACCCAACCAATATCGACACGCAAAGCGCAATGCTTACGCCTAGCACGCCGGGAAACAAGGGAAAGCCAGTAAAAAAATTCAATACAACACCGATGAGCATCCCAACGGCTAAACCCGCTAACCCCCCAATCAGACAAATGAGTACCGATTCGATGATAAACTGAATCATTATGTGGCTTCGATGTGCACCAATTGCCGCTCGAATACCAATTTCTCGTGTTCGCTCCGCGACAGCAGTACTCATGATGCCGGCAACACCGATGGCTCCTACAATTAAAGCACTAGAAGCGGCAATAATGCCGACAATCGTCACGCCGCCAAGAATATTGTCAGTGGTTCTGATGTAAGACGCGAGGGTTCCGCTTTCATATTCAAACACGCCTTGATAACGTCTCGATAGAACACCTTTTAGCTGGGAAGCCGCCGCTTCAGCTGACTCAACCGTTGAGGCTTCAGCTTGAATGTAGTTCACGTCGTTGTTGCCGTTAAGTGCCTGTACCAAAGGGTAACTGACCAAAATTCGATTGTTCACATCGCCTCCAGCAGAACCAATGCTAGCGAGTAAATCCCGACTTTTAGCGCGCAGAACACCAATAACTTGATATTCACGGCCTGATATTCGAAGTGCACGACCTAAGGGGTTAACGATGCCCGGGAACAGGTCAGACGCAACGGTTTCGCCAATCATTGCAACAGGCCGACGATTTCGGATTTCTATTTCTCTAAGGCCTCTTCCTATACGTAACTGGTCATTGTTGATGGTTAAATAATCCCGATTAACACCACTCACTTGTGCGTTGCTATATCGATTACCAGCTTGAACGATAGGTGCTTGTCCCCGAGGGGTAACGATAGGGCTGATGAGGCTGACAGATGGGCAGCAATCTCCTTGAACGGCAATCAAATCATTGTTATTGATGCCCGTCCCTGTTCGTGTTCGTTTGTGTGGATCTTTGTTGCTTTGCGCGCGATATACCCAAACAGACTTGAGACCAAATGTTTCTAGTTCCTGCATGACGAATGCTTTCCCGCCCGTACTCACGGTATCCACTGTCATCACTGCGGCTATACCCACAGCAATGCCAATCATACTGAGCATTGATCTGCCCCAGTTTGCCAGCATCGCAAGTCGTGCTTCAATAAACAGATCAGGCAGAATTCGCCATCCTTTCATATCACTATCCTACCGTCTCGCATGTGTACGACTCTGTCAGCCGTTTTGGCTAAATGTGCATCGTGAGTGACCATGACAATGGTATGGCCCTCAGCATGAAGCGCCTTAAACAAATCCATAACCTGCTGCCCGGTATGGCTGTCTAAAGCACCTGTTGGCTCATCCGCAATAAGCAACTTAGGCTTGTTAACTAACGCTCGCGCAATAGCAACACGTTGTTGCTGGCCGCCTGAAAGTTGGTTGGGTAAATGCGTTGCGCGATCTGCTAGGCCTACGCGTTCAAGCGCGGCAAAAGCAAGCGCTTGACGCTGTGAGGGCGGGGTACCTTGATACACCAACGGAAGCATGACATTCGCTAACGCATCGCGGCGTGATAGCAAATTGAATGATTGAAAGATGGTTCCAATCAATGAAGAACGAAGCGTAGCAAGTCCATCAGAATTAGCGGTATGAACAGCCGTGCCGTCTAAATGGTAGGTGCCTGTATCAGCGTTGTCTAAGCAGCCAATAATGTTGAGTAGGGTGCTCTTTCCTGAACCAGAGGCACCCATTATCGTCACAAACTCCCCGCGTTCTATCTTCAGATCAACACCCCGAATGATGGGTAAGGGAGTGTCTCCGCGGAAATAGGATTTATGCAAGGATTCAATGTTGATCATGGTTTTCTATAAACCTTGCTGTGCGCCCATTCTCAAGGTATCCGCTATCAAACAACGCAACCCTTTGCCCTTCTTGAACGCCACTGAGTATTTCGACGTGTGTGTCGGTTTCTAATCCTGATTCAACAGATTGTAGGTGGATGGCACCTTGTTCAATCAGTGCAACCTCAAAAACGCCAGGTTCGCGTTCGCGCAGCGCGCTGTAAGGCAGGCTGAGGGTGTTTCCACGTTCTTCTATTACGATTTCAATATCGATCTGTTGTCCCAATAGCAGTTTTGGGGCATCTGTGCCCAACCCCATGCGCACGGGAAACGTATTTAAGTATCGTTCTGTTGTGCGTTCGATAGCGGGACCAATCCAATGAATCTGTGTTTGCCAACCTTGGTTGGGAAAGGCATCAGATTTCACATTAACGACTTGGCCAACGTGAATCCTGCCACTGTCAACGGCATCTAAATTCGCCTCAATTTCCCATCCTTTAATGGCGACGAGTTGGAAAAGTTGTGTTCCGGCTTCAACCCATTGCCCTGATTCAGTCCATTTATCAATGATAACGGCATCAAAGGGCGCATCTAGCTTTTGCCAGTCTTGCTCAATAGCACTCATTTGGGCATCTGCTTGGGCAATAGCAACGGCTGCTTGCGCCGTTTCCATTTCAAATCTGACCTGATCTAGCGCTTCGACAGAGACGAGATTTCTATCAGATAGCTCTGATACTCGGTTGTAGCGTTGCTGCTGCTCCTTCAAACGAACAATTTCTTGCTGAACAACAGCGTTGGCGCGTTTGAGTCGAGTCATGGATGCACGGTTATCCATGGAGGCCAGCGTGTCATCTTTCTTTACCCGATCACCACGAGCAACATAGACCTGCTCGACGCGGCCATTTACTAACGCAGTCAAAGAAACGGTACGGTCATTAATAACCTCACCAGTCACTCGAATGATGTAGGCCATATCATTACGTTGCACTTGCACCCCCGATAGGTTCAGCGGTGGCTTGTCGTAGAAAAAGTAGCCCGCAGTAGCAGCGAAAACCAGAACAACGATAGCGAACATGCGCTTAAAATAGCCTTTCATTGATCGTTTACCAGGCTGCTTAAGTTTCATAAGAGATGCATTCAATTATCTATCCCTAATAATTAACAAATCATGACGAGGTGGCTTATTCGATGTTTCCATATCAAAGAGAGCAGTTATTTATTTTTCGTAGATAAGTCAAACTGTCATCCAATTAAGCTTCTTTGGTGGCAGTTTCTGTGACTCGAGTAGAGTTACGTAAACTATCATTTTCAAGGTAAACGACGCGATCGACTGCATCAAATAGGCGATCATCATGGCTTACAATCACAACAATTTTTGACTGTTTTTGTGACCTAATAATATCGATGAGCAACTTTACAGCTTCACTGTCTAAGTTGTTCGTAGGCTCGTCCATTAGCAGAATAGGTGTATCCCGCAGTATGGCTCGTGCCAGGCCTAATTTTTGAATTTGGCCTCCCGATAATTCTGAATGCGCATCTTTAATGACATGATCAATACCTTTATCTAGTCGATCAATCCACTTATCCAGACCGACTAGAGACAGAGCTGTCTGAATTTTGTCTTGATCAATATCCTGGCCGAAAGTAACGTTATTTCGAATGGAGTCAGAAATAATGTGGATTCGTTGTGGGACCATCGCAATACACTGAGACCGATTTGATAAGCCGTTTAGGTCAATGGTATCTAGTTTTATTTGCCCAGATTGAGGTTTTAGCTCTCCACTCAGGATGGTGAGTAGCGTCGACTTGCCAGCACCGTTACCACCATTAACCAAATGCGCTCGACCTCTATCGAAAACCAAGTCTAGGCGAGTGAATAAGGGGTAGTCATGATGATAGGAAAAACTCATGCCTTCTAAACTCATTGATTCAAATACGGTGAAATGTTCTATTTTTGGGTCAGAATTATCAGCTAAACCTTGTTTAGGCGGTACCTGAGATAAATCGCATAATTCTTTTACGCGCATTAACGCTGTCAATTCATTGGGGAGGCTTGAAACAAACTCAATAATTCTAATAAGAGAGGGCACCATCAAGTTTAGCGTTGCTGTGTAGGTGATTATTAAGCCTATAGTGAGTTGCTCCTCAATGACCATGGCACCGCCAAGATACCAAATGATGACCATAGCTAGCATGGGAATCCCCATAATAATCATGCTAACTTTTGTGTCATAGAGTTGCCGGATATAACGTTTACTTTCCAATCGCTCAACGGCTTTTCGACAATGAGTAAGGAAAAAATTTTCAGCATCGTATATCTTTATTTCGGCATCAGCTTCAATGGTTTCTTGTATGACAGTGAGCTTTTTTGCGGAGGCATCAGTTTCATCTTTAGAAGAGGACCACAATGCACTGTCGAACCTCATGTAAACAATGACAGCAGCAGGCAATAGGACAAGAAGTATTGAACTTAATTGCCAGTTCAAGAAAAAAACGATCACGAGCAATACGATAGATAAGACGATGTGATGAATTGCGCCTGATAACCCATAGGGCATAATGACTTCAAACTGGTCGATATCTCTTGTAACTCGAGACAACAAATCGCCGTTATTAATTTTGAGTCGATGATTATAATTCATGCCCAGTATGCTTTTAATGACATCCTGGTTAAAGTCAATCATGATCTCTTTCCGCACCTTTAGGCGAAACCATGCGTTAACATAATTTAGTATTAGGAAGCAGCTATAGAGAATAGCAAGTAAAAAAACGGCCTTTAGAAGTAAATTAGAATCTTCACCAGGTAGAACCTGATCGATGATATAACCAGATAGGTAGGGGAGTGGGGCTTGAAATGCTGTTAACAATAAAGCCATTAGTAAAAAAGAAAACGATTGATGTTTTCTTTTTGCATAGATGAGATTATACAAATAAGAAATTCGGGTCACAGTCTGATCCGGACGTTGAGGAAAACCCGCTTTTATTGTAAAAAGTATATAGACTTAATTTTCAAATATCAGAGCCTAACGATAAAGAGGGGATGTTAAGTCATCCCCAAACTTCATGGTTAAAACACCAAAATTGAAATTTTCTATAAGGTATTTTAAATATAAGCCTATAAATAAATCAACAAATATACTCTATTGGCGTGATTTATGGTGTCCCACAGCAAGGGCCTGGCTTATTAGGCTCCTTTTTCTTCGTGGCAAGTACAGGTCCTTTTTTCGCAACAAAGTTTATTTTTTTCATTATCTTTTCCTTCTATGAATAAAGCCAATGATTGACGTGGTTAATGTGCACTGCTTATTGAATAAGCAAGTACCATTCTATTGTTGTGGTAGTGTTTTTAAAAGTCAACCATTAACGAATATCAGGGCGAGGTATGAAAATATAATTGTTAAAATGATGAAGGTGTCTTTTGTTTAAGACCTGAAAATATTATTTTTTTTCATTAGTTTCTAATTGGTTATTTATTAATTTCTAATTGACCTCTGGTTGGTTTCTAATTAGTTTCTCATTTATTTTTATTATGTTCGGCTTATTTTTAAGTTTGAATATTGGTTGTTCAACATGTCTGTTCTCACCCTGCCCTTGGAAGGTAAGTCTCCTTTGTTCTTGCGTTTTAGGACAAAGTTATTAAGTCTAACTTTTCTATGAGTGGATGATGTTGTCAGCGCGATCAGGATAAAGCGCACGATTAATAGCTTTGGAGGGGGGCGTAGTCGGGTGACGGATGAGTGTCTATTTTTTCGCTTTGAATTGACTGTTTTATCTGAGGATTGCGCTTCACGTGGTAAAATTGATTCTTATCTGCCGAACCAGTGAGATGTCGCGCAGACTTTTTTTCTGGGATTCAGTGCCTTTAAGGGGTCAGCATGAATGTAGACAAAGCGAAAAAACGAATCGCTAAACAGGTCAAGAAAGGCTTCAAGGGTTACCCCCAAATTTCGATACAGTACTTTGGGGAACGTGCAGATTGCGCTTCTGAAGTGGCCGTGCAGTTCACGCTCGATGAGGGCTCAGAGGTTCAAGAAGAGCGTTTTGCGAGTAAAACCGATGCCAGAGAAAATGAAGTGATTCAATCGGCACTGGTGAAGATTATTGAGCGCGCCAACGCCAGCACTGTTGTAGAAGTAGAGGGTGTTTCACCTATTTCTTCACCCATTTAATCTAGCGTAAGTGACAGAGAAACATAGGCGTTAGCAAAGCGCTCAAGCATGATTTTGAACCTCCTGAAATGCAGTGAAAATGACACTGCGTATGAAGGAGGTTTTTTTGGAAGGGGTGTTTGTGCTTTTCAATGACTATAGCCATGATGCTAACAATACAAAATGGGAAGGGTAGGCAATGAAGCAGTCAATTGTGCATATAGCGTTAGTTGTCAATGACTACGATGAGGCTATTGATTTCTACGTCAACAAACTGAAGTTTGAGTTGGTTGAGGACACGTACCAACAAGAGCAAGATAAACGTTGGGTCGTCGTTTCGCCACCGGGTTCAAGCGGCGTAACATTGCTATTAGCTAGGGCTTCGAAGCCTGAGCAGCATGATTTTATTGGTAATCAATCTGGTGGACGCGTTTTTCTGTTTCTCAACACCGATGATTTTTGGCGAGACTATCACCGAATGGTCGATGAGGGGATTAAGTTTGTCAGACCACCGGCTGAACAAGACTATGGCGTAGTAGCGGTGTTTGAAGATCTCTATGGAAACCTATGGGATTTACTGCAACTGAACCCTGATCATCCCATGTCGATAAGAACGATTTAGTTCACCACTCGGTGGCGGTTTATTCTCTTATATGAACAATGTATATGGACTTCTTTGCGGTTCGTATCTGATGTTATGTCAATGCATTTTAGACAGTAAACCTCAGGTGAGCCGTCTCACTGTATCAATGCGGATAAGCGTGTTTTGACGCTCTATTTTCTGTACCCTAGTGACCATTCTGACTGCCTCGGCGCACACGTGAAAAATAGACAGGGAATTGAAATGGAAAAAATTCAAATAAACGGCAGAAACATGTCGTATTTAGATGTGGGTGAAGGCCCAGTGGTGGTGTTCGGGCATAGCTATTTGTGGGACAGCGCCATGTGGCAGCCTCAAATTGAAGCGTTAAGTAAACAGTATCGCTGTATTGTGCCGGAGCTATGGGCGCACGGGCAATCTGATGCTGCACCGGACTCAACCACGTCACTGTTGGATTACGCTGATGATGTGCTTTGTCTAATGGATCAATTGGGCATTGAGCAGTTTGCGTTGGTGGGCCTGTCTGTTGGCGGTATGTGGGGAACCGAGTTGGTATTGAAAGCCCCAACTCGCGTTAATGCACTGGTGCTGATGGATACTTTTGTCGGCTACGAGCCAGAAGTCGCTAAGGCTAAATACGTGGCTATGTTTGACACCATTGAACAATTGGAAATGGTTCCGCCGCCAATGGTCGATGCTATCACGCCGTTATTTTTTGCTAGCAATGCCGAACAAGACACCCCTGAGCTTGTTGCTGAATTCAAAAAGAGGTTGTCAGCGCTTTCCGGTGAAAAAGCGAAAGCGATTGTTCACGTTGGTCGCATGGTGTTTGATCGCCGTGATACCTTTGATGATATTGAAAAGCTCACGCTGCCAACACTGGTGATGGTGGGTGCGGAAGACAAGCCTCGTCCGCCACTTGAATCGATGCTGTTGCATGATGCGATAGACGGAAGCGAGTTCATCTTAATTCCCAAAGCAGGGCACATCAGTTGCCTTGAACAGCCTGAAATTGTGAATGAAGCGTTGACACGTTTCCTTGCGAAGAATTTCGCTTAAGTTGTTAATTCGAGCTGACTGGCTTTCGCGTCTTTCAAGCGGCGATAAATGAATGCCCTTGGATTCAAAAAAAGCACTGTGTGATGATTAATCAAACAGTGCTTTTTTGTGTATTTACGAATAACGCAGATTAATACTTAAACCGTCGAATCATGGCATTCAGGTTTTCCGCTTGCCCGCTTACGCCGTCCATATTGTCGTTAATTCGGGTTAAGATACGTGCGCTTTGCTGAATGCTATCGCCCACACCTTCTACGCCGTCAGATGCATCTCTGACCCTGTCAAATTGTGCTTTGATGGATATATTCACACGATCGAAATTTGCGCATACTTCGCTGCTGGACTCGGTAATTTTTTTGAGTAAATCACCGGACAGGTTCACTTGCTCTGCGCCCAGTACGATGCGTTCATCAGATTCGATAATTAGCGCTGAGATCTCTTTTGCTGCTTCTGCGCTGCGTTGTGCAAGATTACGGACTTCACCCGCGACGACGGAGAACCCTCGGCCTTGTTCGCCCGCTCTTGCGGCTTCCACGCTGGCATTGAGTGCCAACAAGTTGGTTTGGAAAGCGATGCCTTCAATGGTACTGATGATCTGCTGCATTTTGCGACTGGAATCGATAATCGACACCATTGCGCTTTCGATTTGCTTTACCAACACTTCACTTTCTTGGGCATGCTCCAGCGCTTTTTGTGAAACCGAGACCGACACGTTGGCGTGATCTAAAGCTTCATCAATGTTGCTGCGCATGGCGCGCATCAAAGTGGAAACGTCTTTCAGGCTTTTTACTTGAGTAACAATTTGTTGGTTTAACCCAGAGACTTCTGCGGACGTTTCTTCTGATGTATTAGACACTGTTGAAGCGGTGCTCTGAATCTCTTTAAGCATGACAGCCAAGCTAGCCATTGTTTGATTGATACCCTGTTTCAGGGTTTTGTAATCGCCATGAGCGTCGAGAGTGAAATTGTCGGTCAGGTTACCTTGTGCCAACTGCTCCAGTACTTGTCGTGTATGCGTCAATATGTGCTCGATATTCTCCGCAGACTGGTTCACTGAGGTTGCTAATTGGCGCAAATCACCAGACACATTCATGGTGTCACATCGAGCGGAAAAATCACCGTTCGACACCTGGTTCATCACTGACACAATATTGGCAATCACGGTGCCTGTTGATGTCGAGGCCCCGTTTACCGCCATTTTCATTTCATTCATCTTGCCCTGTGCGTTCAACGACACCGTTTGCCCGAAGCGTCCTTCGCTCATTGATGCCATCACATCACAGATATTGATGATGATCCCTTCAGTGTTGGCTATCGATTGGTTGATAGATTCTTTCAACGACGCCAGATCGCCCGCAGCAGGGGCAGTAATACGCGGGTTATAGTCACCCACTTCAAGTGCCGCCATCACGGTTTTAGTGTCAGCGATAAAGGCCGCGGTGGTCGCCGCAGAGCTGTTGACCTGATTTTTCAGCGTCGCTAATTGCCCTTGGGCGTCTTTCACCACGCGATTACTGAAGTCACCTTGCTCAATTTGGGACATAACGTTGCCAATGTCTTCGACGGTCGCTTCTAGTTCCCCTGCGAACTCATTGATGCTGCGCTTTAACACCAACAAATCACCCGTCATTTCGGTGTTCACTCGTTGGGTAAAGTCGCCTTGAGAAAGGCCATTCATGGTGGTGGAAATCGTTCCAACTGCGTCGTTGAGCGATGCCAGCATAGTATTAAGTGCTTCGGCAGCTTGTCCCGCTTCATCTTTGCTGTGCACTTTGGCTCGGTTTGAAAAATTCCAATTTTGTCGCAATGCGAGAATGAAAGCGGACAATTCCTGAATCGGACGTGAAATGCGAAGACCAAACGTTTTCGCGGTGAACAACACCAGTGACACCATAATCACCACAACCAACAAGTAGATAATCTGCAGGGTGAAAACGGCTGCCAAGGCTTCGCTGGACTCTTGCTCCACCACCACAAGCCACTCAACATCAGGGCTAACGTTCACCTTTTGATATACCGTCAGAGTGGATTCACCGTTGTAGTTGTCACCGTGTAAAGCCGCAGGTGGTTCGGAGGTGGTGCTTGCCATTGCGGCGTCAATCGCTTCGGTATTAACGACAATGTTATCTTTAAACGAAGAGAGAACGGTAAGTTCTTCGTTATGAAATGTGTCTGATCGTAATCGTTTGTCTGAACCAATTACGAAGGATTCGCCCGTTTCTCCTAAGCCATAATCTTTGCCCATGACGGCAGATATTTGATCAATGGGCAATTGAACAATCAGTGCGGAAACTGCCTCTCCGTTTGTATAAATAGGCGTGGCGATAAAACTGCTTGGAGCATCATAAGACGGACGGTATTGCTGGTAGTCGACAAAGTGGGTTTTCACCGATTGCCCCGCTGCGAGCCGCTCACGCAAGCCAGAAAAGGCATGACCTAATCCGGACTCTGCGAACGGGCCGTCAATCAGGTTCGTGGCAAAGTCGACTTCTTTGTGAGCGGAATACACAACGTTGCCAGATTCTAAATCGACTAAGAAGATGTCGTAGAAACCAAAATTTTCAACGTAATTTTGGAAATCTGCATGGAAGCGACGATGAGTAAAGTCATACTCTTGGTTGCCTGCTTGTGTCAGGGCTTGTTTCTGTCCAAGAGGGTTAGGGTTGTTAGTGATGTAAGCATGTTGAAGTGCGTATGCTTGTGGGCCAATGGCTTCAAATAGCGCGTCAGCATCCAAGGAAATATCGTTAATTTCTTGGAACTTGGTGTTGAATTGTTCTTGGTAATAGCGCTGAATATCAGGCAGTTGGCTCTGTTTAAACGGCGGGTAATTGTTAAACGCGTTATTAAACGCTGGGGCTGCGGAAGCCGTCATTGGGTTATTGGCGATGCTTAGAAGAACACTATTGCTGTTTTTGAAATAGCTTTCTAACGCATCTCCCTTTAAGTGGGCGATGGCTTGGAGTGAATCACTTTTTTGCGTCTCCATGGATGACCATGAGCTATACAGACCAATGCCCGCCGTGAAAATGGTAGGAACTAGACCAATGAGGCAAAGAATCACCGTTAGTTTCTTTACCAGAGCAAAATCCTCAAACTTTCGCATCCACGTTTCAAACACAGTGCCATCCCGTTAATGAAGTGAGTGTTTCGATGTTAAGAGTGTAGAAAAAAATCACGTGACTGTGTAGTCAGTTGGTCAGGGTAGGTGGATGAATTTTAAGTAACATATAGATATGGGGATTAGGTGTGACAAGGTTCACTCGCGGTGTGTTACTTTTATAAAGACTAAACAAGTATCTTTATATTGCTTGGGTATAGGAAGCTTTGCGAAAAATACGCGGTTATAAACGGGCAATACTGGTACGTCGAAAGTCAATTTGTCCTCATAGTGAGTGACACATAGCAGATGATAAAGCGATAAGGGGGGAGGTTGGCGTTGGACGAAAATATCTCACAAAACGAAGAAAATGATGCGGTGCTGAATAAGCCTCTCTCGTTTGTCGTTGTGATGGTCGGTGTTGCATTTGCAGTGCTGAATCTTCAATTGGTGTTCGGTGATGGGCAAACCAGTCTGTGGCAAATAGTGATCTATGGTCTTTTAGCGTTCATAGCCATTTTTGTTGTGATGTTCTGGGTGTTTGATTCTAAGAATACGGTTGTTAATGACCAGTATGTCGCTAAAGGTAAAACCAAAATCTGTTGGCGTGAGGTCACGGCTTTTAAAGCGAACGATTTTTCAATTGTTATTACGGCGGGTGACAAAAAAGCAGTGATTAATTACTACGCATATTCCAATCCAGAGGGTTTGATGGCGCGCATCAATCATCTGTTGAACAAGCGAGGATGACGTTGCTCGGGTGCAAAACGCGACAGGAGTAAAAAGACCACGCAGGAAATTCTAGCGTGGTCTTTTTGTTGGCATTAAGCGCTTCAGGCTTAGCTAGCCCAACCAATAAATCCCGAGCAATACCCACGCTGCAATCGATAATGTTTCGATCACCACCATTAAAATGGGCTCGTAACCGATGGTAAAGAGCTTCTTCACAGAGGTTTTAATGCCTAGCGCCGCAACGGCTGCGACAAGACACCACGATGATAGCCCAGACAATGTACTGGTTACTGATGCGGGCAAAATGTGTGCACTGTTGATGGCAACACACACACAAAAGCCAACCACAAAAAGTGGCAGTAGAGGAATGTCCGCTTTCTCACCGCTTTGCTCCGGGTGACGGCGAAAGTAAAGCGAGATGATCAGAATCACGGGCACTAGAAGGGCAACGCGAAGAAGCTTGGTGATGGTGGCAAATTCACCCGCTTGAGGGGAAATGGAGTATCCCGCGCCGACGACCTGCGCGACATCATGAATAGTGCCGCCAATAAAGATCCCGGCAAGCCTGTTATCAAAACCGAGTATGTTGACAAAAATGGGGTAGATCACCATGGCAATCGTGCTGAATGCCGTCACGGCTATCACGGTAAATAGTGTATTGCGCTCACTGTATTGATGCTTAGGTAAAACGGCTGAAATGGCGAGTGCCGCTGACGCGCCACAGATGGCGACCGAGCCTCCAGTTAGCACACCAAATTGAACACGGCGTCCGAGCAATTTGGCAACAAGCATCCCGATGGTGATGGTCAGTGCGATACCGCATGCGACCCACGCTAGCATTTCCCAACCTAACATCATCATCTCATCGATCGTAATGCGAAGCCCAAGTAATGCCACGCCAAATCGCAGCACTTTCTTAGCCGCAAACTCAACGCCGGGCTGGCATTTCGAATCGTTAGCCAAAAAGTGGAAAGCGATGCCCAATAAGAGGGCGAAGAGCATTTGCGGTGCACCATAGTGAGCAGAGAGAAAAGTGGCTGCAGCAGCAACGGTGACAGAAAGTAATAAGCCGGGTGCGAGTGTTCGAGAATGTTGGCTAAGCGTCGGCCAATCGGGGATCATTTTTTTTGTTTTCGGCAGCATGAAAAACATCCATATTATTGATTTAACGTTTTTATTTTTTGGCTTTTTGACTCATGCCTTCGCTCGATGTGGGCAGCTTAGGTTAAACACAAATCGTCACGGAGAAACCGCCAACGCGGGAATTTTTGTGTGTCGGCAGGAGCAAATCTTTTGTTCGCAGGCCGTTATAAATTCGAGTTAGTACGTTTGAGCAAATACCGTACCGCTTATTGATGGTTATCTGTGCGTTCAGTTCTTTAAGGGAAAGGTATACGGGTATTCTCATATCCTGAGCAGAGAAAAAAGACGCTGAGTTTCCTCAGCGTCTTTTTATCGTGCGTGATTACGCACTGCGGTACAGTTTGGTCAGTACGAATTCGCGGTGACCGAGAGATTCCGCTGCGGTGTAACGGCCATTTGCAGTACGAAGTGTCATGTCGATCAGCGCATCACCCGCTGAGTCCATGTTCAGTTCGCGAGCAAGAATACCCGATACGTCAACATCAATGTGCTCGCCCATGGTACGCACGGTACGTGGGTTTGCAGTGATCTTAATAACCGGAATAATAGGGTTACCGATTACGTTACCTTGACCTGTTGGGAACAAGTGAACAGCAAAACCCGCTGCCGCTTGCAAGGTCACACACTCTGCGGCTGCAGAAGACGTGTCCATGAAGTACAAACCTGGACCCGCTGCTGGGCGTTCAGCGGGCGTCAATACATCAACAAATTGCGTGTGTTTACCGATTTTCTGGTAGTTACCAAACGCTTTCTCTTCGATGGTAGTCAACCCGCCCAAAATGTTACCTTTGGTTGGTTGGCTGTCTGACAAGTCAGAGGTTTTGTTTGGTTCGATAACCTCGTCCATGTATGCCTGCCACGTGTTGAGGAACTTCTCACCAATTTCTGGTGAAACAGCACGCGTTGCACAAATTTGCTCTGCACCGGTTAGCTCGGAGGTTTCACCGAAACACAGGGTTGCGCCTTGCGCAGACAGCTTGTCACACAGGTTGCCCACGGTTGGGTTAGCCGCGAGACCTGATGTCGTATCAGACTCACCACACTTCATTGAGATCCAAAGCTCACTAACATCGCACTCTTCGCGTGTGATTTCACTGGCTGCTTGAACGTAGTCTTTCGCAACACGAGAAGCCGATGCAATGGTGTTGATGTCGCCGTTTTGCTCGATAGCAAAGCCTTGAACTGGCTTACCAGAAGCTGCAATACCTTCAACAACACGTGCTGTCCATTCAGGCTCGATACCGATAACAACCACAGCAGCCACGTTCGGGTTACAACCGGTACCAATCAACGTACGGAAGTGAAGTTCTAAATCTTCACCAAATTGAAGGCGACCGTACGGGTGAGGAATCGCCATCGTACCTTTAATGTTGTTGGCAACGGCTTCACATGCGGCATTCGACAAATCGTCTAATGGCAAAATGATGACATGGTTACGTACACCGACACGGCCATTTTCGCGGCGATAGCCCATAAATTTATAGTTGCTCATGGCTTACCACCTCTTCGTTTTAACGTTTTGAACGTGAACATGTCCGCCTTTCGCGATGTTCGCAATTGCTTTGCCGATGTCGTTGTCATATTTCAAGATAGTGTCGCCATCTTGAATATCGTTGAGCGCAACTTTGTGGCCAAGCGGGATAGCATCTAGTGCCAGTATTTCGATGGTTGCATCCGTGTCCATTACCCATCCAACAAGCGTTTGGCCAGCTTCTAAGCCCTCAACCACAATCACGCCAACGGAGTCGGTCGAATCGTGGACGAGAAAATCTGGTTTTTGCATTTTCATCTCCTTTTGAATAAACGTTTTTCTTTTCTTGGGTTACTTTTCGGGCCGCAGCACAACTTTGGCAGCGGCTATACGTCCGTTAAGTAAGTCGTCAAAAGCGTCCGCACCTTCGCTGAGCGGGCGTTCTTGAATCCAGTTCAGCGCGCCTAACGCGCCGTTATGCATGGCTTCCACTGTCGCGTGGAAATCTTGCATGGTGTAGGTGTAGCTTCCGGTGAAGATCACTTCTTGTAGCGTGAATTTGCGTACATCAAGACCTTCAATGCTGTCTTGTAACCCCACATGAACAATCACGCCGCCAGGTTTTACCGCGTCAGATGAGCCCATGCGGGTGTGCTTGTTACCTACACAATCCACCACTAAATCAATGGCGTTACTGGCAACAAGTGGGTTAGTCAGTGGGTCAAATACGGTGCATATACCCGCGCTTTTTACAGTTTCACGTCGTAATTCGTTGGTTTCCGCAAGGAAGATTTGACGACAACCTTGCGCATGCAGTGATAAGGCTGCGGCTAAACCGACAGCACCGCCGCCATAAACCAGCGCCTTGCTTTCAACCAATGGGCGAGTGATTAAATTGGCGCCTTTGGTCACGGCATGCCAGCCTGTTGCGATGGGCTCTGCCAGTGACGCCGTTGTCATGGACATGCCTTCTGGGACAGGCACAAGATTGCGTTTTGGAATCGCGACGTATTCAGCGAACGCGCCTTGTCGTGGCGCCATGGAAATAATTTCACGAGCGCCACATTGGTTTTCAAATCCGGTGCGGCACGCGCTGCAATGTCCGCAACTCACTAAGGGATTGATGACCACGGCTTGGCCGTCGAGATCTCGATTTCCCGCGTTGTCAGCACCACATACAATGCCTGCGCCTTCGTGACCCAAAATCAATGGGGCAGGGCGGCGTGAATCATGACCGAGGTAAGCATGAAGATCTGAACCACAGATGCCGACGGCGTCGATGCGCACCATGACTTCACCATCTCGAAGCACGGGCATTTCTGCATCTTCGATATAGGTGAGTTCTTTCTCTCCGGTGTAAACCAGTGCTTTCATCGTTGAGTCCTTTTGGTCAAGCCAATGCTGTTTATGACTGTGTTGCTAGGATTTTGCTTACTTGGCGGTATACCCGCCATCAAGCGAAATCATTTGCCCCGTGATGTAATCAGACGCGCGAGACGCCAAAAATACCGTTAATCCATCGAAATCTTGCAGCTCACCGTTTCGTCCGACTGCAGTCATGGCCGCATGGTGCGAGGCGAGTGAATCATCGCTAAACACCCTTTGAGTTAAGGGCGTTTCGAAAAAGCCCGGTGCAATGGCGTTGGTGGTGATCCCTTCTTGAGACCAAGCTTCTGCCATCGCGCGAGTGAGCTGTGCGACACCGCCTTTTGATGCGCCATACGGGATCGAATTGGCAAAGGCGCGGTACGATTGCAACGATCCGATGTTGATGACTTTCCCGTGTCCTTTTTTTCGCATGCCTGACAAGCAGGCTTTGGCGAGAAAAAAGGGCACTGACAGATTGAGATTGAGTGTCGTGTCCCAAGTGTCGATTGAAATGTCATCCGCAGGCTGGCGCAGATTCACGCCTGCCGCGTTCACCAAAATGTCTGGCGAACCAAAGTGTGCCGATGCGCGTTGTACAAATTCATCGAGCAATTCGCGCTTGGTTAGGTCCACGGTTTCAATGGCAGAATCACCGCCTTCTCCGGCAATCAAGGCGGCGGTTTGCGCCAAGGTTTCTGGGTGACGGCCAGCCAGCACCACTTTGGCGCCAGCGCGTGATAAGGCGTATGCCATGCGTTGCCCTATTCCAGAGCCTGCGCCTGTGACCAAAGCTACCTGACCACTTAGGTCGAATAAGTGCTGCATGGCGTTATTTGTCATCATCCCGTCCCGTCCGTTAAGGCTTCAGATCAAACTGTTCATCTGGGAAGTACTTCGCCAGACGCGCATCACCGGTTTTCGCGTGGGCTTCCATGCCTTCAAGGCGAGAAATACGCGCGGTTACCTGTGCGACATCTTTGCAAGCTTCAATCGATGAACGTTGATAGGTGACGACCTTGATAAACTTGCCCACACTCAGGCCGCCTGTGTACTTGGCTGCGCCTTTGGTTGGCAGAATGTGGTTAGGGCCAGACGTTTTGTCACCAAACGCGACATTGGTTTCTTCACCAAGGAAGAGTGAACCGTAGTTGCGAAGATTTTGAAGCCACCAATCCAAATCGGCGGCATGAACTTCCAAGTGCTCAGAGGCATATTCATCACTGACTTTGACGGCTTCTTCGCGGGTGTCATAAATAATCACTTCGCCATAATCGCGCCATGCGACTTCAGCGGCCTTGCTGTTCAGTTCAGGCAGTTCTGCAATAAGCTCTGGCATACGTTTCATGACAGTTTCTGCGAGCGCTTCTGAATCAGTGAGAAGCCATGCAGGCGTATTCGGCCCATGCTCTGCTTGACCCAGCAGGTCGACCGCAACCAACTCCGGATCCGCATCTTTATCAGCAATAACCATCACTTCAGAAGGGCCAGCGAACATGTCGATACCGACTCGGCCATAAAGCTGACGTTTTGCTTCGGCGACAAATTGGTTACCTGGACCAACAAGAATGTCAGCGGGGTGACCGGTGAATTGACCAAAAGCCATGGCTGCGATGCCTTGCACGCCACCAAGGTTCAAAATGGTGTCAGCGCCACACAGTTTTAATGTGTACAAAATTGCGGGGTGCATACCGCCTTCGCGGCCTGGTGGTGAACACGCAATCACATGATCAACGCCGGCAACTTTAGCGGTCGTCACGGACATGATGGCGGAAGCAATATGGGAATAACGCCCGCCCGGTACATAACAGCCAGCCGCTTGCATTGGGATCAATCGCTGACCTGCAAACAAACCTGGTGATAGCTCTGTTTCAAATTCGTTCATGCTCGCAAGCTGTGCTTTTGCAAAGTCACGAACACGCTCGTAGGCAAAGTGGATATCTTTTTTAAGCTGCTCAGGCACTTTTTCTGCTGCTGCATCGATCTCCGCTTGAGAGACAACGATGTCACCGTGCCAGTTATCAAATTTTTTGGTGTAAGCGATGCAGGTTTCTTCCCCACCTTGTTCAATGTCTTTCAACATGCCTGAGACAATTACGCGAACATCGTCTTCTCCGGTTGACGCATTTTTCTCGGCTTTTTTTAGATACTTAACAGCCATGTTGATAAATTCTCCGTTAAATTTTGGGCGCAACTCTCCTGACCGGCTTTTTTTGGAAAAAGCCGGAAAGGCATTGGGTTTTAGAGTGAGTCCAGTGTTATGAGCTATTCCGAAGCGTTGAGTTAATCAAGTGCCCAGAGTGAAAGTTCAGGAATAAATGCCAGCATCAATACGACTGCCAACATAGAGATAACGTAAGGCCCCGATCGTGCTGCGATCTTCAATACCGAGGTTCCCGTCAATCCAGATACAACAAAGAGATTCAGACCAAGTGGTGGTGTGATGAAACCAACACCCAGTGATGTCACCATCATGATGCAGAACTGGACGTCTTCCATGCCAATTTCGCGTGCTAACGGCAGCAGAATTGGGGATAGGATCAGAATGTTCGGCGTTGTTTCCATGAAGCAACCCGCCAAAATCAGTATGCCAATCATGATGAGCGTCAGCAGCACATGACTGTCTGTCAAAGAGGTCATACTTTCAACAAATGCCTGCGGTACGTTTAGCGCAGCCAGTGTTTGTGCCAGTGGAAGGCTCAGTGCAATGATAGGCAAAATAACGCCATTCACTTTTGCAGAGCTTTCAAGCATTTTTGGAAAATCGCTCACCTTTAAGGTGCCTTGGAACAAACCAATGATGATGGTAGTGACAACCGCAATCGCCGCTGCTTCTGTTGGCGTGAATATGCCTGAGTAGATACCGCCCAAAATAACAAACGGAACCATTAGGGCGTATCGCGCATCAATGATGACGGCAATCCAGCGCTTGAACGAAAAGCCTTGGCGTGCGTTTTCATATCCGTGTATGCGGTTCATAACAACGTTGGTTAGCATGATAGCCGCCATGACCATGAGCCCTGGCACCGCAGCCGCAAGGAACAAGGTAGATGCGGATATACCTAATACTAAACCGATAATGATGTAAGCAATGGACGGCGGAATGAGAATGCCGGTACAGGCACCTGCTGCCACCAATGCACACGCATAGGGCTTCGGATAGCCTTCTTTCACTAAGCGATCAATCGTCATTCGACCGACGGCAGCGGCACCTGCAGCATCAGAACCAGAGATACAAGCAAAGAAACCACAGCCCAGTACGGTTGCGCTACCAAAGCCTGCTCGTGCACCACCTACACTCGCTTCCGCGACATCGAGCAGCTTGTTAGAAAGGCCGGTACGCACCAACACGTCACCTGTCAGGATGAAAAGAGGAACGGCGATCAGTGCGAAAGCATCAATGCCGTCGAACAGGGATTCACCAAACAGTGATAAAGGCAAAACATCCGTGATATAGAGCAGGGCGATTGAGCCGAGTCCCAGTGATACCCATACAGGGACGGCGAGTGCAATCAGTACGAGCATACCGATCACTGGGCCATAAAACTCCCAGCCGAGGTCGACAAAGGTTTCTGTTTGATAGTAATTCAGCATGTCATTCTCCTAATCAAACAACTTGTTGCCTTCAAACACAGGCGTGCCGTGTATGAGGCTGCGTGTATCTCGAATGATCGATTGAACGAGTCGGAACAACATCAAGGAGAACCCTAGTGGCACGGCTGCCATAAACCACGCTTGGCTAATGCCTAGTCCATGTGTGACTGAACCAAACTTAAGTGATACTTCGATAGGGTGAAGCGACCAGTAGAAGGCAAATAGCGCAACTACCATGGTTAATAAATCACCGAACAAATACATCACGGCTTTACCACGCTGTGGTAAGTAGTGGATCAAGACATCAATACGAATGTGAGCACGCTCTTTCACTGCGGCAGATGCACCTATCCATGCAAGATAGATAAAGGCATATCGAGCGACTTCTTCCCCCCAAATAGAGGAATAACTGAAGACAAACCGGCGGATGACTTCCATTGCGATCGTCATGACGATCGTGCTGTAGAAAAACAGCAGTAGCCAACGTTCGCCATTTTCATCTATGTTTTTTAGTAGAGCTTTCATAGTCTTAGTCCAACGTGCGTTGTGGTAATAGAGCGAGTAGCCTCTTGAGGAGTATTAACCCAAGAGGCCAAGTTACTCAGCAGTTACACGTCGTGAACATAGAAACGGCTGTTACCGTTTGCTGCATCAAGTAGTTTGTTGAAGGTGGCTTTCGAGCCTGCAAGTTGCAGTTTGAAATCATCCCACTCTGGGCGCTGATGACCAGCTTTGTCGATCCATTGGCGCATCTCATCAGGGTTAGGTGCGTAGAATTCAACACCGGCGTCGCCAAGTTCTGCCATGGCATAAGCACGGGCCGCTGGGACTTTTGCAAGGTTTTGAATTGACGTCACTTCACTCGCAAATTCAATGCCTTCTTGAATATCTTTCGGCAAGCTATTGAACCATTCAAGGTTACAAGAGAACACTTGCGAATCTGGCACCGCGCGGTTGAACGTCACTGATGAAAGCACGTCTTTAAAGCCAAATACATTCAACGCTTCTACCGATGGGTCCAGTGCATCTGCAACGCCTTGCTTGATGGCAGACGGTGTTTCACCCCATGCCACTGGTGTTGGGTTTGCACCCAGCAGGCGATACATTTGTTGAAGGATTTTTGAACCCGGTACGCGGAATTTCACGCCTTCAAGTTGATCGGGTGTTTTGATGGGGCCTTCTAGACCTTTTCTCAGTGCAACAACGCGTGGGTCGATAACCACATACCAAAGCGGTTTAAAGCCTTTGGCTTCAACACGCGGGTGAATTTCTTCTTCCCAAGCTTTTGACGTGACAAGGTTGATGAATTTTTGGTTTTCACCACACCAGTAAGGAATATTGATTAAATCTACAGCAGGCGCAAAAGGTGCAAAATTGGAAAGGGAATGTTGCGCTGCTTGAATGGTACCGGCCTGCACTTTTTGAGCCAATGCACCACCCGCACCCAGTTGACCACCCGGTGCCAACTTCACGTAAACCTGACCTCGGGTCATGTTTTGGATGTTTTCTTTAAAATCAAGTTGCATGATCGGATAGCTGCGCGATGCACCAATGATGTAGGCTGTCGCGATGGTCATGGTGTACTTGGCACGTTTTTGACGTTCTCTTTCTTCGTTGACCGCGGCTTGGGCGGAGGTTGAGGTTAACAACGCTCCCGATGCACCAGCAACCACAGCGGCGGTAAAGCCGACTTTTTTCGCTACTTCTAGGAAACGGCGACGCTCTGCACTTTGTGGGGAGTCATCCTTTTGGCGAACAGACATAAATCTACTTCCTTTCTGCGTTTTAATTAATTTGCCGAGCCGCTGTTTGCTTCTTTCTCGGCAGACAGCATTGCGACAACGAAGGTCAGGGATGTAAGGAGGAGGAGGAGAAACTCTCCCACATCATCGACACGAACAATGGGTGTGTTCCCTAAAGAAATTTGAGCCTTGGTGGCAAGAACGTTAAGCAAGTACAGCGAGAAGAACACTAGAGGTAAGATGTAGCGTTTCTTGATGTGAAATACAGAGCTCATGGTTCAACCTCTCAAGAGTCAGTTGGCGGCAGACGCCGTTTTATTATCTGTTTTGTATGTATAGCACTTAGCGTGTTGTGAATATATTGTTAAATGTAAGCGCTTACATTGTGAAGAGTAGTGGGCGAGTGGAACTGCTGTCAAGTTTTTGACGGCAAGAATTTTATGCGAAGCTATAATCAGTTAAATTGTGGCTTTATAATCTCAATAACGAGTCAAAGAACTAACGAGTTATGGTGAAAGAGATACAGCCTTTGCGTAAGCGCTTACAAAAACGACCTTCTGATGCTCCCACTGCGGAAAATGTTGCTATTGCAGCGGGGGTCTCTACGGCGACTGTGTCACGCTATTTGGCGAATCCAGCATCTGTCAGCGAGAAGCGGGGGATACTGATTCGTTCTGCGATTGAATCCCTCGGTTATATTCCTCATGGTGCTGCTCAAGCGCTTGCATCACAGCATTCAAAAACCATGGGCGTGATTGTTCCCACATTAGATAACGCAATTTTTGCCGAGGGGATTCACGCGTTTCAACGACGCTTGCAGGAGAAAGGATATACATTATTTATCGCCAGTTCGGATTACTCAGTTGATGAAGAATTAGCGCAAGCGGAAAGGTTGATCACGCGAGGCGTTGATGGGCTAATGCTGGTGGGGGCGGAGCACCATCCGCAGTTATTTGAGATCCTAGATAAAAAGCAACTGCCTTATCTGTATACATGGTCGTTTAAGCCACAATTGGATCATCCTTGCATTGGCTTTGATAATTACCGTGCATCGGCGCGATTAACCGAGTTTTTGTTGCAACTTGGGCACACTGAATTTGCCGCGATTCCGGGTATTACGCGTTTGAATGACAGAACCAAAGACCGCCTTGCAGGATGCTTAGATACCCTGAAGAAAGCCGATATTTTCTTAGCCAAAAATCGCATTATTGAATGTAAGTATGATTTAGCGGAAAGCCGTCAGGCACTGCGGAAGCTACTGGAAAATTCACCGCGTCCCACCGCCATTGTTTGCGGTAACGATATTATCGCGATGGGGGCGTTATTAGAGTGCCAAACCTTGGGTGTACGTGTACCAGAAGATGTTTCCATTGTAGGGTTTGATGACGTAGCAATGGCGTCGCACATTCATCCTGCACTCACCACCATGCAAGTTCCCTCAAAGACAATGGGCGAGAAAGCGGCAGATTTTTTGTTGGCCAAACTGAGTAATGAGCCCGTTACAGACAAATTGGAGCTGGAAGCAAAGTTGGTGGTAAGAGAAACCACCGCCGCCGTAAAATGAGGTAGAGCCTAGCGGTCTATCAGTCAGCATTAATCAAAATAAAAAGGGCGGTATCAAACCGCCCTTAGTTATTTTTACGTTGTGCTTTCAACACTTGGTCACATTACCAAACCCACTGTGTTTGCTCGTTGGTGATCCGCATTTGAATAGGTGTTGTACCGTCGTAGAAGAATACTTCGGCCAACATGTAGTATTGCGAATCGGCGAGCAGGTAATCCACATCACCGAATCCACTCTCTAACGTTTTTGCGGTGATTCGGCTGTTATAGTCGGCAGAATATGAGCCATCTGGGTTCTCTACAAAGCCGCCATATATCGACACATAGGCTTGGCTTATCGAGTAGCTACTAATATCGACTTCTAGGCTTTGCGAAACAACGGGGTCGTAGCTGAAGCCATTCGGCACCACCATTTCTGACATCTGCGTAGCATCACTTGTTACCGTCGGCGGGATATCCACTACCTCGGGGTTGGCACCAGTCAGCACAGTTGGTGTCGGATTGCTGGTACCGTTGGAGGTATTTGACGCTGTTGTACTGCCACCGGCTTCCGTAGCAGAACCCGTAATGGTAGGGCTTCCGCTTGTTGATGCTGAGCCACCATCACCTCCACCGCCCCCACAAGCTGTTAATAGTAAGACAAGTGAAACGGTTACAATCGAATAGATATTCATGATTATTCCTCCGGCTCGAAAACAGTGCCTAGCGTGGCTTTTTCGTCCATATACCAGTTGGTATTGTTAACACCCGACGTTTCAGCGTAACCCGCAAACTCAGGGTAGGCCGCAATCAGGTCAACGTGCTCTTGAGGCCATTTCCATGCGTCGTTGATTAGCAGCGCCCAAGGTAGGTTTGCTGACGTTTTGAAGTAACGGTTTTCCGCTGGGTTACCCGCATCAGACCACCATCCATACCAGTAGGCATCGAATTTCTCTGTAGGTGCTTGATCGGCTAAATGTATTTCTAGCCCGCGACCGGGGTTGTACCACAAACCATCGCGGACATACGGGCCAGGGGTAGCGAATATGAACGGGTCATAAGGCATGTCCATCAGACCGTAGGTATTGACGCCATCATGAGGGTAGATATCGATTTCGAACTCAAACGAGATCGCTTCTTGGCAATATTGTGCCGTTCTGTAGTAGTTACATTCTACTGGCACTTTTTGTTTGAGATCGTCCGTGATAACGAAGATGGCTTCTGTGGCATCCGACTCCATTCCATTGCTTTCTTGTACCACACCGTTGTGTTTCATGGTGGTTTGCGCATTGTCTATATCAACACGGTTTAGACCAGGAAGTCGCATGGCGAAACCGTTGTGATAACCCGCGCCGTAGGCAGCGAGGTATCCGCTGATGAGGATCCGTGTCGCTTGATTGTTTTCGTCCAGTGTTTCTGTGATGCGGAAACGTATCACCACATCATTCATGTCGTAATCGCCTTCTTTTGGCCAGTTGTCTTCAAAGGCCAATGTGGCGTAACCACGCTCGTTCGGGTAGTGCACTAATGTTGTGCCAGACTTCATTACGGTGACAGGGTGATCTTCTACCTCACCGGTGGTTGCACCGCCGAAATAATCGAGACCGGCTTGCTCTGAGAAACGGAAGCGACTGAAGGTGGAACCGACTGCGGCATCTGAGGGGACGGCAATACTCAGTGTATTCGTGCCGGCATTGAGAGCGGAATCGCTGACAATTTTCTCATCGGCGTCTTCAAAGTCTCCATCTTGGTTCCAATCGAGCCAAGCTGACAGATAACCCGTGGTTGAGGCTTGTACGGAGATGATCGCAGTGTTACCCGCTTCGATTGCGGTAACAAAACCCACACCATCCTCATCTTCTGAGCCTGCTTTATTGTCATCCAGTGGGGAAATTAGACCATCTCCTTCGCTATCGGGAGCAACTAAGCCTAAGTAATACCCAGTACCAACTTCATGTCGAGGACCGTTTGAGGCCAGAAGGGTTTTGTAGCTGTCAGGCGCATCACCGAAATCAATGGTGGAGTCTTCATCAATCACCGGTGCATCTTCACAGCGCGCCCCATCGTTTAAACCTGACTTGGGACCGTCTGCAAATTTCACAGCGGTCACACTGCCGGAATCAATCTTTTCTTGTGTCGAGAGGTCTATACGAAAGATATCGCCGTCTTGGTTTCTGGAAATGTAATAGTAGCCATTAACATCGAAGTAGCCCGCCCCAAAGGTGCCAGTCACACCGACAGAGCCAATGTATTTGGTTGAGCC
Organism: Enterovibrio sp. FF113; assembly: GCF_041439165.1. Classification (NCBI taxonomy): domain Bacteria; kingdom Pseudomonadati; phylum Pseudomonadota; class Gammaproteobacteria; order Vibrionales; family Vibrionaceae; genus Enterovibrio; species Enterovibrio sp. FF113. Next base: position 321,975 of record NZ_JBGONO010000001.1, on the reverse strand, counting down.
GTTATTTGTATCAATTTCATACAATTTACCGTTGCTATTGTTCACAGCGTAAAGTTCGTCGTTCCCAGGGTGGAAAGCAAAATCTGTGATACCCAATGGTGCAGATGTTGAGATCGTTTCAGCCGTTAATTTTGCGTTAGGGTCGCTGTCTAACGGTGTTAAATCAACTCTGTAGAAGCCTCTACCTGGCCCGTATAAATAGTAATAACGATCGTACACGTCTCCGACGTAAAAGGAGTAATTGTTGGGAAGGCCACTTACCTTAATAACATCCGCCTGAAAATCTTTGTCCAAACGGACGACTTTCTTGCGGGTCTTTTCGAACCCGTAGATGTATTTTTCCTCAAAACCTACACCGTCACCCGTACCATTATCAAACCCCACGGCGTTGATGCCCTGATTGGATAATCCCACATCATTAGTGAAAAGGGTGGTGGAACCTGTCACTAGATTAACGGAGTACACCTGAACCGGACTTGATTGGAATAAATAGGCTTTGCTCGGGCATGTTTCAAATGGCGCTGCAATCGCAAAGGGCGAAACAGTTGTCAATAGAGCTGCTGTCAAAAGGCGTGACATGGAGATCTCCTTGAGTTGGTGTCTGCCAGAGTTCTTTCAAGGAATGTGCCAGCTTTAATTACTTGATTTTTATGAGGATATATTCAAATGAGATTTTTCTGGATATTGAAATAGTCAGAATGACAATCAAAAAAAATGGGCGGCGAGTATTTTTGTCAAAATGAGAAAATAAGCACATTTCGTGCGGTAAATAGCTCACCAGCATTAAGAATATCATCGTGATTTGATGGGGGCGTCGTTGATTGAGAAGCAATAAAACAGGGCAAGGTAATATAGCAGTGAGCGCTACGCTTATTCTCATCAATCTGATTCAAACAAAACAGATTCTCTTTCTTAACGAGATATGACTTTCATCAGCAATCCCTGCTATTCCAAACTATATTGAGAAGTATGTCTCGTATTTGATTCACCCTTGGGTGCGTTTGAATAAAAGGGTAAACATGAAAATTATTTTTGCAGATGACATGGCTGACATGCGAGAGAGCATCATTCAATCGCTCGAAGCTGTTGAAGGCGAATTCGGCCCTTTTGAAATTCTTGGCCAAGCGAAAGATGGACAAGAACTTATTGCTTTGGTCGAGCGGCATCCAGATGTTGATCTGGTTTTAACGGACTTGAGAATGCCAAACATGGATGGGTTGTCCGCATTGGTTTATCTCAAAGCCAATATCAAAGTGAAAAATATATTTGTTATATCAAGTGAAAATATTGTTTCAATTGGCCAGGCAGAAAAACGCAAAATCGAGGCTGATTTCAACGAGAAAATGGGCTTGCTCGACAAGATAGCGCACCGAGTGATTGATAACGAAGTCGTGGAAGGAAAAATAAACTCGATTTTGACAGGGTGCGAAAAACTGCGTCTTGACCCCATTAAAGTGGCTGAATACTACGGTGCATCGGGGTACATGAGAAAGCCGATTTCCAGACGAAAAATAGCCAGCCTATTTGAGGGAATGCTGAATCCCCAAGGTTTTGTGAATATCGGCCTTGTCTAGGCTTACGTCCAAAATAACATGAAGTGCTTATGTCTTAGCAGACAATACAACCGTTGTGTAGGCGATTAACGAACGGATGATTTGAGGTGCAATCAATGAGTAAGGTATTGGATCAGCAGACGTCATGTTTATCACAATATGCTGGCGGCGCATCGTCAGATCACAACGCTTCAACACGATTAGCCCAAAAGAACCTTGTGTTTTCACTTGCAGATGAACAATACGGCATTCCTTTGTCCTCAGTAAAAGAAGTGATTGGCTTGGTAAAAGTCACGCCTATTCCTCATGTGCCTCCCTATTTTAAAGGTCTTATTAATCTTCGTGGCCGCATCATCTCGGTGATAGATTTGAGGTCGAAGTTAGGGCTTGAAGAGAAAGCTTACGAGCCGAAAAAAACCTCCATCATTATCAGTGATGTCAACGCGTTAACCATAGGTAGTATTGTTGATGATGTGAATGAAGTGGTTGGATTTGACGAAGCGCAAATTGAGCGTGATTTGGATATCTCACACAGTATTGGTCGTGATTACATTACTGGAGTCGCCAAAGCAAAAGGGAACCTAGTGTTGCTGCTTGATATACATAAAGTACTGGACCCTGATGACCTAGAGATCATCGGCCATCATGTTTCGTTCTCCTCCCAACAAAATAACAACGAGGGATAAACTATGTTTGAGCGTCTCTCTCTTCGCGCAAAAATCATTTTAGGTAACGCCGTTAGCCTTCTGTGTTTGGTTTTCTTGGGTGTACTGAGTTTGAGTAGCATCAAAGAGCTTAAGGAGACAGATGACTGGGTGGATCATACGCATCGTGTTATTCATCAGGCTCTTCAGATTGAAAATGCAGCTATTGATATGGAAACGGGCATGCGAGGTTACTTGCTTGCCGGTGATGAATCATTCCTTGCGCCTTACCGTGCCGGGAAGTCACGTTTCACCACACTGATCAGTGAACTTAAAGTCACCGTCAGTGATAACCCTCCACAAGTTCTTGTACTTGAAAAAGCAGAGACAACCATTGCTGATTGGCAGCAGTCAGTCACTGAGAATGCGATTGCGCTTCGGCGTGAGATTGGCTCCACTCAAAGCATGAATGGTTTGTCGGCGGAAGTGAACAAGGACAAAGGGAGAGCTTACCTTGATCGTTTTGGATCGCTGATCAACACATTCAAAGCTGAAGAGAGCGCTTTGCTTTCTCAGATTGACGTTGCAGTTGGGGACGTCGAGGACATTAACGGCACCAGAGAAGCATTGTCGTCGATGAAAGCCAAATTACAGGTGATGGAACAAGCCTCTCTCTTAGAAACGACGGTGTTGACGATGGCATCTGGCGTACGAGGTTACTTACTGACGGGTAATGACGCCTATCTTACGTCATATACGGCAGGCCGAAACAGCATTGATTTTCTGCTCAATGACCTGAAAGTGAGCGTTAACGATAATCCTAAACAAATGCGGACGTTGAACGACATTGCCTCCGTGATTTCAGAATGGCAAACACAAGTATTTGATAGGAATATCGAACTGCGTCGTGAAATTGGAGAAGGAAAAACGATGAACGATATCTCAAACTTGGTTGCTCAAGGGAGAGGTAAAGTGTTCTTTGATGAATTCCGACGTCAAATTGGCGCCTTTATTGATCGTGAAGAGCAGCTATTAAGTGAACGTCAGGCGACACTTGAAGAGGCGCTAGTGGCGACGAACAATTCACTGATGTTTGGTGTCATTGCCGCAATACTCATCACTATCCCGATTGCCATATGGCTTAGCCGTTCCATCATGCGTCCTTTCCAATCTATTTTTCGCGGATTGCACTCATTCAGTTCGAAAGAGTTGTCAGATCTGAACATGGCATTCAACAGTGTGGTGAAAAAAATGGCCGACAGTGCTGGGCGTTTGGCCACAGTGGCCAGCAGTATCGATAACGTGTCACAGAACTTGTCTCAAATCTCAAATCGTCAAGCAAGCTCAGTAGAAGAAACATCCGCAAGCACCGAAGAGATCTCGGGTATGGTACGCATCAATGTGCAATACGCTGAAGAGTCAAAAGATCTCTCCAAAGAAGTGGGTGAAAAAATGACGGGCTTGGATGATGCCATGCGGATGATCTCCGAATCTAATCATAAGATCGCTGAATTGGTCAAAATCATCGGTGAAATTGGCGCTAAAACCGCCATTATCGACGATATTGTATTTCAAACGAAGCTTTTGTCGTTCAACGCGTCGGTTGAAGCCGAACGGGCTGGCGAGCATGGGCGTGGGTTTGCTGTTGTTGCACAAGAAGTCGGCAACCTTGCACAAATGAGTGGTAAAGCCGCCACAGAAATCTCCGCCATTGTGAAACAGAGTATTTGTGAGGCTGAAACGATCGCAAAGGAAAATACCTGTCGCGTTGAAAAAGGCTCTAACATCGTCGCGGAAACAAGGAGACAGTCAAACTTGGTTCTCGAAGGTGCCTCAAAGATTTTTGATGCCTCGAACGAACAGGCACGAGGCATTCAAGAAATCAGCAATGCGGTTGAGTCGATAAACAAGGCTACGCAGCATGCTGCCTCCATCGCTGATCAAGCGTCCAGCTCCAGCTCCGAGCTTAATAAGCAAGCGGAAGATCTCAACCGAATGGTACTCAACCTGAACAGTTTCCTTCGTGGGCATGAGACAGTGATAAAGGATGAACTAGAGACCACCGTCAATGTGGAATTACGAGATAAGTACGAAGCACAATCGTTGGAGGGCATTCGCCGTCAAATCGACAATGCCGCTCATTCGTTACCTGACGCGCCAAAAGAAGCAGAAGATAGTGATAATCAAACTGCGTGGAATCGGCTTTAGATTGACGGTTAGGGGCGTGTAATATGCATTCCGAAAACCAGGGTCAAACACGGTCTTACTTTATTGAGCCACCGAGTGTTGGCAATACACAAGGGATGACACAAGCCGAGTTTGACTATTTTTCAACGTTGATCTTCCAGCACGCCGGAATAAAGCTGGAAAATGAGAAACGTAGCATGCTTGAAATGCGGCTGTATAAACGTTTGAGCGCGCTTAAATTACATACGTATAGCGATTACATGCGGGTGCTTCAAAAAGACACGAGTGGCGTAGAGCTGGTTGCCTTTACCAATGTCATTACGACAAATAAAACCGCCTTTTTTCGTGAGCAGCGACATTTCAACGTACTTCGCAATGACATTCTCAAGCACCCGCGCTCGGAAAAAACATTCATTTGGTCTGCTGCCTGTTCTAGTGGTGAAGAACCTTTTTCACTGGCCATGCAGTGCGAAGCCATCAAAAATGAACGCGCTAACTTCGACTACCGTATTCTTGCTACCGACGTTGATACCCAGCGCCTTGAGGCATGTGGGCTAGGTGAATACCCAAACGAGCAGCGCGAAGACATTCCCCCCCTTTTCCAGCACCAATTCATTGAACGTTCGGCGCGCGATGCGAACACCTTTACCGTGGCTGAGCGGTTAAAGCAAAACATAAAATTTAGGCAGCATAACCTGATCCATTACCCTGAAAAGTTTGGCATTCAATTCCAATACATTTTTCTGCGCAATGTCCTGTTCTATTTCCCACGCAGCACAGGAGAAAAAGTGGTGCGTGCGTTGGTGAGCCAATTGCAGCCCGGCGGACTGTTCTTTGTCGGATTAACAGAATCATTGCAGCACATGGATGTTGGTTTGGAACTGGTTGATGTCTCTGTCTATCGGAAACCCGAGCTAGGGGGGTCTGTCGATGAATGACGTGCAAGTTCACTCGGGTGAATATCAATTTGCTCTCCGCCAATCAATGTGGCTGCAAACTGTTGTTGGTACCTGTGTCATTGTGTGTATTTGGGATGAAGAAAACCAGAGCGGGGGAATGTGTCACTACCGTTTACCTGTCGCGCCAGAGGCTATCACGATGGGAGAGCATGCCAATGATTATGGTACGTGTGCCATTCCCAACTTATTGAAAAAATTTAAACATTCATCGTCAAAACTCGAAAACTTAAGGACTTGGGTGCTCGGTGGTGGGCAGGTGCATGATGGGGAGTTTATGCAATCCCAGCAAATTGGAGAACGCAATGTCCTCGTGGCATTAGACATTCTTGCCCAATATGGATTACCTATTGTTGGCGCGTCAGTAGGGGGGAGTTCTGGTCGGCAAATACGCTTTAACCCAAAGTCCGGTGTGGTCGATTTTCGGTTTTTGGATGACACGCCTCGTGATGCTGAGAGTGCAGAGTCAGCACTTGGGAGTAGGGCACAATGGGTGTATGTCGTCTCTGCTAGCGAAACATTCATCACTTTGATTGAAAAGACGCTTGGTACTGACCCAAGTATTCATCTTCATGTTTTACCCGATTTAGAAAGCGTGAGTCGATACTTCTCCCATCAAGCGCCTCAAGCTCTGATCATTGACGCTCAGAGTTTGCCCACAGCCTCGTTAGTATTCACATCATTACCCGCCGTGTTTACGCCTCTCAACTTACCCACCGTGGTTGTAGCGGACGGTGTGACGGCTTTGAATGGAACACACTATCGAACATTGGTACGCGTGGTGGGAAATCGAATATTAGTATCGACACCGCAATGTCTTGTTAAAGTGCTAGCGTCGGCAATACACCTGAATACATTGTCCGCGCCGCTTAAAACACAATTGGCGGCGTTGCCTTCAACTCACCCATCAAACAATAGGAAAGGAAAGCCGACAGGGGTGGTGCTTATTGGTTCATCAACCGGAGGCGTTGATGCGCTGGACGTACTTTTAACGCAGTTCCCAGGTGACATGCCACCCATTTGCATTGCGCAACATATCCCCCAAGACTACTCAATGGCATTGGTAGAAAGATTGAACACAAAAACCCCGCTAACGGTAAAAGAGGCCGTCGATGGGGAAGTTTTGACCCAGTCTCATGTGTACTTTGCGCCAGGTAATCATCACATCAAGCTGGTGCAATTGAGTGATGGCAACGTGGTTGTCCGAGCCACGCTCGACCCGCCAATAAACAGCTTTAGACCTTCTGTGGACTACCTGTTTGACTCTGCAACCAAAATCAAAGGTTTGCATATCGTCGCAGCGTTATTAACAGGGATGGGAAGCGATGGCGCGAAAGGACTTCACCACTTGAAGCATCAAGGTGCATTTACCCTAGTACAAGATGAAAAAAGTTGCGTGGTATATGGCATGGGGCGTGTTGCGAAAGAGTTAGGCGCAGTATGTCGAACCGTACCTATTCATGAAATGGCACAGGCGATTATTGAAGCCTACCAAGGCGCTTTCGCCTCCGAATTGTCTCATGGTAAAACGGACGAACTCACTAAGGAGTTGCGTTAATGCCTCAGTCTGATTTGGACACTGTCGTGAATGCATTGCAAAAAGACTTTTCGGATGTTGCCAATATCCTGTCTCTGCCAGTGTCCACGCGTCATGTTAAGCAGGGTTTCTCGGGGTTGAGTGACAAGCTTCTATCCGTGGTCGAAGATGATCCGCGGTTCGTTACGACCCAATTCCTTATTCAACAAACGGTTATCTTGCTTGAATTCTTAGAGGTGGACTCGACAGAGACCAATGAAGACCTGTTGGTGTTATTGGACTCCATCATTGAAACGGCACGTTCAGAAGCGGCGCCATATTCAAAAGGCGATGACGCGTTTGACGAAGATAATGCGTATGAAAACGAGCATGGGGATAATGTTCAGCAAAAAGAAAACATGGTGAACGCGCTTAACGCGTTGGCTATTTTCGCCATAGACACATTTGGTATAGACGTTACCTTGATAGAGGATGCGCCTGTATTTGATGACGATGTATTGAGTGAGCTTGATTACCTTAGCTCTCTTATTGACTCAAATGCCGAACACACTGAGCCCCACTCAGACCGAATCCTCCATGCAAAGAACAAGGTAAAGGAAGCGAGAGAGTTAGATGTTCAGAACAAGTTTGAACCGACGACGAAGGTTAAATCACACCTTCTCGAACATCTAATGAGTTATTCCGAAGAATTAGTGCAAATCCGAAATACCCTCGCGGATTTTGCAGAGAAACAAGAGAGCCTCGCGCTGACTGAGTTGTCAAACAAGTTGAAGACAGTGTCGGACGGCATGCTCAATGACCTATTGAAAACGCAAATGCGCCCAATAGGAAATTTGCTGAGTAAATATCGCCGTATTGTGCGGGACCTTTCTAAGGAGCTTGGCAAGAAAGTAGATGTAGAGATTGTTGGCGAAAACATAGAGTTAGACAGCAACGTCATCGACGCCATCAATGAGCCTTTGACACATCTGGTTCGAAACGCTCTAGATCATGGATTTGAAACCCATGATATTCGCGCTGCATCTGGGAAATCCATGGTCGGCAGGCTACTCATTCACGCCTATAACGAGGCGGGGAAGGTCGTCATTAACATTTGTGATGATGGTAAAGGCATCGACAGAGAAAAGGTGTTGAGCAAAGCCCTCTCTAACGGATTAATCACCCAAGAAAGCCAGCATCAACTCACGGACAAAGAGATACTAGAGTTGATCTTCCATCCTGGCTTATCAACTTCGGACCAAGTCAATGCCCTCTCGGGTAGAGGGGTGGGCATGGATGCGGTTAAACGAAAAGTCGAAGACATAAAAGGCACCATAGATATTCATTCTGAGAAAGGCTTAGGCACTGAAATCGCGCTTATCTTTCCGTTAACCATGGCGACGTTAAAAGTGGCTTTGTTTGATATTGGCAACGTGACCTATGCCATCCCCTCTTCTGATATTTCGAACATTGTCGGTATCAGCAAAGAAGAAGAAAGTTTGAGTGTCCGGTTCGATAACGGCCATCCTCTTTTATATCAAAACAACAAAGTTATTCCGCTAATTGAACCCCATGAATATTTGGGGGAATTGACAGAGAAGCATGTCTTTCGTCGCGCGTATCAACAAGGCATGCGTCATAGCGTTGTGGTGTTTACCCATCGGGGTCAGCAATGGGGGCTACCCGTCGACCATGTACGGGCGTTTTTGGACATCGTCATTAAGCCGTTAGATCGCTCAATGAATGGCAACGACGTGTTTGCGGGGGCGGCGGTACTTGGCAGTGGGGATTTGGCTTTAGTGATGAATCTGAAGAAAGTGATTCAATTTGCGCGGAGCTATCACTGATAAGATCACTGTTCCCCTTTCTTTCTTATACTTAACAATAACGTCATCAAAAACAGGTGAGTGGAATGAAACTCTTAGGCAGCTTTTTGTTAGATTTCGAACTCATTTCGGCAAAAGACTTGGCCGATGTCATGGTCGAGCAAATTCGCCAGACGCCAAACAGCTTGGATATCATCTACGAAAAGAAATTGATCACGCCGGAACAATTCCTATCCATTGTCACGCTGCAAAACGACGAACATCTCGACCTACGTTCCGCCTGTATGCGATTGGACATTTGGCGCAATGAATTCTTTGATGCCATCAACGACGAGGTATCAAAGCGGCGCTCAACATTGGGGCGCATACTCGTTGAAAAAGGCTTGGTAGAGCCCCATGTGCTACTGCCGATCCTAAAACAATATCATGCGTATCGTGCTGAAAATAACAATGACTTTGCTTTGTTCTCTGAAAATACACTGTTAGACCTCAGCGAAAGCGAAGCAGAAGGCAGCGCCGACGAATTGCATTTTGAACCGGATTTTTCACACGTACAGGCCAGCGATCCTTCTGACTATATTGAGCTTTTCTCTGAAGAGAAAGAAATCGAACTCGAGCTGATAATTCTGGCTATTGAGGCATTGGGAAGTGATAAAAACAAAGCGGACCCTGAAGAGTTGTTAAACCAATTTTTCACTGATTACCATTCCCTGAAAGGAACAGCACGAAGCGTTGGCGCACTGCTCACCGAAAACCTTATCCATGAATCTGAAGATCTACTCACCTTTTTCAAACGCTTCCTTCATAAAATTCATCATGCCGATTTTGCTGCGTTAGCTGCGATCAATTTGAAAGTGTTGGATGTTCTCAGCAACTTGAGAAACGAGATGGCGACGTCAGGCTCTGAAGAACACTATTGGCGTACTCCGGAATTAAAAGGTAAATACCTCAAAACGCTGGGGGACATTAAGCGTCTCAATGAGGAATTGGAAAACCGAGGGTATGAAGTGAGCCTGGAAGACGTACAGGATCTTTTCTAGCGCAACAGTGTAGTGGACGAATGTCATCGTGCTATCTCTGCATTAAAGCTTAAAAAATGTATTCATGGGACAAACAAACTAAGAAATTCAGAATGTTCAGAGTTTCAACGACTTCGTTTCGCGCAGTGTTCGTCGCTCGTTTCTTTGCGGCTAGCTCGCTGCCTTTTTCCCTTCGATAAGGCCTTTCATGATGTCGGTAACTTGTTTGAGTTTTAAGCTCTGATCTTTGTAGCTCATCGAGACTTGAGACGTTTCATTGGCAATGTGATGGTTGTTGTTCACGATACCCGCCATCGACTCCATCGCCGAATTCACCTGTACGATGCCTTTCATTTGCTGATTAAAGGCTTCGCTGAATGAATCAATTTCTTTAGAGAGCCCTTGAATTTGGTCGGAGATGCCGGAAAAGCTGACTTGAGTTTGTTCTGACAGCGCTTTGCTTTCTTTCACGCGAAGCTCTGTTTCTTTCACAATCTCTCCGACCGTGACCATGGAATCTTTCAGTAACTTGTCGATATCTTGCGAGGCTTGGCCTGACGTCAAAGCAAGCTGACCGACTTCTTGGGCGACCACCGCAAAGCCGCGTCCATGCTCGCCAGCGCGTTCGGCTTCAATGGACGCATTTAGTGAAAGAAGCTTGGTTTGGAACACGATGTCATGAATCACCTTGGTGTAATCCGATATTTTTTGAATGATGTCGTTAATTTCTTGAAGGTGCTTATTTGAATTTTCAATTAATACAACAGAGTGCGCCAATTTTCCCATGTTCTTGCTGCCTTCATTGCTAAGCGCAAGCGTGCCTTTTGAGACATCTAAGCAACCGAGAACGTTTTGATTGGTTTGTTTCACCATCTCGGTGATTTCAGAAATCGCCGACACATTGGAATCCAGTGCTGCGCGTTGCTTCTCAACACCATCAGCCAAACTTTCTGCGCCTTTTAGCACAAGTCGCGAGTTATCAAGTGCGTCGTCTGACACTAAGGTTAGATCTTGCGTTATCGCAATCAGCGGCTTAGAAAGGCGCAGCGCAACGATGTAAATGATGACGCAAAGCAGCGCGATGATGGTGAAAAAACAAATCAGAATAACTTGAAGGTTTTCTTGTAACGCCGCCGTCGAATTTTTCTCATTGTAGGTAATGTTCAGGATACCCAATGGCGTGCCGTCTTCCGCCATAATTTGACCTGAATAGTTTTTGACGGCGTGATTGACCGTTTTTTGCTTTGTCTCTGTGTACGGGATGCCACTTACGTCAACAAACTCAATGTGGTCGATATCGTCATCCTGCATTCCCACTCTCACGAAATCTTCCAACGCAGACAAGTCATAATTCAGAATGTAGGATCGGCTCGATTGCTTGAGAAAGCTTGCCAGTGCCTCGACTTTTCCTTTCTGTATTTTGGAAAGCTCATTCGATGTCATTTGATGGAAAAAGAGGGCGGCAATGATCAGGAATATCGTAATGCTGCCAATCAATGGCAATAGAATACGATAGCGCAGTGACAGCCCTGAAAAAATCTTGAACCACATAGTCATAAAATCACTTCATCGTTTGAATGGGTAGGGCTTTTCCGTTTTCAATTTTTGTTAGGTAAACGTCGTCTAGACCCTGTCGGTCAGACTTGCCGAAGTTTATTTTCAGCCCGCCAAAGTCCTTATTCTTCATACCTTCCATGGCACTGATAAAGCGCTCTCGCGTTAAGTGCTGGCCCGACTGATCAAGAGCATCAACGATGACCATGGCATTCAAGTAACCTTCCAATTGCGTGTAGTAAGGGCTGTCGACGCCGTAGTTATTCATGTCGGCTTTGAAATCAGAGATAATTTTGAGCTTACTTTGATCGGGGTTTGGCATCACTTGCGAGATATAGCTTCCATCCCCCGCAGAGCCCAGTTCAGCGATCAGTTTCTTCGTGCCAACAAAGGAGATGTTAGCGAACTTGGGATAAAAGCCTTTGTCATGGGACATCTTGATAAACGCACCACAGGCTTTGTAAGCGCCCACCATAATGACGGCATCAGGCTTCTTAGCCATGATGTTGTTTAGCCCTTTTTCAACGTCGAGTGTATTGCGTTTATATTTGCCCTCGGCGTGTATTTTGAGACCTCGTTGTCGAAGCGCTCTTTGTACACCCGCTTTACCTGCTGCACCGTAACCATCATCTTGGATAAATACCGCGATCTTCTTATAACCGAGGTCGTTGATGAAATGATCAACCAACTTTTTGGTTTCATTGAAGTAACTGGCTCGAATATTAAAGATGTTTTTGTTGGCTGGATTACGCAAAAATTCTGCACCTGTGAAAGCGCCAACATAAGGAATTTTCGCGCGATTCACTTCGGGAACGACAGCTTTCGAGGTGGGAGTGCCGACAAAGCTAACAAGGGCAAAGACCTTGTCTGTGTAGATGAGTCTTTTGGCGTTCTTTGCGGCGCGGTCGGGTTCATAGCCATCGTCGAGTGAAACGACGTTGATCTTGCGACCGTGAATACCGCCTTGCTGGTTAATCTTTTCGAAGTAGGCAAGTGTGCCCGCTTTGACACCGCTACCTAGCCCAGAAGCCGGCCCAGAAAGGGCATTGCTCATGCCTAACGTGATTGTATTTTCTGATACGCCAATTTCGGCGGCAGCAGTTGTGGAAAACAGCCAAAGAAACACGATAGTGCAATGCAAGCCTTTCATTAGTAACGCCTCAGTTAATAACAGGGTTATCAATGAGTATAGAAAAGAATCCAGATGTCTCATTATTGATTCACACTTAGAAGCCCTAAGTGATTCCTCTTTTAAGAGTTACCCCCTTTGTTGACGTTAACCGCGCGCCATTGTCTTGGTGGTGAACAAAGGCACCAGTACCATCCCTAAAAAACCGACTGCCAGCGCCCAAAGCTGAGCAAGGTGTCCAGACTGACTTTGTATCGTCGCGCCCATTTGGTTGAGCTGAATGGTGGCTTGAATGGCAGGCGTTGACGGTGACAGTTGTGCCAACATGTTTAGCCATTCGGGTAATGCGCTTGTCGGCCACACGAAACCTGAAGTAAACAGCAGTGGCATGGAACTGAGCAATACAACCAGTGTGATCATTTCAGGGCGTTTTATGACTTTCCCCAACAAGGTTCCACAGCCGATGGTTGCCAGTAAAAATGGCAGCATCACTATCGCGAGTTGTAACGGCAGCGCAAGACGATTCACACCGTTGATGTCGAGACTTGCGCCGAGGTAGTACATGGTCATGACGCTGTATATCGCCACCAATATGGTGGTCCGAGCGATGAAGCGTCGTCGGCTCGTTTTCGTTTCTCCACAGCCTAATAGGCCTGATGCTATCAGCAATGTTTGCTGCAAAATCAGGATAAATACGCCGGGTACTACGTAATTGCCGTAACCCATTGTTGGGTTGAAAACAGGCACCAGATTGAGTGAAAACGGAGAATTTTGCTTGGACGCTAGCGACAGTGGCACATCGTTCATCATCGCTTTGGTGGTTTTAACCTTTGCGCCCAACGTACTGCCTGCGGCTATCACGCCTTCCGCGATAGTGCCGTAAGTGAGGAAGAACGACGCATCGCCACCGACGGCGACTACCGGACTTTTTCCGAGCAATAAATCACGATAGAAGTATTCAGGCACGCTGATCACGCCTTCAATTTCGGCATTCGCAATATGGATTCCCGCCTGATTTTCGCTGCTGAGTTGTGACACCACTTTTAGCTGTGGTGTGGCATCGAGCATGCGGATAAAGACTCGGCTCTGCTGGCTTTCGTCGTGATCGACCACCGCCACGCGCAGTTCTCTCGGCAATTGGTTGGCGTAAGGCAGTGGGTACAAGAGTGAGTAAATCACAATGCCACCAAATACTGTGAAGACCACAGCAGGGTTTGAGAACAGCTTTTTCAGTTCAACAACAAACGATGTGCGCCAATTCATGATGCGATCTCCTGTTGTGTGCCGTTGACGCCGTTGTTTGCGTTTTTCATACGTTTGACTTTTAACACGACTATCGGCCAAATAATCCCAAATGCGGCGAGTGCGCAAAGCGATGGCATAGCTTGTTGTAAGGTTGCGCCATAATTGAACTGTCCGATCTGTGCCGTGATGTAGTGGCTCACGGGCAACAAAGCGCGCCAACACTGGGCAAGAAAGGGCATGTCGCTGGCAGGGAAACTCACCCCCATAAACGCAAATGCAGGGGCGGTGAAACCGGCGACCAAACTCATGGCGCGTGTTGCGTCACGTGTACCGACGTAAAGCAGCATGCCAACGGCAAGTCCTGCTAGAACCATCAACCCTTGCGCCGCAAACACGATCTGCCAACTGCCGTTCATTGGCCAGCCCAGTAAGAAGTGCATGGCGCTGGCGAACCCTATCCCCAATAGCCAAAGCGGGATGAGTAAACCCACTACTTTTGCCGCTAACGGTTTAGCAATAGAAGAGGAAAAGGCGGTTTCAAGTGTGCGATTTTTGTCGGTTAACGCCATTGATAGCATTCCACAGGCCACAATGGTGATTTGCCAAAGGGCAGGGATAATCGCTGATACTAGAAACTGTGCGTAATTCGTACCGTTATTAAACAAAGGGACAAGTTGGAAACGGATGGGCACCGATTGCGCGGCGGCCTGTGCCGCGACAGTTGTGCCGTGTAGCATTTTACCTTTGGTTTCAACAGTAGCGGAAAATGTGCCTTGGCTTTGGCTGATGGCGGCGCTGACTAACTTACCAATCAAAATATATTGGCTGTTATAGAACGCGGTCACATCTGGGCTTTCACCTCGCAATGTGTCTTTTTCAAAGCCTTGCGGAATGATAACCGTGGCAAATGTTTCAGCACTGTTGAGCGCATCGGAGGCTTGTTCCACATCGCTGAAAGCTTGGGTTTCAAGGGTTGGGCTGGCGTTGTAATAGCGAACTAGCCCGCGAGACAGGCTGCTGTTATCCAAATCCACCACGCCGACAGGTAAATCTCGGCCTGTGCCGGATGAGAATATCGCCCACACCAGCACAAACAGCGCCAAGGGCAAACCGCACAGCAGTGCAGTCAACCAGCGGTCAGACAGCGTAGAACGCCATTCTTGCCAGAGTAAGGAAAAGAACGAAGAGCTGTTCATCATGATCAGCCTTGCGCGTCGTTTTCAGTCACCAACACACTCATGCCTGCACGAAGGCCATCAATGGCTTTAACAGGGCGTGCTTCGACTTCGAATGTGCGCATGTCATAACCTTGCTGACTGTTGGTTGCTCGCCAAGTGGCGAAATCACCCATCGGCGCAACATGTGTCACTTCGAATGCATAGGCTTGGTCGCTAAGTGAAGGGATCGAAGCGTTAAACACCGCACCCTTTTTGAACTGGTTCAGCTTGTCTTCGCGAATGTTGAATACCGCCCATGCGTCTTGCATGTCGATCACGGTGACCACTGGGAAGCCTTGTGGTGAAAGCTCGCCCGGTTGCAGCAGGATTTGGCTCACTTCGCCTTGATACCAACTGTGGATCTTGGTGTCTTTGGCATAGGCTTCGACTTCTGCCACCGCGCCCGCAGCCATGCGGACTTGTTCTTGTGCCGCTCGTTTGGTTTCAGAGCGTGCGCCTTCTTTTGCCATGTTATACATCTGGCGTGCGGCATTTTCGGTATATTTCGATGCCTGCCATTGGGTAAAGGCTTCATCGCGTTTTTGTTCGGCGGTGACACCTTCACGGTAAAGTGCGTCAACGCGTTGGAAGGTTTTCTCGGCAAGCTGAGCGCCGGCTCGTGCTTTCTGCCATTGATCACGTGCGGCATTGATTTCTTGTGAACGTGCGCCGCTTTCGGCTTGCTCTGCCATCGCGCCTGCGGCTTCTTCACCGGCTTTCGCTTGCTCTAGTTTGGCGTCGATTTCTGGACTAAACAGGGTGAATATCAAATCGCCTTTTTCGACTTGCTGGCCTTTGCGGACAAGCACTTCGTCAATACGTCCCGCTACTTTGGATGACACTGTGTATTGTTGCGCTTCAATTTGACCTTGAAAACGTTCAGGTTGCGGTTGGTACGCCTGATAAAAACTGTATCCCACCCATCCAATCAAAGCAGCGGCTGGTACAGCCATAAATGCGGATTTCAATTTACTCATGATGGATTATCCCTGTTGTGTTGGAAGAGAGTGGGTAAGGGCGGCCGCTTGAAAATCGGGAAAGCGGTTCATTTCCCCGCTAACAGCCAGCAATCGAGAGAGCGACAAGACGTATTGGTAAGACGCTGCAAGTTGTTGTGTTTTGATATTGGCGAGATACAGCTCGGCATCAACCACATCTAGCGAGGTTGAAAGTCCTTGTACAAAGGCTTTTTCACGCAGGCGAAGGTTTTCATCTGCCAGTGAAATACTCGATGACAAGCCTTGGTATTCTTCTAGGGCTTGGTTGGCTTCACGCCATGTTTTTTCTACTAACAGCGAGAGATCTTGCTCTGCCTGAGCACGCAAGTAATTCACTTGAAGGGCAGTGCTGTGGGCAGCTTTGAGTTTGTCTGAGCGGCCGCCGTTATCAATCAGCGGAATGCTCACGCCTACGCCAACTGCCCAATCTGGTGCCAGTTCTGCGGTGAGTGAGTCGCCTTCATACAGGTTGTAATTACCGTATAAATAAACTTGCGGGTAGTATTTGCCTTTCTCCATATCAACAAGGCCATCCGCCTGATTGCGCTTGGTGTCCAGCACTTTTAAGCCTGGGTAGCCTGCGAGGGTTTTTTGCAAGAAAGGTGACATAGCCGGCGCTTGGGTTTGCGTAAACAAGGCACTGGAGGGAGCAACATCGCCTGTGCTTTTCACCAAGGTTCTTAATGCTGCTTGGGCAATTTCCAAATCACGTTCTGCTTTTTTGCGCTCGGTTTTGGCTTTGTCGTACGCAACTTCTGCTTGCAAACGTTCAACGCGAGCAATCTGACCTTGCGCTTCGAGTTTCTTGGCATGATCGAAATGCTTCGCCAGCCCTTGTTCGACCTCTGCGCGAGTCTGCAAGACTTGTTCTGCCAATACGGTTGCGAAATACACCTTGGCCAAATCTTCAAACTTGGCCTGTTGTTCCATTTGCATCAAATACGTCGCTTCGTCGCGTTGCGCATTGGCAATGTCTTCCGCCGCGAGAATGCGTCCGCCAGTGAAAATAGGCCAAATAGCGCGAATCGAGCTGGTGTAAATGTCCCGATCGGCGAGGGTCGTTGTCATCAGGTTATCAAGATTGCTGACCAAGCCACCAATACCTGGTACTGAGCCAGCAATTTGCCCCAGCGCATCCCCGCCGTTCATGTGATGGGCGAGCTGCGACGGTTTGAGTTCTACGTTTTGATCAAGACGCGTGTAGTTGCCACTGAGCGAAATGCTCGGCAGATGGTGAGCGGATGCAGCGTTGCGCATGTGCTCGGCGCGTTGCACGTTTGCGCGTTGTGCGGCAATACCATCGTTTCGTTCTTGAACTGCTTGCCATGCCTGTTCAAATGACAGGGTCTCCGCATAAGAAAATGTGGAACACAGCATGAGAGTAACGCCGAGTGTTAGTAGACGTGAAAATGGCGTAAACGACGTTTTTCTGATCAACATAAAACTTACCGTTTGGGAAAGAGAAATACAGTTTAGAGTTTATGCTCTAATTTTTCCAGCGGTAACTGTTATTGGAAGGAAGATCAGGCGGATAAGATCGATAAATTGTATTGATTTTGCTTTTCCAACTTGTAGACTTCTCCCTCGCTCATTGTGAGCGACCATTCAAACGCCTCTTTTGGGCGACACAGAGTCACGATCGTCAGGTTACGCTGTGGGGATATCGTGCTTTCTGCGACATTCTTCGAGCTGGACTCAACGTTGACTCCTTCGCCGACAGTGAGCATTTTCCTTGTTGTTATGCTCTCTGCTTGGGCAACATTGTTAACATGCTTTTCGCGTCTCGGATCCCTTCTATTTAAGTTCGTAAAGGGGACTCGATTTTGGCGCATGTATTTCTAGGGGTAGTCATGCCAACCAATACGTTAAGTGAGCGCACAATACGCTTTCTTATCTTGATGATTTTTCTCGCAGCAGCGATGGAAACTGACATCTATCTTCCGGCGTTTCCAGACATGATGGTGGCATTCGACACCAATGAAACGATGATTCAGCGGGTCTTAAGTTTTAACTTTCTGGGTATCTGTTTAGCGTCACTGATCTATGGGCCTCTTTCAGATGCGATTGGCCGTCGCAGCGTGCTCAACGTCGGTTATGCCTTGTTTATTCTGGGCAGCATTGGCTGTGTGTTTTCCACTGACATCAACGTATTGATTTTTTGGCGCTTCGTTCAAGGCTTCGGCAGTGCAGCATGCATGATTATTGGTGCGGCTATGGTGTTCGATTTATACAAAGCCGAAAAAGCCACAGAGATTGTGTCTGATCTGAACAGTTTGGTCGTGAGTATCATTGCGTTCGCGCCAATGTTAGGTGGCTGGATTAACTATCAGTTCGGGTACACCTATAACTTTGTGTTTATTGCTGCGTTGACCATCGTCACTGGCCTGATTTGCTTTACAAAATTGCCAGAATCACTGCCTGTAGAAAAACGAAAACCGCTGTCCATTAAGGGCATTGGTAGTGACTACGTGACAGTACTGAAAAACGGCGAGTTCTGGGCAAACACATTGATCACCACCGCCATATTTTCTGGCTACATGGTGTTCATTTCTAATATGCCTCTGATTTTTGTGAATCACCTGGGTATCGACAATGCAGTGTTTCCTTTTTATCAAGTGAGCTTGTTGGTGGCGTTCGTGATTGCGAGTATCAATAACGGCCGTTTGATCAAATGGTTTGGCGCGAATAGCCTGCGTCGATATGGTTTTCTGACCATTGTATTGATGACGTTGGCCATGTTTGTGTTACCGACAAGTTGGCAGCAGCTTCCGTTGCTCGTTACCTCACTCATGGTGTTTTATTCGTTGGGAGCGGGTGTGTGTATCGGTATTTTCTTTGCGCGCTCAATGGAAGCCGTACCGAATCAAACGGGTGTGAGTGCCTCTTTAGTCACAGCGATTCGTTTAGCGTTGGTAGCCTTGGTCATAGACATTAGTGGTGCGATGTTCGATGGCACGATGACGTCTGTTATCAACTTAATCAGTGGGTGCATCTTGCTGAGTGTGTTCATCTATCTTGGTGATAATCTTCGAGCTAGGCGACACAAGAAAACGGCTAGCCTCAAAGTTTGATGGTCTAGCCGTAAGATGTCCAATAGTGAACAGAGCCTACAGATGATGCAGGCTTTTTTTTTTGCCGTCGCATTACGGTGAGCATATTTAGGTTGCTTGGGTGTAGTCGTGCAATGCACTTTCGATGGCATCAATCGCCATTTTTACGCCAATAGGCACAGTGCCGTGGAATGGGTGAATGGCATAGACGTTTACCCGTGGCATCTGAAAATCGGGTAACACGGGTTTCAGTTTTGGGTTTGTGGAAACAGTGAAGTTGGGCAAAATCCCGAGGCCATAGCCAGACTCAATCAGAGCGAGTGTCGTTTGCATCGCGTTCGTTCTATGTTTCGGCGAAAACGTTAATGATCGGGTTTCATTAGTTAACGGATTATAGAGTGCATGGGATACCGTTTTAGGCTGCCATTGATGGGCAATATAAGGCGCATCATCCTCGGTGAATTCTCTGTTTTTAGCGCAACACAGCACATCTCTAAACTTACCAATTCGGCGTTGCTTGTTATCACTATGCTCCGATCTTCCCGCCCGAATCGCGAGATCTATATGGTTTTCCATTAAGTCGAGCTGATTGTCGTCATTGATTAAATTGAATGCAACGTCAGGATGATCTGTAAAGGCTTCCAACAAGGCAGGCACGACCAATGATGTCATTAAGGCATTCGGTGCGGTTAGAGTAATTTTGCCTTTGGGAATCGTCTGCTGAACCTTCATCTCATCCCATGCCTGTTCAGTGACACGATGCATTTCACAACAATACTGGTAAAACTGCATACCTGCTTGAGTGAGCGATTGTCGGCGAGTTGTACGTGTGAGTAACGTTGTGTCGAGGTCTGATTCGAGTTGCTTTAGCGCCTGACTGACCACGGATTTTGAGGTGTCTAACTTGTCTGCGGTATTGGTGATTGAACCCGTTTCTACCACATGCATAAACAAGGTCATTTGTTTAAGTCTATTCATCTGCTTTTGCATATTGTTACACTCAAAAGAACAATGCGTTTTTTTTACTTCGTTTATCTTATCTAATCATATTTCTACACTGAGTCCTCTCACACATTTAAGATATGGCTAAAATAATGACTACTCAAAAAGAACTTAATGTATATAAAGAAGGGCTGAAAGCGTGGCAGGATGCGTTTAACAATCAAGATGCAGCAGGCTGTGCGGCGCAATATGCTGAGTCGACGACTATGGTTGCGCGTCCTTTTGGTGAATTTACTGGACGTGAAGAAATCCAAGCATTTTGGCAGAATATTATCGACCAAGGTTTCAATGACGTTAAATACACCAACGTAGAATGGGAAAAATCTGAATGCGGTAATGGCTTTATTCTTACTTCTGAATGGAGGATGAATAAAGCCTTTGGCGTGGTTCACCGCGAACATTGGAAGATCCAAGAAGACGGTAAGGCGCGTTTGTGCTCTGATGAATTCGAAGTGCAAGGCGAGCATTAATCTTGGCTTTGAACCCATCAATAAACGCGGAGGCCATGGCATCCGCGTTGTTGTCTTAGGCTTATTATCTGAACGAAGCGATTTCTTCATCGCTGAGATATCGCCACTCTCCTGCATCAACATCGAGCAGCACCTCACCAATGCGATCTCGGTGCAATGTGACTACACGGTTGCCTACCGCGGAAAACATGCGCTTAACTTGATGGAACTTACCTTCTGTAATCGTCAGTAAGACGTCTTGCGGGCTTAGCACATCGAGTTTGGCTGGCAGAGTGGGTTTGCTCTCTCCTTGTAGCATAATGCCCTGCTTGAATCGCTCTGCTTCGTCACCACGAATAGGGCGAGAAAGACCAACGCGATACACTTTTTCGCAATGCTGGGTTGGCGTAGTGATATTAAACGACCAATGACCATCATCAGTGATCAACACAAGCCCCGTTGTGTCCGCATCCAATCGCCCTGCGATGTGTAATTCTTCTGTATGCTCGAGGTTAGTGGCGCTGAAAAGCGACGGGTAGACTTCATCGATATTGGAGCAAATGGTTCCAGCAAGCTTATGCATTAAGATATAGCGAAATGGGCGAGGGGTTAATGTGTGACCCTGTAACCGAATGGTGTTGTTTTCATGCACCTGTGCGAACTCGTGAGTCTCGACTTGTTCGTTCACCGTTACCGCTCCGTTTTGAATCAGCTGGATGGCATTTGCACGGTTTAACGCAGTGCTTTTACAAACGAATTTATCAAGGCGCATGCAGGGGACATTATTCAATGAAAGGAGACGGGGCATTATCCACCCTCCGCATGAATTAGCAATATGTGTTGGTACGCTCTGGACACAGAATTCGACAATCGGCGTGTTGGTTATTGACGACCGTTATGCATGAATAACACCTCATTCGCTGGCCTTGTTGGTGTTTAATTCACGGTAAAAAATTTTTAAATAAAATATCAATGATATTCAATATGATAGGAGGGGATCGTAAGATGGCGGTGACATGTGATTGGAAAGTCGAGCACATCCCATATATCATTTTTGCCTAGATTTTCTGTCAATATTAGTTCCTTATATGCCGTTTGAAATACGCCCCTTCCATCCAAGCGATTTGCCGTCGCTATATAAAATATGTTTGTTAACTGCTGACAATGGCAGAGATGCCACTTCGTTGTATGAAAACGATGAGTTGGTAGGTCATTTTTTTTCAGCTCCCTACGCAATACTTAATCCTGACATGTGTTTTGTAGCAACCTGTAACGGGGAACCTTGCGGCTATATCGTGAGTACCGCAAATTCAAAAATGTTCTCGGCGCGTTGCGAAGATGAGTGGCTACCAGTTTTGCGCGAGCGTTATCCGCTTGATCAATACAAAGGTCACTCTGCAAGTGATTGGGTGGTGGGTAAGATCCATCAGGGACATGCACCGCGCCCTGAGTTTGATAGATATCCTGCTCATTTTCACATTAACTGTTTGCCAGAAACGCAAGGGTTTGGTTTGGGGAAAAAGTTGATGATGGCGTTGATAGAGCGTCTAACAGCTTCAAAAGTGTCAGGCGTTCATCTTGAGGTATCAACGGTGAATACAGGCGCAATCAAATTCTACGAAAAACTTGGGTTCCAAAAGATTGCGACATTTGAACATTCTTTAGGGTATGGAATGTCGCTGAATCCGTAAACGCTGAATGACATCGCGGGCTTTTAGGCTGCAGAGTATGAAATTCACGAATGTCTGAGAAACAAAAAAGGCCGATTTCTCGGCCTTTTGATTGTGTGTTTTATAAGAAGTTTTGCGTTACGCAGGCTTCAATTCGTCTTGGTTTTCTTCTTCTAGACGCTTACGTTCGCGCATTAGATCATCGAAAACCAGACGTGCTTGTTGTGCAGACTCAGACGCTTGAAGCTTATGCTCTTTGGCTGCCATGGCTTCGTCTGTTAAGCGTTGGATTTCGTCCAATTGCTCTTGAGGCGCATCGCCTAGTTCCATGCCCGACTCACCTTTAGAGAGAGCCGTTGCACGGATCTCTTTCTTCAGATTCCAAATAGCATTCAGTTTTTCACGCTCTTCTTCCGCCGCAGCAACGGCTTCGTCTTTCATGCGTTCAAATTGCGCCATTGCCATGCCTTCTTTTGACCAAGGGTCAACGTCTGGGAATTCTTCAATGTTGATAACAGGGTCGATGTAACCTTCTTGGTGAGCAAGGTCGAGCGTTGCCGCTTTTACACCCGAAATCATCAGCATGACCGCGATAACCAACAAGGGTAAACCACCAACGATAGCCGCGGTTTGCAGTGTTGCTAGGCCACCCATGAACATTAGCACTGAAGGCATGAATGACAGGGTAAATGCCCAGAACAAACGGTTCCAACGCATTGGGTCTTCGGTGACGTTATTCTGAACCACAGAGGCCAGAATGAACGAGATAGAATCAAACGTTGTTGCGGTAAAGATGATACATAGCAGGGTGAATACTGCGATCACCACAGTGCTCATCGGCAGTGTTTCAAGGATCGAGAAAATGGCGCGAGTCGGACCTTCGCTGTTCAATATACTCACAACATCGAGTTGACCAGAAAGCTGCAACGACAGCCCATAGTTACCCAAGATCATGAAGTATAGCGCACAGCCGAGTGAGCCGAAGAAGATAGAGCCTGACACCATTTGCTTAATAGTACGGCCGCGAGAAATACGCGCAACGAACAAGCCCATACTCGGTGCAAATACTAGCCACCATGCCCAGTAGAAAATGGTCCAATCTTGCGGGAAGTGGGTGTCTTCAAACGTGCCGTAACCGCCAAATGGTTCTGCCCATGTTGCCATGATGAAAAAGTTCGACAGCATGCGACCGATGGAATCTAAGCCAGTCTCTAGCATGAATAGCGTCGGACCTGCGAACAGCACAAACGCCAGCAGTGCAAGCGCACCCCAGAAGTTGATGTTACTTAGAACCTTGATGCCTTCGTCCATGCCTTTGTAAGACGAGTAGGCAAACAGCGCTGTACACAGCAACAACACACCAATCTGAGAGGTGGTTGTT
The DNA here is from genome assembly GCF_041439165.1 of Enterovibrio sp. FF113. Taxonomy (NCBI): domain Bacteria; kingdom Pseudomonadati; phylum Pseudomonadota; class Gammaproteobacteria; order Vibrionales; family Vibrionaceae; genus Enterovibrio; species Enterovibrio sp. FF113. Next base: position 298,579 of record NZ_JBGONO010000001.1, on the reverse strand, counting down.
GAAGGAATGCCAAACAGGTAGCTGATGCCTTCGTTAATCAATGGTGCGGCAAGACCCAGTGTTGTTGCTGCGCCACCAAGTAAACCAAAGATAAATAGAATATCGATGAATTTACCCGTTTTACCTTGGCTGCGTGCTTCACCGATGACAGGCATCAGTGCTGCAGATACTTTCAATACTGGCTGCTTACGCACATAGAAGAAGTAGGCAATTGGAATGGCAGGGATCAGATAGATTGACCATGCGATTGGGCCCCAGTGGAAAATACCGTAAGTGGCCGCCCATCGAACGGCTTCTTCACTGCCAGCTTCCAGTTGAAATGGCGGATTTTGGTAGTAGTACGCCCATTCTATGGTGCCCCAGTAAAGGATACTTGCGCCGATACCGCCACAGAACAACATGGCAGCCCATGAACCGGTTGCAAACTCTGGCTCTTCGTCAGCATCACCGAGTTTGATTTGGCCAATATCACTGAACACGATATAGATCATGAAAAAGAACGCGGCGATACCCAATGATAGGTAAAGAAAACCGAGCTTGTCGGTCATGAAGGTTTTTGCAATTGCTATCCATTCAGCACCCTGAGTAGGCCAAATAAGTAGCGGAACGATGACAGAAAAGAGTAGCCCCAACGCACCAAAAAATGTTGGCTTGTCGATAAGCTGAAAGTGGCGTCCCATACGTGGTAGATCTCCATTAATACGTAATCCGTCGAGATTGTGCTGTTTATGGCGCAGGGCGGCAATTCACACTCTTTGTGTTAACGAGCAAATAACTTCATCACAATAATAATTTGAATGGGTGATTATTATAGTATTTTTCTGATGAATGCTATTGAGGGCGGATTTCTATTGAAATTCACATAACGTAGGGGAATTAAAAGGTTTTTTTTGAATTGAATGAAGCTAGCCACATGGGGAAGGATAATGAAGACGTTTAGTTGTGTAATGAATTTATTTTGAATTTAGTTGTGATTGTTTAGTGGTGATGCCCCCTAAACGACAAAGCCGTGTGCTTTAGTTATCTAAAGCACACGGCTATTGCTTGAAACTGTAAATACTTAACGCGGTCGATAGCGTATTAGAACCACATCGAATTTAAGCGATTTTTTCTGCCTGCATCAGACGGTACTGCACCATGTCTTCAATGGTTAACACGGGCATATCATGCTTCAGACCAAAAGCAATGATTTCTGGTGTTTTCGCCATGGTGCCATCTTCATTTTGTACTTCACACAGAACGCCTGCTGGCGATAAGTCGGCCATTTGCATCAGATCAATTGTACCTTCAGTGTGACCACGTCGAGTGAGCACGCCGCCATTACGGGCACGAAGCGGGAATACGTGACCAGGACGCGCAAGATCAGAAGGTTGTGCATCAGGGTTGGAAGCGGTCTTGATTGTGGTCACGCGATCTGCCGCAGACACACCAGTAGTCACACCGATTTTGGCTTCAATGGAAACAGTAAATGCGGTTTGGTTTGCGCTGTTGTTGTCTTCCACCATGGGTTTGAGTTCGAGCTTGTCTGCTTGTGCTTCTGGCAGGCAAAGACAAACAATGCCGCTGCATTCGCGGATCATGAGCGCCATTTGTTGGTTTGTTAGGTGGTCGACCGAATAGATAATGTCACCTTCGTTTTCACGATCTTCATCATCGAGAAGCAGTACGCCTTTACCTTGACGAAGCGCCTCAAGGGCTGCGTCAACGCGTTCAAACGGGGTGCCAAATTGAGCAAGTAACGAGGTGTGAGTCTGATTCATGGTAACTCCTAGGTTTAATACCAGAATCAGGGCATAGATGAGCAGTGGTCGCCAATAGCCGCCACATACAATCCACCTAAACATGCGCGCGTGTCAGCCGCCGTGTTACGGGTGCATTTTTATCATCCTCTTTCATCCGGACTGTAACCGTCGGCCTTGGCATCTCACCAAGTCTGCTGACCCCGAACTCAGTTCGGGCGCTCGCGGGCTCACCTTTGCTTCACATTGCTTTGCATCGGTATACCGCCGGTGGGGAATTGCGCCCCGCCCTGAGAATAATTGTTGATTGTGATGCTCCAATGATGGAGCCATTGAATATTACTGCGTTTTCAATCAAAAAGGGAAGAGCAGGGCGATTGATTGGGTAATTAATCGGCAATAGTGAAGGTTTTTCTATCGCTAGGTCATGGTTGCTAACCTTTTTGAATCTAAACGTGGTGATCCAAACAGCTTAGACATAAGTATCAATAAGTTAGCATTTACAGTGAGCATCAGTTGATACCATGGAAACCATTTTAAATATTGTGCGTGATTACGGCCTGCTGAGTTACGCCATCCTCTTCTTGTACTGTGGCTTGAAAAGCGGATCTTTGCCGCTGTTTGCTGGTATTGCCGCCCATTTTGGCGCGTTGAACGTCGCATTGGTCGCGACAGTGGTTTTCGCTGGTGGCTATCTAGGTGATGAATTGCGTTTCTACGTGGGCAGAAAATATGGCGTTGCGAAGCTCTCTTCGAACCCGAGATATCGACAATCGGTAATCACCGCCAAGCTGCTGCTTGATCGTTATGGCAAAGCCTATATCTTCCTTTATCGCTATCCCAAAGGCATGCGAACCATAGGTGCCTTGCCAGTGGCATTAAGTGATATGCGCTGGCCTGTTTTCACTGCATTGAATTTTGCGTCGGCAATGACGTGGACGTTTGCTCTCGTTGGCACCGGCTATCTGTTTGGCTCGGCACTTGAACACACAGTGGGGGATAACTGGGGGCTGTTCAGTGTGGGACTGCTTGCTACGTTTTCGTTAATGACTTATCTCGCTTGGCGGCGCGTGAGTGCATTGGCGAAAGAAGCGCCAAGGGTTGAATCAACGACGTTAGCCACTAGGCTTTAGACATATTTAAAACAGGTCAGCTTGTCGCTGTCATTGCAGAAATCTTGCCAATGCTACTCACGGAATTATTTTCTTCGCCCACGCTTTAAATACTCAATGACAGTGTGGCGAAAGCATGAAGAAACAACCGAAAGCACTCAGGGCAATTGCCTTGTTGGAAGCATCAAAAGGTGCGCTGGCGATCATCGTGGGTTTGTCCCTTCATGAACTTGGCGGGCGGGAAATACAGTCTCTGTTTGAAGAGTTAGTGCAGCATCTGCATTTGAATCCTGCAAGTGAATATCCCAGTGTGATCCATCATGCGATTGCCAAAATCAACGACAAAAACATCACCATTATTGCACTGGGTTCATTGCTGTACGCTTCAGTGCGGTTCGTCGAAGCCTTCGGCTTATGGCGTGGATACGCGTGGACAGAATGGTTCGCGCTCGCGAGTGGTGCTATCTATTTGCCGTTTGAGATCTATGGTGTGGTCACTCAAGGCAAGCTGTTAGATTGGTTGGCATTAGTGATCAATCTTGTTGTGATCGGTTACATGGCATTGTTGATACAGCGGCGGCGCAAAGAAAAAAGTGCCGGGCATTTGTCATAATCCGAACCCCCGTTTTTAGCGACTTTGGTTCGTTTCTGTTTTGTTACCCGCTTCATCTTCTTCGCGACCATTTTCTGGCGGCGGCTCCGCTTTTTGTTTTGATAAAGCACGATGCAAAAGTTGGCTATAAAGCGGCTTGCCGCCCACCGCCTGCGCTGTCATGGTCGCGCCGAGCGACGTGATCAGCAGGGGCAAGATCAGCTCGTAATTGTGGGTGAGCTCAATCACCAATAAAATACCGGTAACAGGCGCTCTGACTGTCGCGGCAAACAACGCGCCCATGCCCGCCACCGCGAACATTCCCATCGTGATATCGAGATCAGGGAACAGCATGATGCACAATGCGCCAAAACAGGTACCGAACAATGTCCCCAGTGCCAGCATGGGCGCAAACACCCCACCGGGTGCGCCGGATGAAAAACACGCCAGCGTGGTAATGGCTCTCGCAAAAAACAGCATCAGTAACAGCGACAAAGAGAAAGTACCGGAGACGGCATCAGGGATAAGATTCGACCCTTCGCCTGTGAGTTTGGGAAGGAACAGAGCTAACAGGCCAAACACCGCACCCAGTGTTGCGCCAATGCCCACGAAGCGTTTTGTTTCATGGCGATGAAAGCGTTCGAAGCCATCCATTGACATGATCACAAGACGATTAAACAACACGCCGATAAAACCAAAGACCAAGCCTAACACCAAAAATAGCGCCAGTGATGCGAGTGGCACTTCATCATGGGCGGGAAGGGGGATCATTGCGCCTTGGCCAAGAAAAAATCGGTAAGTAATGGTCGCCATGATGGCGGCAATCATGACTGCTTTGATGGAAATAAGGTTGTATTTAAACTGCGGACGCATTTCCTCAATCACAAACATGATCCCAGCCAACGGCGCATTAAAAGCGGCGGCAAGGCCAGCCGCTGCGCCAGCCGCAACCAAGGTATGGCGGCTTTCATCGCTGTCAATTTTGAATATGTCTGTCAGCATTCTGCCGACACTCGCGCCCATTTGTACTGAGGGGCCTTCCCGACCAAGCACCAAGCCTGCGCCAATCGCGCCAATGCCGCCAAAAAATTTCACGGGGATCACCCGCCACCAGCGTACAGGGCGAACACCATCTAGCGCACCTTCAATCTCAGGGATGCCAGAGCCTGCCGCTTCAGGTGCCATGCGTATCACGAGATAAAAGCCAAAAGCAGACAGTATCGAACTGCTCAGCATAATGACAACAATGGTCGACCATGCCAGATCAGAGCGCCCATCTAGCCAATGTTCACGTTGATTGACCACCCAATCGATAGTGATATCAAAGAAAGTACACAGAAGCCCTGCAAATAGGCCAACAAACACGGAGAGAAATAAAATGGGCAGCGAGCTTTTGTGAGTGGCAAGAAAGCGCCGCATGACGCCTGAAGTTGGCTTCCTTTCTGGATTGTTGTCGGTATTGTCACCAGATGGGGTGGTCATACAGCGGCTTTCCCTATGAATTACTAGATACCTAACCAGCATAGAGCAGTTATGTGGCTCACTATTCTTCGGAAATGATACAGCGAGTGATCATTGGCATCAGTCCTCGTGATCATCAATAAGTGAATACACAAGGGCTGACGTCTTTGATAGACAGTGTTCTTATTACGCAGCGAGAATCGCTTTAAGATCTTCTTCAACGGTCGAGATAGAGCGCATGTCGAACGTGTCTTGAATGATCGTAATCAAGTTGTCGGTGAGGAATGCGGGAGCGGTAGGCCCGGTGTAAATGCCTTTCACACCTAGAGCAAACAAAGTCAGTAAAATCACGATGGCTTTTTGTTCAAACCAAGACAAAACGAGGGTTAATGGTAGTTCATTAATGTCGCACTCAAATTCATTGGCAAGCGCAAGTGCAAGCTGAATGGCAGAGTAGGCATCGTTACATTGGCCGACATCAAGAAGACGAGGAATGCCGTTAATGTCACCGAACTGATTCTTGTTGAAACGGTATTTACCGCAAGCCAGTGTCAGAATGATAGAACTTTCAGGCGCTTGAGCGGTGAAGTCGGTGTAGTAGCTGCGCACAGATTTATCACCGTCACAACCACCCACTAAGAAGAAGTGGCTGATGTTGCCTTTCTTCACTTCTTCAATAACGGCAGGGGCAGCAGCCATCAACGCGTTACGACCAAAGCCAATGGTGATCATGTGTTCAATTTCGTTGTGTTTGAAGCCATCAAGTCCCAGAGCACTATCGATCACTTGGCTGAAATCATCACCTTCAATGTGCGCTACACCCGGCCAACCGACAATGCTGCGGGTAAATAGGCGATCTGCATACTGGCCGATATCTGGGTTAAGCAGGCAGTTTGATGTCATCACAATCGCACCAGGGAAGTTGGCGAACTCTTTTTGCTGGTTTTGCCATGCGCTGCCGTAGTTACCCACTAGGTGTGGATATTTGTTGAGTTCCGGATAGCTGTGAGCAGGGAGCATTTCACCATTGGTGTAAACGTTGATGCCTTTACCTTCAGTTTGTTGAAGGATTTTTTCCAGATCGTGTAGGTCGTGGCCTGATACTAGAATGCATTTGCCTTTAATCGGTTTTACATTGACTTGGGTTGGTGCTGGGTGACCAAAGGTGGTGGTTTCACCGGTATCCAACATTTCCATCACTTTGTAGTTCATCAAACCAATTTTCATTGAGTAATCGAGCAGCTCACCCAAGTCTTCAGGATCGGTTCCAAGCCACGCCATAATGTTGTGATAATCACCATACACAGCGTTGTCAGTTTGACCGAGTACCAGGGCATGCTCCATGTACGCTGCCGCACCTTTTAAGCCGTAAAGACACAGCAGACGTAAGCCGATAACGTCTTCATGCACGCTGTCTTTTCCGCGGTTTACCGCGACATGTGGAGCAAGAGCCAATATTGCTTCAGCATTCTTTGGCAGTTCAAAACTGGCGACAGGCGGTAATGCAGGCAGGCTTTTGTCTGCCATTTGGTAAGCTGCACGGACATGTTGTTCAAGGCGTGCTTTGTATACTGACGCTTGATGCGTCAGTTCAAGAATGCGCTCAGGGTCGAAGTTAACGTTGGTAAGAGTCGAGAAGAAAGCCTTCGGTGCCCATTGGTTGATTTCGTCGTTGACGATGTCGAATTCACTTGCCAGATTCGCCCAGAAAGACACCCCTTGTAATGCGTACACCAACACATCTTGCAAGTCTGACACTTCGGCGGTTTTTCCACACATACCTTTCGCGAATGAACAGCCTTTGACAGTGGGTGTTTGAATTGTCTGCTCACATTGAATACAGAACATAGCGGGTCTCCAGTGGTGATATTGATTTATTTCAATTAATGCACTGTGATTGCATGCTTTGTGCCAACAGTTATCTATTTGATATTAAATAATATTTATTCAATTTCAATATTCATTCGATGTAAAAAAGACAACGCGTTTGTTGTCTTTTTTACATCGAGCGCGGAAATTGGAGAAGAAAACCTTTATCGATGAATGCCGAGCTTTTTCCCCATACGATAGAGGTTGCCCCTGTCCATGTGCAAAAACTCAGCGGCTTTTGACCAAACACCCCCCGTTTTTTCTAGTACATGAGAGATAAGGTCTCGTTGGTAGGCTTCAACCAACTCGCGCATATTTTGGTTTTCGGCGGGGAAATACTGCGATGTCTTTTTGACATCATCACTCGTGACGACCACATCAAAATGGATCAGATTAATCGTGTGGCATTGGTCCTGAATTGCGCGCAATGCTGCGCGCGTCAGCGTATGTTCAAGCTCACGAACATTACCTGGCCAAGGTTGCTCTTCTAGCATGGAGAGCGCTTTTGCGTGAATGTGAAGATTTGGCACATTGAATTGATGCCTGACTTTTTCGAGCAGATGACCCGCGAGCACGGGAATGTCGCCTTCGCGTTTTCTCATCGCCGGTACCGTTATTGGAAACACGTTCAAACGGTGAAATAAATCGGCGCGGAAATTCCCTGCTTCAACTTCGTCTTCAAGCTTGCGATTTGTCGCGGCCACAATGCGAACATTCACCTGCAAGTGCTTGTCACTGCCTACGCGTTGTAACTCACCTTGCTGGATCACTCGCAGTAGTTTTGCTTGTAAAACGAGCGGCAATTCGCCGACTTCGTCTAAAAACAATGTACCACCGTCGGCTAACTCAAATTTACCCGCACGATTGTTAATGGCTCCCGTAAATGCGCCTTTTACATGACCAAACAATTCACTTTCCGCCAGGCCCTCTGGCAGTGCCGCACAGTTAACGTAAATCATCGGTTTGTCGTTGCGATTTGATTGAGCATGAACGCTATGCGCAACCAGTTCTTTGCCTGTACCGGTTTCACCCGTAATAAGAACGGCATAATCTGATTTTGCGACGGTCGCGATATTCGTTCGTAGTTGGTGCATTTGCGGGCTAAAACCGACCATGTCACCTTTTAGTGAACGAGCTTGTCGGATTAGCGTTTCGGTCACGGTTTTTTGTTTGTGATTTTGCGTTTTCAACGCTTCGACTAAACCAATATTTCGCAGTGTGGCAGCAGCAAGTGCGGCGAAGGTTTCAATGGCTACGGGCTCAATGTGGTCAAAAGCACCCACCGTCAGGGAATCCATCGTGAGTGCACCAACAAGTTGGCCATCGACATACAAGCTACAACCCATACAGTCATGGACATCCATGGTTGTGTTCTCGGTTAGCAAGACGCCATCAAAGGGGTCGGGTAGCTCGCAGTTTGCATCAAAGCGCACTGGGTTCAGGCTCTTTACAATGGCATCTAATCGAGGATGTGATTTTGGAAAGAAGCGACGCCCCAAAACTGCGCTAGACAAGCCTTTTACAGCGACTGGCGTGAGAAAGCCTTCTTTATCAAATATAAATAATGCGCTGGCATCGTAGGGAAAAACCTGCCCCATTCCTTCTATTAACCGTTGGTATTGTTTATCACGATCAAGGTTAGAACTGAGGTTCAAGGCAATATTCAGCAGAACATGATCCATATTCGAAGTCATAATAGAAACCACAAAAAGAAGAGGCGACCGATGGTATCAGTGTGATGTCATTTAAACATCATCAAATGGAAATGATTGATGTCTGATTGACAGCGATCAAGCGGTACTTGTTTTAATACGGAGCAGGTCGGTATGATCGAGTGCTCTCGACTGAGGTAATGACGCTTTAGCCGCGCGAAAAGGATGTAGAAATGAAAATCGAGGATGCTGGTTCAGGGGATATGGAGGCGCTTTTTGCTTACTTAAACCGTCAGCTTGAAGAGAATGGAGCAGAAGGTGGGGCGTTGTTTCAGCCATTATCTCGCGATGAATGTTTTGTGTCTGACGATTTAAAGAAGCGCTTTAGCGATGGTGTCCTGGCCGACAGGGAATCGTCAAACTGGCGTAAGGTTTGGTTGGCGAAAAACAGCAGCGGAAAAATAGTCGGTCACATTGATTTACGACACTATGCTGACGAGCATTGTCGTCATCGCGTGTTGCTGGGGATGGGCGTTGATCGCGCTGCTCGTCGTCAGGGGTTAGGCGAATCACTTCTTACAACCGCGATCGCTTTCTGCCAAAACGACGAAAAAACCAAATGGCTGGATTTGAATGTGATTGGCTGCAACGAGAAAGCCATCACGCTATACCGTAAGCTCGGATTTGAACAACTGGGCGAGATTTCCGATTACTACCGTATTGATGGCCAAAGCTACTCGGAGCTGACATTCACATTACCAACATGTCATAAGGGCTGACACACAAAGAAAAGTGCTCACTGAACGAATCGGAAACAAAACAGTGCGTCTAGCCTTAGTTGAGTGACAAGTGATGGTCGGAACGAAAATGTCGAGGTTGATGCGAAATGGGGTCGATAAATTCCACCTCTTTTGCCAGCAACTGCAAGGGGGCTAAATAGTTGTCAGCGCTGAGCGGTTGCAATTCAGGGTAGTACTTGTCATTCAAAATCGGCCAGCCAAGCGTTTGCATGTGAACGCGCAGTTGATGGGTTTTACCCGTCACCGGATGCAGCTCAAACAGTGCCTTTTCGTCGGATTGCTTTAGGCATCGAATCACGGAATGGCTGTTGGCTTTACCCTCTGTCACCTGCATGCGAAAACGCGGTTCAGACTGCTCAATTCGGTTTTTCACTTCCCATTCTCGACCAACAATGTTTTCTCCCTCTCGAAGATTGGCAATCGCTTGGTAGGTTTTGTGTATTTGCCGTGTCTCGAACAAATGATGGTAAAGATAGCTCGTCTCAGGGTTGACTGAAAACATGACTAAGCCCGCCGTCACTCGGTCTAACCGATGTAGCGCTTGCAGTTCCGATATACCGGTACTTTTTCGTAACCGATTCTGCAAACATTCATTCACGTAAACACCGCCGGGTAAAACCGCGAGAAAATGGGGTTTGTAAACCACCACAATGTGCTCATCCTGAAACAGGATCTCTTCTTTGAAGGGAACACGAGGCTCGTTTTCAACTTCTCTGTAGTAGTAAATCCGTTGTTGCGGTTGAAACAGCGATTGTGCGGAAACGCGTGTTCCATCGTGGTAATGAACCTTGCCATCAGCCATGCGCTGTTGCCAGACCTGAGCATCAATGAAGGGAAACTTGATAACGAGGTATTCCAATACGGTAGAAACACCCGGATTCGTCTGCGGTAGGCTCAGTTTTGAGGGATAGTCGGAAATGGTCATCGAATGGTCCGGTTTATACCCAGCATCTTGACGTTGCATGGGTATCTGAAGGCAAAAAGCGCGAATTTGCGTCTAGCTGGAACGCCACCTTCTGTGTTTTATGGCCAATCATACTGAATGACAAAACCGAGAATAAGTGCGGGGTGCATTGTAAAGGATAAAGGTCGTCGTCTTTTGATTTTTTATTCGTTACATCCAAGGTTCTTGACGTCGCTTGGATACAAACTTGGTTCGCGCTATTCGTCGTCAATCAACCATCAACCATCACTCAAACCGAACAGTATCGGTTCGTGAACATGTAATTGTTTTTTCCCTGATGTTTAATTGTGTACATTGCGTGGTCGGCAAGTTTAACGAGTTCTAACGGTACGTCATCGTCATCAGGGAATAAAGAAATACCAATACTGGCAGTCACGGTGACTTCCGCGCTCCCTAAATGATAGGGAGCAGAGACAGCTTCAATCATTCTTTCCGTCACTTTACGAATCGATTCGATATTGACGATATTAGGCAGTAAGATTAAAAATTCATCGCCACCAATACGTGCGATGGTATCAACGTCTCTTACACAAGCACATAACCTTTTCGTGGTTCTTTTTAACACCTGATCACCCGCGTCATGACCGTGAGTATCATTTACCGCCTTGAAGCCATCGAGATCCACAAATAACACAGCCACTTTTCTGTTATGGATTTTCGCATGAGCTAATGCGTTTGATAGACGCTCCATGGCAAGCTTTCTAGTGGGCAGACCCGTTAATGTGTCATGGTTTGCTAGATGGTCGATATGCTTCTTGGCCTCTTTTAAAGCGGTGATATCTTCTTTTACCGCAACAAAATGACTAATTTCACCATTGCGCTGTTTTACTGGTGCAATCGACGCAATTTCCCAAAAGTACTCGCCATTCTTTTTGCGATTATAGAATTCGCCACGCCATACTTTGCCACTAGAGATGCACTCCCACAGATTGGAATATTCTGCTGAGGGCATTTCTCCTGGCTTTAAAATACTGGGTTTATTACCGATGAGCTCTTCTGCTCGATACCCTGTGGTTTCAATGAAGGCGGGATTCACGTAGTTAATCAGCCCCGTTCTGTCGGTAATGATGATTGATGACGCTGACTGTTTAACGGCTTGAGAAAGAATACGAAACTCTGATTCAAGTACGGCATAAGTGAGCAAAATTAGGGTAATTGCCATTCCAGCAATAATGAATATTCCGCCAAGGAATACTAATGATGCGGTTATGTTGTTGGCCATAAAATAGTGTTCTAACGGCGACGCCAACATGATGGCACCTCGTATCCCATGGATTAAACCAAACAGCCCGAACATCGACGCCACAGCAAATCCTGCTGAGCGCCAAGGAGCATTCTTCTCTTGTAAAAAAGTAATGACTACATTGGTGCAAATAATCATAAATGCCAGAGAGACAACGGCAATTCGGATGTTTAAATTTTGGTCAATGTAATTGAAGTAACAGAGAAGTGCTGCAGAAATTGGGACAAGGGCATAATCCAATATGACCAATGGTTGTCGACCAACAAAAATGCGGATGCCACGTAGAATGAGCTGAAAGCCAAGAATATATAGCGAATTAGCGACCACAAGTGAAAAGAGATCTGGAATGGCGTCTCTAAACGAAATCAAAATACTCGCGAGGGCGACACTCGACATCCCCAGCGCCCAAAAAGCTGAACCGTTTGGTTTTGATTGTGAACGCCATAGAGAAAACAATGCGACGGCTGATCCAATAGAGATAAGCGCTGTTACGGTGAGTAGGGTGCGGTTATCTAGTGCAAGCATTTTTTTACCTGTCTTATAGTGAGTCGTCCTGCATTGATGGATCTGTTTCAATCCAATCTGATAGGTATATTTAATTAATATTACAACAGTAGTGTGGATGGTAAAAACATACACATAATATTAACGTCTAAAAGACGCACTTCACATCTTTGTGAGACTTTGTTTTTTTACGATCTTTTAATTTGGAGATCAGCGTCGATATGCTTGATGTTAATAATTGCATTTTTTAAAAATGCGAGTTGGAAATTTCTCTTTTCAGCAGTAAATTTCAATCGGCCTGTATGAAAATTGAACGCATTATGTGATGGATGTAGAAAGTATCCGAGGCCTTCCGGATAGGTTTTTCCTACCTAATAACCTTTAGTGTGCTAATCAATTGCAGGGTTTTTGAGCAGTGGGAATTTGAGTGTTTCTTGGTTACGTCTTTGATTTTATGAAATAAAGCGATCTTTGTTATTATTTTCTTACTTTTACACATCAAATCTATTTTTGACAACAATTGCGTTATTTGTAAGTCTGTTTTTAATTGAACGTTCAATCAAAAAACATTTTTGCTACATTTTTAACCAATCAAGGAGGATTTGATGCCAAAGGTAGGGATGCCCGCAATTCGTCGCCCACAGCTCGTGGAGGCAACCATGTCTGCCATCGACGATGTCGGTTTGGCTGGGGCGAGTGTCGCCCTGATCAGCCGAAAAGCAGGGGTGTCTGCGGGGATCATTAACCACTACTTTGGTGGCAAACACGGATTGCTGGAAGAAACCATGCGTTCTGTGCTCCGTGAACTCTCTAAGGGTGTTCAACAAAGGTTGAACATGACCGACCCAAACGATGCCAAAGGGCGCATTCTCGCCATTGTTGATGGCAACTTCGACCCCAATCAGGTGAGCAGCAAAGTGACCAAAACGTGGCTGGCATTCTGGTCGCACGCCATGCACGACCCCGCTTTATTTAGACTCCAACACGTTAACGAAAGACGTCTGCTTTCACATCTTCGCGTTGAACTCAAAAAACTGATGCCCTCGGATCGCGCTGCGTTTGTTGCGCAGGGAATTGCTGCATTGGTTGACGGCATCTGGCTTCGTGGGGCGCTCAATCCGCAAGGTATCGATTCGCTAGAAGCGGTTGCGACGATTGAAGACTACCTCGAACGCCAACTTCAAGACTTTCCATCCATATCAAAAGGCAATAATTAAATGGATATTAAACAGTTATACATTCACGGAGGCTACGTTGATGCGACCTCCGGCGAAACGTTTCAAACCCTAAATCCAGCAACGGGCGAAAAGCTGGCTGACGTGCAACAAGCGAGTCAGGCCGATGTGGATGCTGCAGTAAAGTCAGCTTGGGAAGGCTTTCAGGTTTGGTCGGCAATGAGTGGTGCGGAACGTCGTGCGATTTTGAACCGCGCCGTGGCTATTTTGCGTGAACGCAATGATGAGCTGGCAGCACTAGAAGTGCTGGATACCGGTAAGCCAATACAAGAAGCGCAGTACGTTGATGTGGTGACAGGCGCAGACGTGATTGAATATTACGCGGGTCTGGCGGTGTCTATTCAAGGCGAACAGCAAAGCCTTGGTGAAAATCAGTTCTTCTATACGCGCAAAGAGCCTTTGGGCGTATGTGCGGGCATTGGTGCATGGAACTATCCGATTCAAATCGCGATGTGGAAAGCGGGCCCAGCGTTGGCGGCAGGCAATGCCATGGTATTCAAACCCTCAGAAGAAACGCCGTTAACGACGCTGAAACTGGCTGAGATATTTTCGGAAGCGGGTATGCCAGATGGCGTATTCAATGTGGTTCAGGGCGATTACCGTGTCGGACAGATGCTCTCTCGCCACAAGGATATCGTTAAGGTCTCGTTTACGGGCGAATGCGGAACAGGCAAGAAAGTCATGGCTGATGCAGCAGGCTCGCTTAAGTCTGTCACGATGGAGCTGGGCGGCAAGTCCCCGTTGATCGTGTTTAACGATGCTGACATTGATAACGCCGTTTCAGGTGCCATGCTTGCGAACTTCTACACCCAAGGTGAAGTGTGCACAAACGGCACTCGCGTGTTTGTACATGATGATATCTACGACATCTTCCTCGAAAAATTGGCAGCTCGCACAGACAAGCTAATTGTGGGCGACCCAACACATCCTGATACCCAAATCGGCGCGTTGATCTCCAGAGACCATTTAGGAAAAGTGCTTGGCTTTATCGAACAAGGTAAGCAAACCAGCGCACGCTTGCTGTGCGGCGGTTACCAAGTCACCGAGGGTGGGCTGGACAAAGGTAACTTTGTTGCGCCGACCATATTTGCAGACTGTACCGATGACATGCCTCACGTGAAACACGAGATTTTTGGCCCTGTGATGTCCGTGCTGCGTTTCAGCGATGAGCAAGAAGTGATTGCTCGTGCTAACGATACGCAGTATGGCCTTGCCGCTGGCGTGTTTACCACCAACTTCTCTCGCGCACACCGAGTGATTGCCAAGCTGCAAGCGGGTATTTGTTGGATCAATAACTGGGGAGCATCTCCGGCTGAAATGCCTGTTGGTGGCTACAAGCAATCAGGCATTGGACGCGAAAACGGTGTTCAAACGCTGAATCATTACACCCAGACCAAGAGCGTTTACGTCGAGTTGGGTGACGTAGATAGCCCGTACGCGTAATAGGATTTTTTTAGCATCATGGCAATTGAAACAGAATTTGACTACATCATCGTTGGCGCGGGTTCAGCGGGTTGCGTGCTGGCGGATCGCCTGACGGAATCTGGCGAGCACAACGTATTGATCCTCGAAGCGGGCGGAACAGACCGCAGCATTTTTATTCAGATGCCGACCGCGCTTTCTTACCCAATGAACACCGAAAAATATGCATGGCAGTTTGAAACCCAAGCCGAAAGCGGATTAGACGGTCGAAAGTTACATTGTCCTCGCGGCAAAGTGCTGGGCGGCAGTTCTTCCATCAACGGCATGGTGTATGTGCGTGGCCACGCCAGTGACTTTGACCAGTGGGAAGCCAACGGCGCGCAAGGTTGGAACTATCAATCTTGCTTGCCGTATTTCAAACGCGCTGAAACCTGGATTGGCGGCGAAGATGACTATCGCGGCGGCAATGGCCCTGTCGGTACCTGCAATGGTAACGACATGGCACTGAACCCGCTTTATCGTGCGTTCATTGATGCAGGCGAACAAGCGGGTTATCCGGTCACCGAAGATTACAACGGCTATCAGCAAGAAGGCTTTGGCCCAATGCACATGACGGTGGACGGCGGCGTACGTGCGTCTACGTCGAATGCCTATTTACGTCGTGCCTTGAAACGCAGCAACCTCACGTTGATCAGAGGCGTGACGGTGAACAAAATCTTGCTGAAAGAGAAACAAGCGGTAGGCGTTTCGTATCGGAAGAGCGGTCAACACCATGAAGTGAACGCACGCAAAGAAGTGATCAGCGCGGCGGGCTCTATTGGTTCACCGCAGTTGCTTCAGCTCTCCGGTATTGGTCCGAAAGCCGTGCTGGAAAACGCAGGGGTTGAGGTAAAGCACGATCTGCCGGGCGTGGGTGAGAACCTGCAAGACCATCTAGAAGTTTACTTCCAGTATTTCTGTAAAGAACCCATCACCCTGAACGGCAAGCTGGGTTTGATCAGCAAAGGGTTGATCGGTACGCGCTGGATCTTGTTTAGAGATGGATTGGGCGCAACCAACCACTTTGAGTCATGCGCATTTATTCGCAGCCGTGCTGGCATCAAGTGGCCGAACGTTCAATACCACTTTTTGCCAGCGGCGATTCGTTACGACGGCAAATCAGCGGTGGAAGGGCACGGCTTTCAGGTGCATGTTGGCCCGAACAAACCGGAAAGTCGTGGTTATGTACGTATCACAAGCGCGCGTCCAGACGACAAACCTGAGATCGTTTTTAACTACATTGGCACAGAGCAAGACAAGCAGGATTGGCGTGATTGTATTCGTCTGACCCGTGAAATCTTGGCACAAGATGCGATTGCACGTTTTGGCGATGGTGAAATTCAGCCAGGCGAAAACGTGCAAAGTGATGAAGAAATCGATGCATGGGTGAAAGCCAATGTGGAAAGCGCTTATCACCCATCATGCACCTGCAAAATGGGCGCAGAGACAGATCCAATGGCAGTGCTCGATGCAACGCTTCGCGTGCGTGGTATTGAAAATCTGCGTGTGGTGGATTCATCGGTATTCCCAACGATCACCAACGGCAACTTAAACGGGCCAACTATCATGGTGGCAGAGCGTGCCGCAGACATGATCTTGAATAACGGACTCTTGCCTTCCACCGATGTGGCGGTATGGCAAGATCCAAACTGGCAGACTCAGCAGCGTTTGGTTCCGCCAGAAAACGCATCTGAAAGTGAAACGGTTTCGGATGCACATAGGCAATAACAGTCAACCAAGAATAGAAAAACCGATCTTGTGTATCGAGTAGCTAAACCAAACTCGAGAATAAACAAGACAACGCATAAAAACTGAAGGGCGCGGCTTACTGCAACGCCCGCAGACAAAGAAAGGAAGAGGAAAGCATCATGGATATTAAACAGACTCAACGACTGACAGCACTAAGCCTGACCGTAGCAGCAAGCTTGATTGCTGCACCAGCAATGGCAAACCAGTGTGAGAAAGTGAGTTTTTCAGATGTAGGTTGGACGGATATTACCGCCACCACCGCAGCAACGACGCTTGTACTGCAAGGTATGGGATACGAAACCGACATACAGCTGCTGTCTGTCCCTGTTACCTATACCTCGCTGGCAAACGGCGACATTGATGTGTTCCTGGGCAACTGGATGCCAACCATGGAAGGGGATATTGCCAAGTACCGCGATGCGGGCACGGTTGAAACCATCAACATGAACCTTGAAGGCGCGAAATATACCTTGGCCGTGCCAAAGTACGCCTTTGAAGCGGGCGTAAAAACCTTCGCAGATATCGCCAAGTTTGAAGATAACTTCAAAGGCCGCGTGTATGGCATTGAGCCGGGTAACGATGGCAACCGTTTGATCCAAGACATGATCGATGCGGATGCATTTGGGCTGAAAGGCTTTGATCTGGTTGAATCCAGCGAAGCGGGGATGTTGTCGCAAGTGAAGCGCGCGGTTCGTCGAGACCAGTGGATTGTATTTTTAGGCTGGGCACCACACCCAATGAACAGCAACTTTGAATTGGAATACCTAGCTGGCGGTGACGACTTCTTTGGTCCTAACTTTGGCGGCGCGAACGTTTACACCAATGTACGCCAAAACTTCACCACCGAGTGTCCGAACGTTGGCAAGCTGCTGACCAATCAGAAATTCTCGTTGGCGATGGAAAACGACATCATGAACGGCATTCTTAACGACGGCGTGAAGCCTGAAATGGCTGCAAAAGAATGGCTACAAGGTAACCCAGAGGCGCTAACTGCATGGTTAGACGGTGTTAAAACGCTGGATGGCAAAGATGCACTGCCAGCCGTTAAAGCACATCTCAATATCCAGTAAGGCATTGACTGCTGCCCGTCCGCAGTAAGTGTCGGGAGCAGAGGGTGAGGGCGCATTGATGGCGTCACTCACCCAAACCATGATGGATTTTGGAGTACACATGAACTGGATTACTGACAATAAAATACCCCTCGGCGATTACATGGAAACCGGCGTAGATTGGTTAACCGATAACGCTGCTGGCTTCTTCGATGCGCTTTCCCTGTCACTAGAATGGCTAATCCTATCCCTTGTCGATGTGATGCAATGGATGCCGCCATACGTGCCAATTCTGCTGACCGCCGGACTTGCTTGGCTTTTACACAGAAGTATCCCGCTGGTGGTGTTTGTTTGTGCCGCATTATTGCTGATTTTAAATTTAGGCTACTGGACGGAGATGATTGAAACCTTCGTACTGGTGCTCACTGCTACCTCGTTGTCGGTATTGATTGGTGTGCCACTCGGCATTCTCGCTGCACATCGCCCGTGGCTGTATACCTTTATGCGTCCGGTTCTTGATTTAATGCAAACCATCCCAACGTTTGTCTACCTTATTCCAACGCTGGTGTTGTTTGGTCTTGGCGTTGTGCCGGGCTTGATCTCCACCATTATCTTTGCCATCGCTGCGCCCATTCGTTTGACCTATCTGGGTATTCGCAGTGTGCCGGAAGAGCTGATTGAAGCGGGCAAAGCCTTTGGTGCAACCCCAAGCAAGCTGCTGTTCAAAGTCGAATTGCCAGCGGCTATGCCAAACATCATGGCGGGCATAACGCAGTGCATCATGCTGTCGCTGTCCATGGTGGTTATCTCGGCGTTAGTGGGTGCTGATGGTTTGGGTAAACCGGTTATCCGTGCGTTGAATACCGTGAATATTTCTCAAGGCTTTGAAGCGGGTCTTGCCATTGTACTCGTAGCAATTATTTTGGACCGCTTATGCAAAGCGCCTGCATCACAAGGGAAAGAGGGATAATCATGAAGGCAGTCACCATAGAAAACTTGGACGTGATTTTCGGTCAGTCGATTGATAAAAGCCTGACCTTGTTAGATGACGGAAAAACGCGCCAGCAAATACAAGAAGAAACGGGCGATGTGATTGGCGTGCATAACGCCACACTGAGTGTTGAAGAAGGCGAAATTTGCGTATTAATGGGGCTTTCAGGTTCAGGAAAGTCCAGCTTGCTTCGTGCTGTGAACGGATTGAACCCCGTCACTCGCGGTTCGCTAAAAGTGCGCAATGGCGATGAGATGGTCGATCTCGCCGGTATTGATGACAATGCGTTGCGCCATTTGCGCTCACACCGTATTTCCATGGTGTTTCAAAAGTTCGCATTGATGCCTTGGCTATCCGTGGTTGACAACGTTGCTTTCGGTTTAGAAATGCAAGGTGTTGGCAAAGACGAACGTCGTCAACGTGCCATGGAAAAGATCGACATGGTTGGCCTGACGGAATGGCATGACAAACTGCCCCATGAGCTGTCGGGCGGCATGCAGCAACGTGTAGGTCTTGCGCGAGCGTTCACCATGGACAGTGACATTCTGTTGATGGATGAACCTTTCTCGGCACTGGACCCACTGATTCGAAACCAGTTGCAAGACGAGTTGTTAGAACTTCAACGTAAGCTCAACAAAACGATTCTGTTCGTGAGCCACGATTTGGATGAAGCGCTGAAACTGGGCAATAACATTGCCATTATGGAGTCAGGCAAAATTATCCAACACGGTAAGCCAGAAGACATTGTGTTGCGCCCTGAAAATCAGTACGTGGAAGATTTTGTGGCGCACACCAATCCGCTCAACGTATTGCGTGGCCGTTCGTTAATGACCGCCATTGGCGATCTTGAGCGCGAAGGAAACACCTTAGTATTGAACCGACACGAACACACCGTGTTAGAAACCGATTCAGAAGGCCAAATCACGGGTGCGAAACGTCTAGATGCCAATCTTCCAATTGTTCGATGGCAAGAAGGCGAGAGCATCACCGATATTGCTGTGGACTCGGTTGTGATCACGTCGGCAGATACGTCTATGCGTCATACACTGGAAATCCGCTATCACACGGGGCAGTCTGTGTTGCTCAGTGACGAAGAAAAGATCATTGGTGTTTTGTCGGACAATGATTTCTACCACGCGTTGCTTGGGAAGCATTTTTCGACTGCGGCTTAGAAAACGCCAGAAACAGTTTAATTTTAAAGCCAGCTTTGAAGCTGGCTTTTTTTGATGGGCTAGACGGTGTTGATATAGTTAGATTTGTATCCCTCGCTGTGTTTCTTGATAATTTAATATTGTAAGTTAGTAATAATAAGAATAATCTAAATAGCTAATAAAAACATGTCTAATAATAATGCTAAATTAGCACTTTTGATGTGCTAACCAACTAGTGTATAGAACTAGTTAATGATTAATCTTCAATAGTTGCTCCGCGTATTTCCTACTGTGTCTTACATTTTTCATGCCTTAAATGAAAAGGTATTACCCATGTTTGATATAAAATATTAGGAAATAATAATGAAAGTTATGCAGTTAGGTTTAATGCTAACAGCTTTAGCATTCTCAACCTCATCATTTGAAACACAAGCATCAGGCCTATCCCCAGGTCAGGTACTGAATAAAACCCATCGAGCTAACACCCATAACATTGTTAGAAATTTTGTTGAAACGAGGAAAGGTTATGGATACGTCACCTTCACCGGAGGGAAGGTGATCGGCAACACTAGCAATGATTTCACAGTCACAGTTGGTCCTCATAATACAACGCTCGGTTCGGTATTGGGCGGGGTTGATTTGAACTTCAAGCCTGAAGATGCCGAATGTGTGCGCGGCCTACATCTTTCGTTAAGTGTGGGCTCCGATGTTCCGTTTTCACTCAGTCCAACCTGTAATGCGCTGCTTCGCACCGATATCAAACGGACGATTAGCCATACCGTTGCTAGCTTTGACGTGCCTATCCCTGCAGTGCCGATCGATCCTGCTGGTATCTTTCGTCTTGGTGTCAGTGTTGGAGCGGCATTAAAGGTTGGTGCAGACTTTGAGGCTGGTCTTGAAGTGGGCGGTTTCGACAAACCCAACAAGCCGATTAAGATAAATGGTGTGCGTCGACCTGATTTTATCTTTGCAAGCGTGAGACCATTTATTTCTGGTGATGCAACAGCCAAAGGCTATGCCAGTTTAAATCTTCTATTTAAAACTGTTGAAAAAGGCGTGAAAGGTTCGCTCACCTTAATTAATGCAGGCACGAAAGCCTATGCGGAAGCGGGTGTTACTTATAAAAAACAACCGGGTAAAAAACATCAGTACTATACCCGACTTAAATGGGATGCAAATGCACAGGGTGGTAACGGTAAAGTTGGACTTTATTGCGATGTTAAACTGTTTGGTTTTGCGAGAATATTCTATGCAGAAACAGATTTGATTAGCTGGTCGCCAATTTATGAGTTCAATCAAACAATTTACGATCAAACAGCATATTTGTAATTTGTTTTGGAGGTATGTGATGTGCCTCCTGTTATTAAATGGATAAGCAATGAACAGAAAATTACTCCTGCTCTCGCTTTTTGCCTGTGTTGTGGTCGCCACGTCATTTATTATCTTCACACCGGTTCCCAACCCCACAGCGGAAATCAATACTCACGATGGTGACGCTGTCACTTCTGATGTTTCATCCAGCACAATAGCGAAGGCATCGGCTTCTTACGACTTTACCAATGATCCATTGAGTACGATGACGCCGTCATCCAAATCGCTCGAACTGCGAGCTTACCGCGCAGTCATTCGCTCAAAGCTTACCAGTCGGGGCGTTGTCTTGGCAGACTTCTCCAATGCATTGAGCATTGAGTTCGATACCGGGGGTGTAAAACCACATAAAGGCGTTGCCTATGATGTGAAGTTTGAATCAGAAGACCCCAAAACTGAGATCCCATCGTATCTCGGTTTTACTTTCAATTATCAAGCGGGGGAATTCAGCGATGTATCAATGCTAGGGTTGCCGCCCCAGCACCCACTGAATATCGTGACGGCCTTATTGGCTCAGTTTTCATACTTTGATGGCATTCATAGCCTGCAGCTTCCTGATGGCACGCACACCTATCTTTATGACATTAATGGCAACCAAGTCACGCGTGAGAAAGCCACCGATTCAAGCTCCTCGGCTAGCTACGCAACCCTGTCTGAAAGAGAAACGTGGAATTTGACGTTGGATGCGTCGTCGTTTCCCTCGCAATTACATTCCAGTACTGGGAAGACAGTAGAAATGGAGGGCTCTGAGCTTCAGCTTGAACAGGAAATAACGATGACCCCCATCAAGCCAGATGCTTTGATTCTGGCGAAAGTCAGTTTTGGTGCTGGCGTGAACGCAAAATATAAAGTGGCATTTAACGATACTGCGCCAGCCATAGAAGTGAATGAAGAAAACTTCATGGAGACGCTGGTGTTGTTTGATGCGAATCCAAATTTGGACACAGCCCAAGCATTAGGACTGTTTCTGGTTAACCAAGGTTGGGGGTACGTTCGTGATTTGCTCAGTTCAGACGAGATAACTGACAGCATGCGCTCAAGCCTAATTTTTGCGTTGGAGCGATCTGGTGAACGAGAAGGTGAGTACCTGCTTGCTTCGCTGATAGAAGATGATTCACTTGGTGAAACTGATCGGCTGCGAGCGATTATGTCGATAGTAAAGATGGGCGAGATAAACAGTCAGGTAGCGTTGAGCACATTGCAAAATATGCTCGATCATTCCAACAGCTTGCTGGGACAAACCGCTATGTTGAACATTGGCATTCTTGGAAAGCAAAATCCACGCATGACAAGTGATGTTACCGCGTTTCTAACCCAACGATTATCTAGTGAAGGGGCGGGCTACAATGAATTGCTGGCAATCAGTAACCTTGGAAATCCAGAGATGGACAGCCGAGTACTGCCTTACTTAGACAGCCAATATGCAGATGAAAGGCAGGTTGCGGTCAAATTGCTAAGTCGAAATCCTGATATGCAGCCCACCTTGCTCAAGCAAATGCTGAACGATGAGCATCCTAGTGTGGTCAAAGCCATCACTTTGGGTATTGAAACAAACAGCCAAGACCTTCAGCTCACTGAGAGTTATCAAGCACAATTGCGAAGTCGTTTAGATGAACCAGATATTCTCGCTCCCACTCGGGATTTGTTGTTCATGTTTCTCGCCAACAATGCACAACCCACGGCGTTGAATAAATCGGCCGCGCGTAAAATGTTGGAGACCCAAGGCGTGTCAGAATCGACGCTTACCTTAGCGCAGCAGCTGCTGAAGCAATAAAAACCAAGCGACTAAAAACAAAAAACGCCAACTTTTTGAGTTGGCGTTTTTTTGTGTCTCAGATTGCCGCTTACTTACCGCAGCATTTCTTGTATTTCTTGCCGCTACCGCATGAACAAGCGTCATTACGGTTTGGCGTTTTTTCAAACACTGTGGTTTGTGGCTTGCAAAGCAGTGTTTCGAACTCAGTAATTTCTTCTGGTTGCTCTGCATCTACTGTAATGGTCACAAACAGCTGGTTTTCAAGCGCTTTGGCTTCCAGTTCAGCTTTACGCTCTTCAGTTTGTACCGTCAGCATCAACGGAAGGTCTTCTGAACCCGGCTTTGCTGCACGCTTGGTGTTGTAACCAAAACTTTCGTATTTTGGTTTTTTTTCAATTCTGCCTTTATAGAAAAACTTAGACATGGGATTTTCCGGGTTAGTTGAATGCGGAGTGAGGTTATACAGCAAAACGCATCCGCAATAAATATTAACGAGACATGATCCCGCAATTCATTGTCACTGAAGCCCCAAAGAGGCGAAGATTCAGGTGAAATCGCCGCCTAAAGGGACATGGACATTACCGAATGTCTACGGAGTAGCGTTTATCGCGAGTCGACGAAAGGCGTCAGTCTGCTTGTCTTTATCGCTGCAAACACTCAGTAAATCGTCGATGAAATGCTTCAAGGCGCGGTGCTCAATCTGCTTGATCTGCGCTTGCTGGGCTTCCGGTAACATGTGATACATGCTTGCCGCACCAAAATCACCGAAAATGATATTGGCTTCGTCGTCGAACAAGGTGTTATGGGCGTACAAATCGCCATGACAGACTTGACTGTCATGCATGTGCTGAAAAACGTCTTCCATCTGCGCGACGATTTTTTCGATCTGTGCAATCGACAGCGTAAAACCCTGCGGGAAGGTATCTCGCGTACATGTCTCGAAGTTTGGTGGCAGGCCAAGGTTCTTAAAGTGTGACGGGATCAAATTCATCACCAGTGCAAGGAAACCGGGCTCGCTGACCTGTGCTATCGACTGCACAAGGCTAGGATGATTGCCGACCTTTAAGCACGCATTAAGCTCGTCCTGTGGGTAGCCATCACTGGTGACTTCGCCTTTAAATACTTTCACCGCGATGTCATTGGGAAAATCGCCTTGGTTTGCATTCCATACGGCTTTAGAAATCACGCCTGACGCGCCTTGACCGAGCACTTCTTGTCGCTCAAAACTGGACGATGGGACATGCGGGACAGACTCAACATTCGCATCAGATTGGCAGAACGGATTTCCTGCAAACGCAAACCACGCCAGTTTTGGCAGGCTAAGCAAGTGATCGGGGCATTCACGCAATTGGTTTGCAGAAATACGTAAAAGCTCGAGGTTTTCCAATTCACCCATTGTGTGCGGCAGCGAGGTTAACTGGTTACCTGCCAATGCCAGTTTTTGCATTCGCGGGCGTTGGCCTACGGCATCTGGCAAGGTTTCAAGTTGATTGTCAGTTAAGATCAACCAGCGGAGTTTTGGCGGCAGCGCGTTTTCGGACACATAGCGGATGTGGTTAGCTTTAAAGCCAATCATTTCTAACTCTGGGCATTCACCCAGCACTTCTGGCAGTGCTTCAAACAGATTGTCTGAGGCAAAGATGATTTTCAGCTTGGTCAGTTGCTTGATCTCAGCGGGCAGAGAAGAAAGCTGGTTTCCAGACAAATCGAGAATTTCTAAGCTGTCAGCCAGCGAAAGAATCTCTAGCGGAAAAGTGGTGAGGTTGTCGGAAAGGCTTAGGCGTTTAATACCTGCAAGTTCGCCGGAGGTTAGCTGAGAAAGAGTGTGCAAAATGAGGAATCCATGCTGATCGAAAACAAAACGGAGGGTAGTTTACAAGAAAGCCAATCAAAAAGGGTAATGACTTGTCCCGCTAGCAGCGGGGTGATGGGCGCAATGGCTGGTTAGTGCCTTTTCAACAAATCGAACGACAAGCTTCACGTGAGGTTTAACGCAAGAACCGTAGGATATGACCTTTGAAAATCTTATCGAGATAGTCAGTGTTGTCTGGTTTGGTATGGCTACTGGTGAAACCGTATTCGAGCATCTTGGTGCTCAGTTTGTTTTTGCGTCCTCTGCCTGGGTCAACAATAATCACTTCGCAGTTTTCGTTGGCGTGGTTTTGAATGAAATACGCAAGCAAGTCGACATGCTGATCTTCATAGAGCAAATCGCTACCAATGATCAGATCAAATAAACCCAGTTTACTCGTATCATCCGCCCAATCGGCACGTTCATAAGTAATGTGATTGCCGTTATTCAGTTGGGTGTTTCTATCAAGAAAACCTTCGACTTCAGGGTGATGATCTGTCGCGGTAATATCTGCATCTTGCTCGTTGAGTAACAAGCTCGACAACGCAATGCCGCAACCAATTTCGAGAATTCGCTTCCCCTCGGTATCAAAACTCAACATATGGTTGGCGAGAACTAAACTCGATGGCCATACCACGCCAAAAATTGGCCAAGAAGCAGAAGAAATCCCAAGGTTTTTGGCGATGTCACAAGGGTCACTAAACTGCTGCTTGTCGCGCAGAGTGCATAGATGGATATCGTTGTTGCCAATCTCGATGGTTTGATAGCGAACACGAAGAGGGGGAGTGATGATCGTCATAGTCTTTCCTGGCCGAGTAACGAGACGAAGCTCTGCCAAATATCGGTCTATAGATGACGAAACAATTGAGTTATCAGGTTAAAGCAAACAGGGGGTTACACAAGGTATTAAACAGGTTGTCGGTGGTAATGCGAGGCACAGAGGCAAAAAGAGCGCCTTAGATCAGGCGCTCTTTGTTGAATGCAGTTTACATTGTCTGCTGGCAAAATATTCGCTGTGTCGAATCAGTGCGTTTTATTTGGGCCGTTGCGAACCAAATCTTTACCAGTCTCAAAAACTTCCTGCGTGACACTGCGAGCAAGGATCAACTGGTGATTGTCGTCTAGAACCGCGACAAATGGGCGGCCATCTGAGTTGTTGGTTGCAAGGGCAACGCCCGCAACGCCTTTTAATCCAAACCCGCCGCTTTCAATTGCGATAAGAAAGGTTTCCAACTCTTGAAGGTTGTCGATGATATCAAGTTCGTTATTCATTTGTTCAACACTCATTGTGCGCTTGAAGAATTTAACTGCGCAGATTATTTCACGTCATCACACGATTTGGCAATGTACAGCGCTATCGGCAAGCGCATGACTGCGTCATCAATCGCCTTCGCATGGGGGATATGTCAGAACATTTGTTGATGTTCGCTCGAAAATCTGGGGGCTGATTAATGCATTCATGTGTTGGAAGGCGACAATACCCACATTTATTTTCGAGGAATTATGATTCATGGAAGAACTGGTTGGCGGTCGTGAAGGTGCTATCTATAAACGTGGGGATATCGTGGTACGCCCGTTGAATGCGTGGTCTTCTACCGTTCATCTTTTACTGAATCACTATCACGCGCAAGGCTTAACGGAATGCCCGACATGCTTAGGCGTAGAAGGTGACACCGAGCTACTCAGTTACGTGAAAGGCGATGCGTACAATTACCCCTTAACGGGTGCGATTGCCAGTGAAACGGCGCTGATAACGGCGGCCAAATTGTTAAGAAAGCTGCATGATGCTTCAACATCGTTTCTCTCTAAACACCACACCGATTCATTGACATGGATGCTACCCGCGCGACAACCGCAGGAAGTGATTTGCCATGGCGACTATTCGCCTTACAACGTGGCGTTGAATGGCAAAACAGTGGTTGGTGTGTTTGATTTTGACACCGCCCATCCCGCCCCGCGAGTGTGGGATATCGCCTATGCCGTGTATTGCTGGGCTCCGTTCAAAACCGACAAGATCGACGCATTGGGTACGCTGATAGAGCAAAGTGAACGCGCCAAGCAATTTTGCGATGCCTATGGCGCGACAAAGCAAGATCGCACCGCATTGGTGGATACCATGGTGGCGCGTTTAACCACCTTAGTGCGATTTATGCATGATGAAGCCAACGCAGGTAATGAGCAGTTCAAAGCCAACATAGAAGATGGGCATCACCTGAGCTATTTGGCAGACATTGATTATTTAAAGCACAACCAAGAGACGATAACGGCGAGGTTGTTGGCGTGAGGTAGGGAACAAGCTGAGGTTTTGGGGTGTTTGTTCCCCAAAATGAGTTAGGTTCATTCTCTGCTCGGAATAAGGGACCCCCCATTGTTTAATCTGCAACTGACTTTTTAACCTGTTGATAAGTGCAGCACCTAAAAAGCCAATGCATACTGATGGGAAATAATATTTTAGGGATTTCTACAAACCTATATTTTAAACGATGAAAAATTGACGTAAATCAGATAGAAATAAATGCGTTAAATTACTTGTTACTAAATGGGAAGTTATCTTTTTTATATTACCACCTAATAAACCGTTAGTATTCATAAGGGTAGGAAGTCATGTCTCATAAAATAGAAGTTCATAATTGTTCAAAGTGTGATACGGAAACGCATCACATTGTCGTATTAATGAGAAAGCCAAGTGAATTTAGAAATACGAAAGTAGTAAATTCAAAGAGTTTATCGTTGGTGTAATTAAAGGCTGGGCATTAGGCGCATTTGTGGCTTCTATGAATGAGTTTGAACGCCATTTAGTGTGTGAAATCTGCGGTATTAAATAATAGAAGGTTAGTTTTCGTATATGTTGATTGTATTCTATTTCAGTGCTTGTGATGTATGCTAAATAAGCTTACCCTCAGATGATTCTTGCTCCTCGGTGACGGGTATGGTTTGTGTGTAATCAAAAAAACAGGTAGCCAAAGCTACCTGTTTTTAATTTTACGTTGGTTTAGTATTGACTGAAGTCAACAGTGATTGGAGAAACTGTCGTTGCTCTGTGTAGTGCTGAATGACTCTCTAAGCGATAAGCTTGGCTTGCCATCTCTTCTGTTAATACCACGTCAAAACGGTAAGTTTCGTTTTCAGGCTCATGACCACCTGCAATCAAAACAGAATGCTTATGACTGTATCCGACGTTATAGGCGCAGAAGGTCAATGTGTCTTCATCATTGACTAACTGCAAGGTTTGCCCTTTGAATGTCTGAGGGGAACAGGTGTTGAGTGAGGTTTCTTTATCAAGCAATGTCACTTGTTCAACACGTATACCATCACGATCAATCACGATCTCGGCACGCAATTGAGTCGTATTTGAAGCAGTAGCTTGAACATCGTTGTCGCTGAATGCACTGTTGTTTTCAACGGTCCATTCAAACGACGATACCGTGCCTTCTTCTTTTACGATGATGCCAGTTTCATCCTTAGCGATAAGTTTGACGGTATATGCACTAAATTCATGCTCGCCGTATCGGATTTCTTTGGCGTTATCCAATGCTTGCTGGTGAACACCGTTGATGTACCACTTGAACGACTGTACACGTTTTTCACTACCGTCTTCATCATAGAATTCTACGGATGGATTGAAGGCGAAAACCTGCTCGGCTTGGTCTGTATAATGTAGCGTCATGAATCGCTGGTTTAACGCGGCATGCTTTGGAGCAATGACAGAGAAATAACCCGTTTTGGCGTATAAGCGATTGGCCCAGCGCTCGGCGTTATAAGCATAAAACGGATAACCGTTCTCTTTCATGATTGAGATGTCGGTTGAACGCCACATGTCTTTTGCCTGATTTAACCCACCTTCATACCAACCTGTTGTACCAGCAGGGCAACCAGCAGAGGTTGATTTACACACATTATCCAATGTGGTGTTGTCAGGCAGGAAGTGACGCCAAGGAACTTTGTTGAAATCAGCGCACACATTGCTGTCACAAAAATTCGGGTCGCGTATTCCACCGTAAGTATATTCATCATGTAGATCGCCAAATGAATGGCCAAGCTCGTGAACAAATACATGTGGATTCATTTTATTAGACGTGGGTACCATACCGCCAAGGCCACCATATACATTGGTATTGACCATTACCATCGACATATCATAATGCGGTACGACCTTAGCTATGGTGCCGCGCACTCGATAATTATCGACCGATAAAGCGCGTGCCTCTGAGAACGTCCCACCGTTATAAAAACCTGCATCGAATGCCGTATCTTTGTTATTTTTATGTTCAATAGCAGGGCTTGGGGTGTTTTCCGCAACCAGGCAATTGTCGTAGGTGATAGGGTCACAACCTTGTTCAATCGACCAATCAGCACCGCGATCATTGGAAGCCACGAAAACGGAATGGATGTTGTACATCGCGATGTGAGGTACAAGGTTTTCATAACTCAAAAAAGCTTCAATCGCATTTTTGACATGTATATCAAATAATGCACGGTCACGTTCAAGGTATCCATCCCCCGTGATCACCAAATCCCAGCCTTTTCCGTCAGTGCGACCTGTGTACAATTTGTGGTCGCCATCAGCAGAGGTATATACCGGTTTATCAAAATCGATAACCGGACGAATGCTTGGGTCGTAGTCAATCTGTTCGGCAAAAAACACTTCGCCTTCACCGTAGCCCAGTAGCGCAACATAATCGGATTTGATTTTGATCCGGATGTCGCCTGCGCGATAGGTTTGATTGAAGATGCGGATTTTGTTTTCCGTCATCGGCTGGTAGGTTAAGCCGCCGTCAAGGCTGTATTCATACAGCGGATAGCTAATGACATTTTCTGATAAGAGTATCTGGTTTCCGTCACGAACCAAGCTTGGATCTTGGTAGTTAATGCCACCCAGAATTCGATTGACACCGATTAGCGCAAGGTAATATTTCTCTGGATTCTCCTCATCAAACGCTTGAATTAATAAGTCTCTTTGAGCAAGTAATTCGCTATTGATATTTGCAGAAACCAACAGTTCGACAAACGTCATGATCGGGGCGTGTTTTTCTTGATACATAACGCTTGGGTCATAAACCTCTCCATCATAATTGTTGCCTAATGCTGGGGAGTCTATGGTGGGTGCTTCGCCTGACGCCGTGGTGAAGGTGTATGGGGCGGTAATAGTATTAATGGTGTGTAAACGCGAGTAGGTATCACGGCGAGTACTGAGGTTGATGTCGTAATACTGAGCGACCAGTCTAGGTAAGCAGGTACCCTCAAAAGCAGAATAATCACTGTCAACAAAATCGGCAATATCGTGATAGACGTAAAGATCACCACCTTCCTTTATAAACGTTTCTATTTCGGTACATGGTTGTGGGTTGTTCTTTTCAATCTGTGCGTAGTAAGCGTGATGCCGACTGACATTCAATGGCTCATTGACGAAAGAAAAGTTGACGTCATTGTTTGCCACGTAGGCAGTGAGGCGCTCGTCCACGGCTTCACGTTGTGTGAGAGTGTAACTGGCTGATTGGCCCGAATATAAGCCAATAGCATTGAGCAGTACGTCGGAAAGTGGGTGGACATTATTCCAGAAAGTGTAAATATCATCCCGGATTACAAATACTCTTGAATCACTTTTCGGTGCTAGCTCTGGTTTAATGTGTCCAAAGCTAATGCCGTCAGATGATGACAAAAGATTGGCGGAATAATAACCCATGATGTTGTTCATTTGTGAGGTGTATGAATCAACATAAACCTGATTCTGTGGCCCTAGAATTGCGCGCGCATCTTGGTTGTGGTTAATAATGGCCTGCGCCAATGTTAGCTGTTGTACTGGGGAAACGAGAGCCGCAAGAGAGAGATAATCACTGTTTTCTGTACCTGTCTCTAGTTGCTCAATGATGACGCTATGGTTATTTAGAATCGCAGTGTTAATGGCTTTATTGAAGTTAAGTAAACCGAAACGATAGGCAGCACCTTCAAGACCAGTAAGTGTATCGACATGTTGATGGAAGCTATTTGCATCTTCTATAATGGTGTCGAGTTTGGTGATGTCGTTTAGATTGATGTTCTTATTGTTGAGAAGAAAAGCTTTATAGAAGGGAAGAGTACGTTCATTGTAATCATTTCCGACTAGGCCGCTGAGAACGTCACCTGAGAAATCAATGACACCATCGCTGTCAATAAACGCCTGAATTTTTAAAACCAGTTGACCTATGGGGTAGTTAAACGCAACGTCATCTTTATTGCTAAGTATTTCATCCATGCCAGCTAGTGCTGCGCTATGATAATTGGTCATTAAGCATGCCAATATCATCAATGCCGATTTTTTCAACATTTACTCCTGTTAATAATACAGTTCGATAAACAACGTTATACGCTCGTAAAAAGCCAATTATAGATTCGATCCGTTTGGCCTTTTGTATCATTGGCGAAAGTGTTGGCTCGTATCAAATCAAATGCTTAATCAATAGGATGAAAATAATTAATAGATGAGTGGGTTACGTATTTAACCTATTTTAGAAGTCATTGATAGTAGTGGGTATTGCATTAAGGCGTTGATTTTTAAATTAAAAAATTATAGATAGTTATTTCCTCCTGATAGTGAAAATAATATTTAGGTAAGTTTTAATTAAATATTTATTTCATTATGTTTCATGGGTGCATACTTTATTGTGCATTTTGTAGGTTTTATAATACATTTGTGTTGTAAGTGCCTGATGAAAAACCGCGAGCGTAGTGATTGAAATTTTTCATTTGAAATTCACATTTAGTCTCTTGCGCGCATGTGAATTATCAATGATAAAGGTTCTTTATATTTCTCTTTATTATGGCGGCGCAGGGGCCTATTTAAAGGTGGTGGTATATTTTTTGTATCGGTGTCTGGATGATTGGTTGTTTTAGATAAACCAAATCTAAAAGACTTTCGATGAATTAACATAGGTTGGTGGTTGGAGTGATAAATAACGCTTCTGATTGGTCAGTTTTAATTTATTAATTCAATAGGGTCGAATAAGGAAAGTTCATTGCTCGTGAATTAACCGCTAAACACGGAAGTATTAGATGATGGCGTTCATTGCTGAACAAGTGATAGTCAAGAGTGTCGGGTATTTCAATTGGCTATCCAAGTGCAATCACACGCGGATTTTTGCACCTGCACTCCCGGTGAAGCCTTTATTTGGGTCTTACCGAAGCCGTGCTACTGGCTAACGTCTTCCGCTTCAAACTGAATCGCAGCCTGTTCTTCAATGTGGCGGAAGTAGTCACGGTCTTCGGTCAGGATATGCATGATCAACCAATCGGTTAGGAATGTTTTTACTTTTTCGGGCTGGTCAATCAGGCGATTGTCGGTGATCTCATATTGGGTTTCGTAGACGTCAAAAATTTGAGTAATCAGCTTGTGGTGGTGCGCTTTATGACGCAGGATTTTCTCTTCCGGATAACCCACTTCTTCAAGCAGTTTTTCTTCGCGGCGGAAATGCGTTTCTGCATAACGAATTAACTTATTCAGCGTTTCAAAAATCACCTGATCATCGTCACCCCGACGAATGTTGTCGTAGAAGCGATTGGCAATATCGAACAGCATCTTGTGCTCGTCATCAATGCTTTTCACGCCTGACTCGAAAATCTTTCCCCAAGCAATAAATTTTTCCGTCATATCATCCCCTTAACCCAATTAAACCAGTGTAAGGCAGTTCAAATTTGAGCGAAACGATAGACCTCACGAATAGTAAGCTTAATTTATTCGTCAGTAATAAATGAGTCATCAGCAAGGATTTAGCCAATCGCTGTTTCCAACCCATTGATGCGTGACCTTCTATTGATAAGTCGTGGTGAGTCACACGCGTATTCATCAGGCAGAGGTGATTTTTGACAGCGGGAATGACACAGGGAAAGAAATCCCAGAGTGATGTGAGCCGCATTCAATACGCCAATTCTACGTTACTGATTATTATGTAACTTAAGTGAAACACTCGAATACTACCGTTGCCCAATCTTAATTTGAGTAGTTGGTAGGAAACAAACATGACTGTACGTCAGCGGCTGCTGATCGCCTTTACCCTCTTTATCGCGTCAACCATTGGGCTTGGCAGTCTGGCTCTTTGGATATCATCACGTTCTGCTGATGCGTATTCGGAATATGTGAACGAGCAATTACCCGAAGTGTGGGCGCTAATGGCGTTTGAGCGCGACCATCGCACCTTACTGACGCTGTCGCAGAAAATTAAAGCGCAGCTTTTGTTCTGGAATGAAGTCACTCCTCAGTTTGACGCGTTCAAAGATAACTACGAGCAGAGTTGGCAGGCGTTGTCTCGGTATCCTTCCCTAAGTGCGTGGCGTGATGAACATGTTGAACAGAAGCAAAATCTGGATGTTTATGTAGAAAAGCTTGGTGATGCGATCGCCAATCAGAGTTTTTACGATGCTGGAAGGCTGGTGGATTTTGATATGTACTCAACCATTGATCCTATCCTTCTGGCGATTAATGAAAAACTCACTGAACGCCAAGCCCACGCGCAATATACTGCGAATGGGCTGATAGGCTTTTTGAATCAGCAGGCTAACGTCATCTATATCGGTGGCGGTGTCGCATTGCTCATGGCGATGGTGCTGATGTTATGGCTTCGGAAAACCGTGATTATTAGACTGAATAACATTTCTACTGCGCTAACGAATATTGATACTGAGTCCGATCTCTCTGTGCGCATCGACGACCATTATCATGATGAAGTCTCGGCAGTTGCGCGTGCCACCAATAATTTACTTGAGAAGTTTAACCAGTTTGTTAATCACATTCAGACTCGCACGGGAGAGTTGGATCAACAGTCGGATACGCTGGGGAACCAAAGTCGCAAGGTTTCTGACATCAATGAAGATACTCGCTCACAGATCACAGAGGTCGCACATTCATTAACCGTGATGGAAACGGCAACCGCGGAGATTGCCTCTGCTATGAAAGATACTCGGGAATGCATCAGTAAGTTGGCGCATGACAATGGCGAACTTCAAACGCAAATGACGGCGACTGAACAATCCATTGCTTACAGTGTCAGCACGGTGGAAAAAGTGGA
Source organism: Enterovibrio sp. FF113 (assembly GCF_041439165.1). Classification (NCBI taxonomy): domain Bacteria; kingdom Pseudomonadati; phylum Pseudomonadota; class Gammaproteobacteria; order Vibrionales; family Vibrionaceae; genus Enterovibrio; species Enterovibrio sp. FF113. The sequence goes on along the minus strand of NZ_JBGONO010000001.1, from coordinate 264,993 downwards.
GGTGACGATGGCGAGCTTGAAACAAACCAGTGAGCAAATAGCCAGTGTGATGGATGTCATTGAAAGCATTGCTCAGCAAACTAATCTGCTGGCCTTGAATGCCGCGATTGAAGCGGCGCGAGCAGGAGAGTATGGGCGTGGTTTTGCTGTGGTTGCTGATGAGGTTCGTAGCCTTTCACTGCGTACTTCTGAATCAACCGGCGATATTCGCACTTGGATCAATGATCTGCTTGCTCGAGTGGATGCAGCAACCTCGTTGCTTAATGACTCTAAGCAAGCCAGTGAAGATAACCAAAAAGCCAGTGTTCAGTTACAACAGTATTTGGGTGAAATGAACCGTACCTTTGATGGGTTAGAGCATCGCAGTACGGAAGTGGAGGTTGCGCTATCTTCGCAGCATAGGGAAATTGAGCAACTCACTGAGCGTCGCCGAGATCTGAAACGAGGCAGCCAATTACTCACGGCAGCCATCAGTACAACCAACGATGTCAGTGGTGAGCTAAGTACCCAATCAACGGCGTTGACCAAGCTGACAGATCAATTCCAAATTTAGCCTGATAAAGTCTTTGGCTATATCATTAATCCCTAGGATTCGCGTGAAAGAGTCATCAACATCAAGCAAAATTGCACTTAAATTGAATGGGCTCGTGTAGTTCAATTTTGCGATGAGGTAGTGCCACCATGGCGTACAAAAACACAGAAAAAGCAAAAAACGAAGCGGTGGAGTGGGCATTAACCCATGGCATGGCGTTGAAGCAAACCCTAGATTCCGCAAGGCACCCTGCATTTGCCTTAACGCCAACGGTAATTGAGCAGACGCGTTTTGAACGGCTTAAGTCATCGGTCCATCTGCTGGGTAAATTGGTACATGCCGTATCGCAAGATCATGATTATTTGCATGAAGCCATCGCGCCTATCACGGCAGGCAATGTGTTTTTCAAGACTCTACTCAAAATGGCAGACGATATTCATTGCAGTGACGGGCCTCAATCATGTTTGCCTATGCTGCTGATGCGCAGTGATTTCATGGACGATGCACAGCTTGGTCCAAAACTGGTTGAATTTAATGGCATCGCGGCGGGTATGGGACCGTTCGGTCAGCGCATTCATGAATTGCACTGTTATTTGGCAAAACAATGGCCAGCACCCTATACGGAATGGTCGGGTGATGAAGTTGGACGACCCGTTAGCAATTCCGCGTTGCAAGGTTTGGCGGCAGGCATTGCTGCGGCGACATGGAAGATCAAACAGGAATTTTCAGATGCAGGGACACCAACATTTCTCATGGTGGTGCAAGAGCGCGAAGACAATGTGTATGACCAACACTTGTTGGAACACGCACTGCAAGACAAAGGTATTCGAACGGTGCGCCGTACTTTTCGTGAGTTATATGACGGGTTGTCGACCGGTGAAAACCAGCGTCTTTTGTTAGAGGGTATAGGCGCAATAGACACGGTTTATCTGCGCGCGGGTTACCAGTTCTCGGATTATGTGGCACACGACATTATTGATCGCGCATGTTGTGAGGCGCTTACGCAAACTCGCGTCATGATTGAAAAACATCGCGTGGCGGTGAATGCGACGGTGAGCCAGCAGTTGGCGACCAGCAAGCGTATACAAATGCTGCTTTCTTCCCAAAGTGCAGAGTCATTAACGCGTTTTGGTTTGAGCGAATCGGAAGCGAATGAAGTGAAGCATTTGTTGGGCGATATGATCGCGGTGGACGCGCAAAGCGCTGAATGGGTGAAACAACGCCCCTTGGATGAGTGGGTGTTGAAAAATCAGGGAGAAGGCGGGGGTCACTGTGTGTTTGGCGATGACATTTATACCAAGCTAAAGGCGTTAGATCCTAATGAATACGAAGCGTGGGCGTTGATGCGCAGGCTGCTTCCTCTTCCTCGTTCGCAAGCCGCGTATGTGGTGCGAAAAGGCGAGATTTACGTGATTGACGATTTGATCAGCGAAATTGGACTGTTCACGGTTCATATTGATGGTGAGCCGGCATTGGAAAACGGCGGCTACGCGGGGTATCTCATTCGCAGCAAGTCATCTCAAGTCTCTGAAGGCGGCGTTCACAGTGGCATGGGCGCGTTGGATTCATTGGCATTCAAAGCTTAGCGATCTCGAAAACCCTCTGATTTTGGTGATTTTTGAGCACGTTGAAACGATATTTTCTGCCCTCGGTCTTGGCGATTGAGGGCATTTTTGCGAATAACTGACTCGTAAACAACCTGTCATCGACTAATTTTTCTCGGAAAACGTCGCCAAAAACCATTTTGAAAACTCACGCGCAGGCGGCTTTAAAGGCACGTCTTTTCTTGAAACAAGATAGTAGCTTGATGCCGACGGTAAGGCTTTGTCAGATAGCCGAACTAATTCGCCTCGTTTAATTTCCGCTTTGCTCAATACACTTCTCGCTAGAATAACGCCTTGGCCTGCAATCGCCGTTTTCATCGCGAATTGATATTCATTGAAACGAAGTTGACGGCAGTTATCGCTAACCTCTGTGCTGTGTGCTCCTAGCCATTGTTGCCAGCCTGGGGTCACGTTCACCAGTTGTGGGCTGACATCCACGATCATCGCAGATTGTTCAATCAAGGTTTTTAAGTCGTTAGTGCCTAGCTGTTCAATAAGGGCTGGGCTTGCACAGGGAAAGACGGTTTCATCGGCGATTTTATCGAACGTGAGGCCTTCTTGGCTGGGGTTGTAGGTATAGCGAATGGCAAGGTCGAGTGAGTGAGAACGAAAATCGACTTTTGTATTGTCGGTTTCGAGATGAATGCTTAAATCGGGATAGGACGCATAAAACTGAGGCAGTGCATCCATCAGGCGAAGATATGCAAATGACGATAGGGCACTGACTGAAATCTCGCTGCTGGCCGCGCTTGATCGTAAGTGGTGCGTTGCAGACAGCAATTGGTCAAATGCGCTGGTGCTGGTTTCTGCCAACTGTTTGCCCATTTCGGTTAATACCAACTTGCCTTGATGGCGGAAAAACAGCGGTGCTTTGAACCATGCTTCGAGTTGCTTTATTCGCTGGCTGACCGCTGAGGGCGTCACATACAGCATTTGGGCTGCAGCTGCGATCGTCCCAGTTTTGATGACAGCATCAAATGATACCAAGGCGTTCATTGGTGGAATTTCATGATTCATGGTTAGCCTTCGTTCATCAGTCCTTTGATGCTGTCTACCTTAGCATTTATCGCCTATTACCGTATCTATCTTCCCATTTGCGCATTTGACTTCTTGTTATAGATGCCGCGAAAGTAACGCGACTTAAGCACAGCTTACGCCCCCTAAGAATTGATAAATATCGCGCCCATCGACTTGAGGATAGGGTTGTCGCATGAATACTCACGCCTTTGAACTGAAGCCTCGTAGCCTGAAATCTGATTCAGATTCAGATTATCGGCGAAGTGAAAAGACGAAAATAAGGAACATGTGATGACGGTAAATAAAGAGAACTGGGGAAAATATGAGTTAATTTTTGCCATGGTGGTGTCTGGTACGTTAGGTGTCTTCGTGACTGAATCAGGGCAATCTGCGCTCAATGTGGTGTTTTACCGATGTGTGTTTGGTTTTATGTTTCTTGGCGTGTATTCAGGGCTTCGGGGATATTTGCGTTTCAGTATATTAACGGCCAAAGATTGGGCGTTAACCGCATTCGGTGGCATTGCGTTGGTGGCTAACTGGTGCTTGTTGTTTGCCTCGTTTGAATATGCGCCGATTGGGGTTTCAACGGTGGCATATCACGTTCAGCCTATCTTTGTGATGGTGCTAGCGACGCTGTTTCTGAACGAAAAGTTTGCGGCGCATAATTGGCTCTGGATCGGGCTAGCATTTATCGGCGTGACGCTGATTGTCGGACTCGAAACGGAAAATGCGGGCTGGGGGGTAGCAACTGGCGTTCTACTCTCGATATCAGCGGCGTTTCTCTATGCCATTACCACGCTTATCACGCGCCAGCTTAAACACATCAAACCGCATATGCTTGCTGTGGTTCAGCTCGCTATAGGTGGTGTTGTCCTGTTCTTTATTGCACCCATGGAGCAAGTTCCTACGACAGGCGATCACTGGTTTTGGCTGTTGGCTCTAGCATTGATTCATACATGCATCATGTACATATTCATGTATAGCGCCTATCAAAAACTCGAAATTTCGATGGTGGCGGTGCTGGGGTATATTTATCCCGTCGCTGCGGTGATGGTGGATTACATGGTTTATGACAATGCAATCACGCCGCTGATGGCGCTAGGCATTGCGGCGATATTATTCTCAGGCTACGCGATGAATCGCTCACTGACGCCAAGACGTATTCTGGATGCGGTAAAACGACAAGCTACACGCCAGCCTTGCTAAGCGCCCCTACTAAACCCAACAGATGAATCGAAATAGATTGAACGAAACAGGCTAAACGAGCGTGCCACCTGAAAGTGACTGGCTCAGTTCACGCTATTGTCTAATCTTCGATGTTGGGTGCTTTGGGGTAGGGGTATTTGACATGGCCGATACGAATCACAAACACCGTGATGGCCATGATCAGAGTTGCAGCGGCAATGGTCATGATTCGCCAATCGTCCATGTTTTTCATTTCGAGAATAAGATACCGCGCCAGTGCAACAATACCGATGTAAAGGGGCATACGAACCGGCACTTTGCCGGATTCAAAGAAGCTGTGAACCATCGCCAGCACTTCGAGGTAAATAAAGAGCAGTAATAAATCTCCGACTGATACGGTTCTATTCACGATAACGAGATAGATTTCTTCGCCTATGGCGTAAATCGTCGCGATGACAATCAGTACCAATACAACATTTTCCAGACCATGTATGACTTTGGTTGTCGTCTTATGCTTAGGCATCGCAATCTCAAACTGTCCTTAGTTATAAGGTCAGTCTAACGAGATAACTTGAGTGGGGTTTGTATCATTAGCAAGAGCACACTCCCTCAGTGCTGAGAGAGTGTGTAGGTGAAGAACGCGAGATCTTGAATTGTTTAGCGTTGTGCTATCAAGTAATTCAACGCACCGCGAATCGCCGCGACTTGCGCGTTATTGCACTCTTGGTCGGTGACTTTCGGGCTGTCTGGGTACACTTCGGTGGTGGTGCTGTACTGGCAATCCGTAAAGCCAGTGCACAGTCCCAATGATTTCACTGGGTAGTTGATCACACCTTCTTGCTCAACAGGTGTACCAATGATCAAGCCCTTGTTGTCAGCTGGCGCAATGTGCGTCACTTTACGCACTTCATCAATGATCGCCGTTTGGAAATCGGTGTTCGGGTTTTCACTGTCTCCCACGGTATAGAATCCATCAGGCACAGTGTCTTCTTCGTAATCTTTGCCATCGCGAGCGGCCAGGGCAGGACGAAATTCAGAATCGTCGGTATCCGTGGTTTCATGCAAATCAATGTGTGTGAAGACTTCAACGCCCAAGCTTTTTACCCACGCCATCACATTGGCGGACTCTTCCGATGGGCTGTTTTCTACAAATGAACGGTTTGGATCAACTGCAATTGGGTTCCAACGGTTGATGGTTTCATAACCCCAAGGGCTGATACACGGTGCAACAACCAGGTTGAAGTGCTCGGCATAAGCCTGCGCCTCGGTATCAAGAAATTGCAACGCGCCATGCACACCGCTGGTTTCGTAACCATGCACGCCACCCGTGATCAGAACTGTTGGCTTGTTTTGGTCAACATCACGGCTTCGAATACCAAACTGCGGGTAACGCGATTCATCAAAAGACAATGCGCCGTATTGCGTGACGTCGAAGCGGTCTTTCAACGCCTCGATTTTTGTCATCACATCTTCTTTGTAGCTGCGCTTGATGCTGGTGGTTTTGAGCCACTGCGCTTTTTCTTCATCTCCCCAAGGTTGCCCTGGTGTGCCGATAGGGAAATTGATGGATGCTGTCATGATAATTCCTCATTGAGAGATGGTGAGTTGCTTTCTAGGTTAAACGGCTTGTTGACTGACAGGGTCAGAATTCTCTGGAAAGAGAGAGTAGCACACTCTTTTGCGCATTCAATTGCCATCACATGCTGATTGATAACTATTTTGTCATTAATGGCAACAGGTCATGGTGACATTTATTCCTGCTTATACTTCAGGGGGTTAGTATCTGGCTGAAAAATAATTTCTCATCTTTAAGTCATCCTTAAGTGATTCTTAAGACTTACTGATTAGGCTCTCATTATCGCTTACAGCTAGGAAAGAAGCGGAATGGAAAAGAAGCCTATATTTGCCACCTTCGAGATAGTGACAGAATCGCATGCATTGAGAGCGGACGTGGAGCACTATATTGCCGAACGTTATCGCATCGCGTTTGATGCCACTATCACTGAGTTCATGCCTTACTTCTTCTGCGCGTTAGATGAAGAAGGGAACATCTTATCGGTGTGTGGCTTTCGCACAGCAAACAACGAACGCTTGTTTCTTGAGCAGTATTTGCATCTTCCGGCTGAACAGCTTATCTCACAGCATTTTGGTGCGCGTGTTGAACGCAGCGCGCTGATTGAATTTGGTCAGCTCGCTTCATTTTCACGCGGGGTGTCGTTACAGCATTTCACCTACCTTTCCCGTTATCTGGTTGAGCAAGGATTTAGCTGGTGTATCTTCACCGCGACGGGGCCACTGCAAGCCATGATGAAACGATTTGGCTTGGCGCCCGTGTCGCTGGTAGATGCCGATTCAGCATGCATTGATAACGCTGAATCTGTGTGGGGGAGCTACTACCAAACACAACCTAAAGTGTCGGCGGGAAGCTTAGTCGCAGGGGCTAAGCAGCTTTCGCAGATTGACCTGAGAGCATCAAACGCACATTTGGCTTCAAATACGGCCATGTACAAAACAGGGCTGGGGGTGTCCCATGGTTAATGTGTTAGCGCGCATCCGCCATTTTGCACAGACCACGCCGACCAAAACGGCGTTGGTCGGCCGTGACGCCATTGGTGTGATTGGTAACGTGGATTACTGCACCTTATGGCGCGACATTCAAACCTTGAGTGACACGCTTAAACAATGGAAGACCAAACGTATCGCGTTGCTTGCTGAGAACGGCATTGCCTGGGCGAAGGTTGATCTTGCTGCATTACTGGCACAGGTGACGGTTGTGCCCGTGCCGACGTTTTTCTCTCGTGAACAAGTGGCGCATCTTGTTGCGGAAGCGGATGTGGATTTGTTGGTGGGGGATTGGTCGACACTGGCTATTTCACCCCAAGGTGAACTGGCCGGATTACCCTGCTACTCGCGCCTTGCCGCCAACACATTGAGCAGCGATACGATAGCAAAGATAACGTTTACCTCGGGGTCAACCGGTTCGCCAAAAGGTGTTGCCCTCAGCGCGGAAATTATTGATGCGGTGACGCAATCTTTGGTTGAGGCTGTCAGCACCCAAACTGTTTCGACTCAGCAAATCATTTCAACACAGCAAAGCATTTCGCCAACTCGTCATCTTGTCGCGCTGCCGTTATCGACGCTGCTTGAAAATATCACGGGGATATACGTGCCATTGTCATTGGGTGTTGAAACTGTGGTGTTAGAAGGATTCGAAGTGGGGCTTCGCGGATCAAGTGGCTTCTCACCGGATATTTTCGGCGCGGCGTTGGCACAATACCAACCAGAGAGCATGGTGGTGACGCCCATGTTGCTGTTGGCTTTGACAGAAATTGCCCGTGTGCAGCCAAGCATTACACAGCCTTTAACATTCATCGCCGTCGGTGGCGCGAAAGTGCCGGCGTCTTTGCACCACAAAGCGCAACAGCTTGGTCTGCCCGTGTTTGAAGGTTATGGGCTATCTGAATGTGGCTCGGTGGTCAGCCTCAATACGCCATTCGCACACCGCCAAGGCAGCGTGGGGAAACCGCTGTCACATTGCCGAGTCCGTATTGCCGATGACGGTGAAATCGTGGTGCAAGGCGCGGCGATGAATGGCTATATCCATGAAGCGATAGATTGCCAAAACGATGACATTCATACCGGGGATCTTGGCTACCTCGACGAAGAGGGTTACTTGTTTGTTTCAGGCCGCAAAAAGAACGTATTGATCACCGCGTTTGGTCGCAATGTCAGCCCTGAATGGATTGAAGCAGAAGCCTTGGCTTACCCACATTTGCGTCAAATGGTGGTGCTTGGCGATGGCTGTGCCGTGTTGTCTGCGGTGGTGGCAAGTCATGACCATGAACAAACGCTTAGCCAAATTGCGCAACTTAATCGCCGCTTACCGGATTATGCCGCCATCGGGCACGTTATTTTCACCCAACCTTTTCAGCATCAGGACAGTTTAATGACCGCGAATGGTCGACCGCGTCGTGATGTGTTTGCACAACAATTCTCTTGTTTTATCCCAAATAACCAATGCGTGAGCGTGGCGGATTTTTCCGTGACCAGTTGCTCCGATATTTCACTGACTTGAATACGTAGGGAAGCTATTGCCATGAACATGAATACTTCAAGCAACACGATGACAGACAACAACACCCCGTTTTTTAACACACTGGAGCAGCAAACCTTGGCGGCACGAAATGCCATGTTAAGCGCACCCATTTTTGAGGCGTGTCGTGCGGGCAATGTTGACCTGACTACTTACACCGCGTTTTTGGTGCAAGCCTTTCATCACGTTAAACACACCGTGCCTTTGCTGATGGCCTGTGGCTCGCGATTGCCAGAAAGCGATGAGTGGTTGCGTCAGGCCATTGGTGAGTACATTGAAGAAGAAAAAGGCCACCACGAGTGGATTCTCAACGACTTAAACCAGTGTGGGTTTGATGCCGAATTGGCTCGCTATAACCAGGCAGAAGGTGCGGTGGGTTTACCCATTGAAATGATGGTTGCGTATCTCTACCACCAAATTGACAGACGCAATCCTATGGCCTTTTTTGGCATGGTTTGGGTGCTGGAAGGCACGAGTGTGTCCGTCGGTGGTGACATGGCTGCACTGGTGAAACACGGTTTGGGTTTGCCTGATGCGGCAATGAGCTATTTGACCTCACACAGCACATTGGATGTCGAGCATATCGGCTTTTTTGAAACGCTAATGAACCAAGTGACGAACCCTGACGATCAGGCCGCCATTATTGACGGTGCTAACCGCGTGTTTGCACTGTATGGCCAAATGCTGTGTGAACTGCCGATTAAGCAACAAAGCCATGCTGCATAGCGTTTAGCCAATAGCGAATTGAAGAAGGGGACAAACATGAAACTGAATGGCAAACGTGTCTTGCTGACAGGCGCAACGGGTGGGATCGGAAAAGAGATCGCTGCTGCGCTCGCAAAGCAAGGTTGTGAACTTATCGTGGTGGGCAGAAAAGCGAGCCAACTGGCTGAACTGGTGGCAAACCTTGACGATTCATCGCGTCACCAATCTTTGATCGCAGACTTGGCGCGAACCGAAGGCCTTGACGCGGTATCGCAGTTTTGTGCCTCGCTTGATGTTGCGGGAAAGCCCGTCGATATCGTGATCAATAACGCGGGCTGTAACACCTTCCTGTATCTGCAAGATCGCGATGCAGCATCCGTAAAGCGAGACGTTGAATTGAACCTGATCGCGCCCATTCTACTGAGCCAAAGTGCGCTTGATTGGATGGCACAAGACGGCGTGATCCTCAATGTGGGTTCTACGTTCGGGGCGATTGGTTTTCCCGGTTACACCAGTTATTGGGCCGCAAAATCAGGGTTACAACGCTTTAGTGAAGCACTCAGCCGAGAGCTTAATGGCACGGGTAGGCGCGTTCAGTACTTGGCTCCCAGAGCGACCAATACCTCGTTGAATGATGCGCGTGTTACTGAGATGAACGAAAAGCTAGGAAACAAAACTGACGAAGCGGCATTTGTGGCGGTGCAAGCTGTCGCCATGCTCAAACAAGAGACATCAGTGAAATGGATCGGCTGGCCTGAAAAATTATTCGTCAGGCTCAATCAGTTGTTTCCGTCTTTGGTGGGTTCTGCAATCAAAAAGCAGCATCAGACCATCACGGAATACGCGACAAAAACACGCTGCGAATAAGCAAACGGATAATTTTGAGGGAACGACGATGAACATAAGTATCAGCAAAACCATCAACACCATCTTGAAAACAACCACCAAATCATTGTTTGTTATGCTGGCAATGGCTGCGGGCTTTAACGTTACCGCTGCAAATGCAGATGAAACGCTCAAAACAGTACAAAAACAGTGGGCAAAGTGCCAATACGACACCTTTAATAAAGAGAACAAAATCAGTTGCCTGAATTCTTTGATTGCAATGAACCAAGAAGCGTTGGACAGTGACCCATCACGTGACGATCTCAAAGTCTGGCTTGCCATCAACAAAAGCACGCTAGCCGGTGCGGAAGGCGGATTGGGTGCTTTGTCTTTGGTGAAAGAAGCTAAAGGTATGCTTGAAGAAGTGATTTCGTCAGACTCACAAGTGCTTGAAGGGTCTGCATACACCAGTTTGGGCTCACTGTATTATCAGGTGCCGGGGTGGCCAATTGGGTTTGGGGATGACGATGAAGCCGAGCTTATGTTGCAAAAAGCCCTCGTAATTAATCCAAAAGGTATCGATCCAAATTTCTTTTATGGTGACTTTCTAGCAAACAACGGCGACAAAGCACAAGCCATTGCCTTTTTGAAAAAAGCCCAAAAAGCCGCACCGAGAGAAGGGCGCGAGTTGGCAGATCAAGGGCGACAACGCGAGATTGAGCGCAAGCTGAAGGAACTAGAATAACAATGCGAATTCTTTTGATTGAAGACGATCAAATGTTAGGTGAATCCATGGTGGCTTCGTTAAGCCGCCATGGATTCACTGTTGATTGGGTACAAAAAGGCGGCGGTGTAGAATTGCTGCTCAAAACGGAAAGCTTCACCGCGGTAATACTGGATTTAACCCTGCCAGATGTTGATGGTATCGACGTACTCAAAAGGCTGCGTCAAGCCAAACACACCATACCTGTGATGATTCTGACAGCGCGTGATGACATAGAAGATCGCGTTGAAGGTCTGGACGGTGGTGCAGACGATTACATGGTGAAACCTTTTGCGCTGGAAGAGTTGCTGGCGAGACTTCGAGTCATGATCCGCCGTATTTCCGGCTATGTGGATACCAACATTGAGCTTCATGGTGTGTCGGTTTCTCTTGCTAATAATCGTGTTGAGCTTAACGGTGAAGCCATAAGAGTCACACCCAATGAATTCAAGTTGCTGACCACGCTAATGACTCACGCCGGGCGAGTAATGAGTAAAGACCAATTGCAGCAAGCCTTACACGGCTGGGATGAAGGTGCGAGCGAAAATGCCATAGAAGTCCACATTCATAATCTGCGGAAGAAAACGGGCGGTAATTTGATAAAAAACATTCGCGGTGTGGGATATATCATTGAAAAATAAAGCGCCTATTTCGATTAAACGAAACCTGATTTTTAGCGCTGCGGTATTAAGCAGCTTGCTGGTTCTGGGTTCATGGTTTTTCATGTATACCGAAACCCGTCATGAGATAGACGAAGTCTTTGATGCTCACCTTGGTCAATCCGCAAAAACATTGGCGCTCGCCGCGATGAGTTGGGGTAACAGTCCACCGAAAAAACTGGACGAGATTTATGCCGATTGGTTTTCTTCCATTAACAAAATGGCGGTGGATGAAGAAACGGCTACGCCTTATGGGCATCCGTACGAAAAAAAGGTGCTGTTCCAATATCTGTCTAACGGCAAGCTCGTCGGCAAAAGCGCCAATGCACCGGATGTATTTTTAGGCACCTTAAACGAAGCGGGCTATAAAGATGTGACGGTTGAAGGGGAACGTTGGCGTACCTTTCAATTGCCTTTTACGCCGCCTGGTGACACGTCACCGGCATTCACGATCCTCGTCGCTGAAAAGATAGGTATTCGAGAGGAACTGACAGCAGAAGTGGCGCTTTCTATCGGGCTTCCACAAATTCTATTGATCCCCTTCCTTGTTGCGTTAATTGTTTTGCTGGTTAATCGGTATTTTCGCCCGATTGAAGAACTACGAAAGCTGATTGCTTCGAAAAGCATTAATAACTTGCAGCGTATACGCGTTGAAAACCCCACGATTGAGCTTGAGCCATTGGTGAAACAGATTAACTTTTTGCTGGCGGAGTTGGAAAATGCGTGGAAGCGCGAAAGACGCTTGATCAGTACGGCGGCCCATGAATTAAAAACACCATTGGCCGTATTAAGGTTAAACGCTGAAAATGCGATTCAAAGTGTTGATGAAAAAGAGCGCAACAAAGATCTGAGCAGCATTTTGGCAGGCATTGATAGAACCGATAGGGTGATTCAACAACTCTTGGTGCTCTCTCGTGTGGAGCAGCAAAAAGACTTTGTCCTGCAGCCAATGGATCTTGTGAGCATGCTTCGTGAAGAGATCGCCAACTTAGTGCCTATTTCACTCAAGTATTCACAGACAATTTCTTTGGTTGGAGCCGAAAAAGCGTCGGTTAGCGCGCACCCCGTCATGCTTTCCATTTTGTTTGCCAACTTAATAGACAACGCCATTCGCTATTCAGGGCAAGGTTCCTCGATTACGGTAGACGTTGAGCTTCTTACTGATTCAAGCCAAGTGGCAGTGACGGTGTCGGATACGGGGATGGCGATGCCCGAAGACGTTCGCCAGCGTATTTTTGATAAGTTCTATCGCGGTCATTCTAACAAAGGGGATGGTGCAGGGCTGGGCATGTCTATTGTGAAAGACATTGCGCAGATCCACAGTGCGAATGTGCAGGTCAAAAGTGCAGGTGAAGGCGAGAGTGGCAATCAGTTTATCGTCGTGTTTAAGAGTGTTTAGAGGGTAAATGCTGATCGTTAGCGCCAAAAAAAGGGCCTAAATGTCTTTAGGCCCTATCAGCAGTCGTTTTCAATACTTGGAGTATTTAATTACTTGTAGAAAACTTCTACTTTGCCTTTCAGCGTCATCAGAAGCGGTTGACCACGGCGGTCCAACGCTTTTGGTGATGGGAATTTCACCCAACCTTCGCTGATGCAGTATTCTTCAACGTCAAAGCGCTCTTTGCCGTTAAAGACAATACCGATTTCGTGTTCAAAACATTCGGCTACATGATGCGGGCTACGTGGATTGCCTGCAAGGCGATCTGGCAAAGCGGGTAGCGAGTTAGTGTCGTTCATGTTCGTGACCTGTAGTCAAAAAAAGTGCGTCATTGTAGTCAAGATAACGCCCGCGCTCAAGCAGCGAAAACAGTTACGTCGTATTGTCCAAAAATGCAGCTAGCTTGAT